>JAKFVC010000007.1 GCA_021732415.1 Planctomycetaceae bacterium
GCTTTCCACGCGAACTCAAGAATTCTCACGAATTCTTCTAAAGAATGCGCTCGCGACAATCGCCATCTCGCTAATCCCGCTGATCGCTCCCCCTGCCCTCCAAAGTCAACCACCCGCAACCAAAGCCGCGCAACCGGCCGACGATCCCGACGCCCCTCCCCCGGAACCCGACGAATCTGAAGAATTCCAACAGCTCCCCGCACTCGACGTAAAGCCATTACCGAGTCTCGAGCGGTTGCTGAAAGGTCCGGCACTGGATTGGATTGTGCTCGTCCGCGGTAACAAAGTTCTCGAAGTCGAACCCGTTTCGCCGCGGCCGAATACTCTACAAAAAATTCGCGATCGCTACCTCAAGTCGATGGACGCTCCGCTTCCGAAGCCCAATGGTGCGGACGATGCGGCTCGCAATGAAGAAAAGGCCCGCCGCCGCGATCTCAACAAGTTCAACATCGTCCTGTTGAAAAACGACGAGGAAGACGGCGAATACCGGATTCACCACCAGAGCATCCGCCAGATCATTCACTATGAAGATTTAATGCTCAAGCGTATCGATCTGTTGCTGAATGAGGAACGGGCGGCGGATGCCTATGAGCTGCTGACCTCGCTGCAGCAGCGCGATCCGAACTGGTCGGGAATCGGCGAGCGACGCGATCGTTTGAAATTCATCGAAGGGCTGATGAAGCTCAAGAAAAAACTTTACGAACAGGCTCTCGCCCAATTCGACCAGGTTTTTAATCGGAATCCGACCTACCCCGAGTTGGACATCCAACTCGGTTTGGCCATCGATCCCCTCATTCAGGAAGCGATCGCCGCCCGCGACTATCGGCGGGCCCGGCACTTTATTGCGCGCCTGAGACGCAGTTTTCCGAACCATGCTGTCGTCACGCGACGGACGCAGGAACTGACAGCCCTCGCCACAAAAGAACTGCAGGCGGCGGCGACTGCCGAACAAGCGGGGGACGGTTCCGTTGCCGTCGATCATGCCGAACTCGCCGTGAAGATCTGGCCGGACGGATCCGAAATTGGTGACGGTTATCGTCGCATTTGCCAGCGCTACCAAAGACTGTACGTAGGGACTTTGGAACTCGCCGCGGGCGCCTCAAGTACCCCCGTCGCAGTGGAGCGTGAAAGTCGCTTATTGGAATCGGGGCTATTCGAACCAGCCCGCATGGATGAGCGTCTGGTGCGCTATCACACGCGTTTCATCCAAGACTGGGAACCGACCGACCTCGGCCGCAGCATTCTGTTCCGTTTGAAGAAACAGACTGCTCCCTGGGAAGGTGGCGAAGTCGTGACCGCAGGCCCTGTCGTCGCGGAGATCGCCGCCCGGCTCGATCCGACCCACGCGGAATTTGACGAGCGCTTCGCAAGTTATGTCTCCGGGGTCCGCAGTTTATCTCCGTTTGAATTCAGCGTCGAATTTCGACATGCCCCGTTACGCCCCGAGGCCATCTTCAACTTTGCAATCCCGTTGATTAACTCCTCAGAATCAGCGATCGGCACGATTCAAACGGCCCGGCAACGGTTTGCCCGCGCGGCAGTCTCGCCCGAGCGCATCATCTACCGCCGCGCCCTGGCCCAGCCGGCGACCGGCAAAGAGTACTATCTCGGTGAGATTGTCGAACGACGCTATCCCTCTTATGAAAGACTCTGGCAGGGTTGGCTGCGGGGAGAAATCACGTTTGTCCCGCGCGTCCCGTTATCCGACCTGGCACGAGTCGCCAAGCTGCCCGAGGTGAGCTTGTTCGAATTCGCCCAGCCCCGGACGCACCTCATCCAATTCCATCCGCGGCACCCAGCTCTCCGCAACGGTTCGCTGCGGCGCGCCTTAGTGTACGCTACCGACCGCCAGACAATCTTGAACGACGTCGTCCTGAAAGGCCAGTCGCTGGCCCGCGGCCGGATCACCTCCGGTCCCTACGCCAATCAGCACTCCGCCACGAATTCCCTGGTTTCGCCACATCGCTTCGACACGCGGCTGGCCTACTCGATGTTGCTCGCGGCCAAAAAAGAATTGAATGGCGAGATCCCCAAGTTGCGACTGGGAGTCTCGTCCGATCTCGTGGAACAAGCCGCAGCCCGGGCCCTCGCCAAGCAGTGGGAAACCGTGGGCATCGCTGTCGAGGTCATCGAGGTCGGCCCTCAGATTCCATTCAATGCCGCCGCCGAACCTGCCCCATGGGACATGCTCTATCGCTCGATCCAGATGACGGAGCCCCTGACTGAACTGTGGCCGTGCCTCACGCTGGACACGCATGCCAAGGTCGAATCACTGGCCCACCTGCCCGACTGGCTGCGTCAGGAATTGATCGCCGTAGACCAGGCCGGAGACTGGCCCTCAGCCGAGCGGCAACTGCGGCAATTGCATCGCGATCTGTGGTCTGAAGTCCACTTACTTCCGTTGTGGGAAGTCTCGGAATTCATGCTGAGTCGCAAACAACTGCGCGGACTCCCAAACCGCCCGATGTTCCCGTATCAGGACGTCGAACGCTGGCAACTGCAACCCTGGTTTCCAAAGGACGCGCCATGATCTACGACGCGTCGCGTAGCAGAATTCGTAAGAATTCTGACGCCTGCCGGATACGGCTCAGAAGTCTGGTGACTTCGGCTGCGTGCATCATCATTTGCCTGTTGTCCTCGACCAATCTCCCCGCCGCCGAACCCGTCGCAGTCCCCTTCGAACTGCAACCCTATCGCGTCCGGATCTCCCTGTCCTACGCAGAATCGCCCGAACTGGAAGTCGCACTCTGCAAATCGGTTCTCAAAGAAATCCCAGAGATCTCGGACCGCCTTCTCGGCGAAATGTGGACCGTGACGACTGATGAAAACAAGTGGCTGTTTCCCATGTCGGCGCAACATCTCGCCAGACTCACAGCGGAAAAGCTGCCCGCCGATTGGACTACGGAAACCTTTGATAAAACATTCCTGGTCACTCTGGAGTATTCCGGAGGCGAGTATCAGTTAAGTGGCCGCGAGTGGGACCCTGTCGGCCGAACTCTGGGCACTGCAATATCGCGACCAGTTCCGCAGCGGCGTGAGTTACCCGCTGCCGTATTTCGTCTGGCTCACGACCTGTTCCGGCCTCGCTTGCAGATCGAACGCATTACGGACGGCGTCGCAGCGGTCACCGTCCAAGCCGGAGCCCTGACCCCCGCCGATCCGACCTGCGCACAACTGCGAGCGGGTCAGTTCTGGCAGCCGTTTCTGCGCTATCGCAATCCCCAAGGGATGGTCGAAAAGCTGCAACCTGTCCCCTGGACTCTGCTGCAAGTCAGCGAGATCAATCCCGAGAGCCGAGCCCACGGCCAAGCCCGCGTCGTCAGCGGTCTGCGGTCCGCACTCCCCAACCGCCGGCGGCCCCGGATTGACATCCTGGCCCGCGCTCTGGAACCGGTCGCATCCCAGACCGAATTACGACTGATCTCGCGCCAGGCACCCGTCAAACCTTTAGTGGGAGTCGTCGTCGACGCGAAATCCAAGCCCGATGTTCCCGCCGTTCGCATGATGACCGATCGCAACGGAACGATCCGCATCCCCGCGCGATCCGTTGACCCGCTGTTGTGGCTCTCGGTCCGCAGTGGCGATAAGACACTCGCCCGGCTGCCCTTGGTCCCCGGCCTGGAAGCCCAAGTCACCGCCGAACTCCCGGACGATTCGATTCGCTTAAGAGTCGAGGGGGAACTCTCCATTCTGCAATCCAATCTGACCGACACCGTCGCCCAACGAGCCGTCCTGATCGCGCGCATCCGGCGGCTGGTGCAACTGGGAGATTGGAAGTCAGCGAACGAATTACGTACGGAATTGCGATTGCTCCCCTCGACGGACAATTATCTCAAAGAGCTGAATGCCATCCGCATCCCGGCGATCAAAGCAGCCCAAGCGGCCAAGGATAAAGGGGCAGCAGCCTACATCGAACGAGTCTGCGGAGAGGCCTCGCAGATCATTCAGAAATATCTGGATGATGAAAAGCTGAAAGCGTTTGATGAAGAGCTGAAGGAACTGGAGCGGGCAGTGCCGGCTGCGAAAAAGGGAACACCGAAAACTTAAGTCCCGCGATGGACGTGTTCGTCGACCCCGAAGGGTTCACAGAGAGTAGCCGGTGGTTGAGCGCAGCGACACCACCGGAAAGGTAAAGGATGAAAGCCCGACCCTGGAGGGGTCGCAGAGAATCGACTCTGCGACCCCTCCAGGGTCGTGATCACACAATACCACTAAACCGGTGGTGTCGCTGCGCTCAACCACCGGCTACCCTCTTCAATCCCTCCGGGATAGTCTGAACTAGATTAAGCCTGTCCGAAAACCGTGCGGCCGGAGCGAATCAACGACCAGAAGACGGCCGCTGATAAATAGAGTACTACGAACACCAAGATGACCAAATCCCATTGATCCTTGCTCGGGCCGAGTAGCCACGGAATGACGAGCGGAAACAGTGCCGCTCCCAGATTTCCGGCCGTATTCATAAATCCGAATACGATCGCGACTGACTTTCCCGACACGTCCATCGTCACCGTGTAGCCGGCGGGGCCGCCCACTCCGGAAAAGAATGCTCCGCACGTCATTAAACTCATCGCCAGTACCGCCACCAGCCACTTGTCTCCAGTCACCGCCCATGACCCCGCAATACATGCCGCACACGCGAGCATGCTGACAATTGCGACCCCCTGACGCGCCCAGTAAGCCTTGCCGGTGCGCTGCAGAATCCAGTCTGAAAGGACACCTCCCACGATGGCTCCAATCAAGACTCCGACAAACATACATCCCGTGACGATGCCTGATTGATTGACGTTGAAATGACGGGTCTCCTGCAGATACGTCGCAAACCATGTGGCAAAGAAGATATAGCCGGCGGCGCGACAAAACTGCTGCGCGGAAATCAGCCAGAGCACAGGGCTGCTTAACAGTTTCCACCACGTGAAGTCCCCGGCGCCGGTCTGTTGATGGTGAGGGATCGGCAGCTCGGCGATCTCCACCGGGCTGAGCTTGGTAAAGTCGCGCGGGTTATCGCGAAACCAGACGTAGAATCCCAAGGCCCAGATGAAACCTGGAACTGCCAGGACCCAGAAGTATCCCATCAGGCCAAAATCGTCCAACAGCGGAGCCGTGGCGAAGGCATTGAGCGCCGCCCCAATCTGCATGCTGGCGGCAACCAACGCCGTAGCACGTCCCCGCACCGACTGCGGGAACCAGAGCGACACAACTTCCGCAATCCCGGGCAGCGCCGCAGCCTGTCCAAATCCTGACAGCATCCGCGCGGCACACAGCACCCAGAAAGATTCCGACACGCCGGTCAGGCCGGTCGCCAGCGACCACGTGAAACAAAATGCCGTCAGACCAAAGCGAGGGCCCATCCGATGTCCCAGCCAGGCAGTCGGTATCTGGAAGAGCGCATAGCTCCACAAGAAGCAGCTCTGCAGCACCCCCATATCATCTTTAGTGAGTTGCAACTGAGTGCGCACTGTGCTTTCAGCGACGCCCAGATTCCGTTGCAGATACGCCACGGCCGCCAATGCACACAACCAAATCAACACCAGCGTTCGTGTGCGCATAGTTACTAATTACTCTCGTGGAGGCAAGAGAACTGCCCCGGCGAGCCGGGTGCGTAAATCATTTTTTCTGCTCGGGTACTCGTAGCCGTCGAAGGACTTGTTGCAGAAATTCAAAGAAGAACGCCAGGCCGCAACCCAACAACAGACCCAGGCCGGCCCCGATGCTCCAGGTCATGTTGCGGCGAGGCTCAACAGGCGACGTCGGTAGCGTCGCATTCGAAATACGCTGAGTCGGTGGTGATTGCAAATTAATGATGTCGCGTTGCAGGCGGACTGACTCTTGTTCCAGAGACAACTCCTGCTGCAGGAACTGAGCACGACTGAGTTGCCTGACCGCCAGCAGCGTCTCGTTCTGATCGACCTTGGTCGGAGGCCGCTCCAGACTTCCTAATTCCGTAGAGATACGATCTTGCTCCAGGGCAATCATGTCCAGGCGGTCCCGAAGAATCTGGCGTTCTTCGGAATAAAGCGTCTTATGGTACTCAACAAATTCCGTCAGGACGGCGTTCAAGAAATCGCGGACAGCCTCGGGCGAGGAACCGCGTGCCGCAATCGTGAGTAGTTCATCTGCCCCTCGTTCAAACACGGCATCGGACACATACGATCCGCCGAACTTTTGCCCCAGGGGAGAATGAGCTGCGTATTCCCGGGAGACTCGCAACGCCGCGACCGGGGCCGCTTCCAGCAGGACGTCTTGCTGATCTTTCGTCGGCGTGATCGGCAAGCTGACGCGGTTGTGGCCGATCTTGACCACGCCACGACTTTCATAGCGTACGGGAGCTCGCGATAGCACCCACCAGGTTGCCGACAGGGCGATGGCCAATCCGGCAACGATCCACATCCAACGCCGCACCAGGATGACCGCCAGATCGATCAGGCCAAACTCTTCGTGAGGCAGATACACCACCGGCCCTTCCGCTAAACGGACGGGGCGTGTTTCACCAACCGCTTCGGTCATGGATGCTCCAACTCCAATAAACGCCAGCCTGGCTAATTGCAGGTCCACGCTCATGGGAGGGCGAGGCTCCCGCCGAGCCTAAGACGACCGCAGGTCGGCGTCCGCCGGAGGCACCGTACGATGCCTCCGGCGGTCGCCGAGCTAAAGCTCGTGTTAGGCTCGGCGGGAGCCTCGCCCTCCCATCAATCGCCATGATCTTTTCCGCGTGTCGCGGCGATCTCCGAGCACCTTAGATTAGACCGCTATAGTATCAAATTGGCAACTCAGTGTTCCTAAGCTCGAATCATGCAACTTCGCAGGTCACTCGCCGGCATTCGCAATCGGACTGACGTCCACCGACACCCGCATCGCGTGCTTTCCGCCGCCGGTAAACACGCCTTGGATCGGACAGACATCGCTATAGTCTCGACCCCAGCCGACAGTGACGTGACGCAAATGCGGGATCACATTATTGGTCGGATCGAGGTCCACCCAGCCCATCCCCGGGCAATAGATTGACAGCCACGCGTGGGAAGCATCGACCCCCACCAATCGGGGTTGCCCCGGCGGGGGATCGGTCATCAGGTAGCCGCTGACGTAGCGTGCGGCCAATCCCAGGCTCCGCAAGCATGTGATCTGCAGATGGGCAAAATCCTGGCAGACTCCGCAACGTCGCTGCATGACTTCTGCCGTCGAGGTCGTCACGGCCGTGGACGCCGGAACGTACTTGAATTCGGCATGAATACGGCTCATCAAATCCATCGCCGCATCGAGAATCGGCCGATTGGGCTGGAAGCTCGCCGCCGCATATTCGAGGGCTTGAGGCAGGTAATGCACATACCACGACTCGAAACAGAACTGGGCGGCCAACCGCATTTCCAGCGTGCCCGCCTCGGCCAGCTGGTCGCGGACAGTTTCCCAGGCAGGCGTCTGCCGCTGCGTGGTCGCGGAGTGCTGGATGACCGCCACTTTACTGCGGCCGGTGATCGACAGTTCTTTATGCGGCTCTTCAATGGAAAAATACCAGACTTCATTCCCGAATATATCGGTCCAGCGGCGCCGGACAACCGGTTCGGGGGAAATCTCCAACTCAAAATCGGCACACGACTGCCACGGCGTCGGTCGCGGTGTCAGATGAATCTGATTCTGGCAGAGGGCCACGGCATCCGAGTACGAATAGGTCGTCGTATGTCTGACAGAGTATTGCATGAGCGCTACTTTCTGTTGGCCGACACCAGCGTATCGAGGTGACG
The DNA here is from genome assembly GCA_021732415.1 of Planctomycetaceae bacterium. GTDB lineage: Bacteria > Planctomycetota > Planctomycetia > Planctomycetales > Planctomycetaceae > JAKFVC01. The sequence continues at coordinate 7,737 of JAKFVC010000007.1, forward strand.
CGCGGTCGCCGTGTGTGTCAGGTAAGTATGCGTAATGCTGTCCGAAAGCGATCGCAAATCCAACGCCACGTGCTCCAGGAAATCATCCAGCAACACGCGGTCTTCCAATCCATTTACTGAACAAAACGCCTCTACATCAACCAGTCGCAACGCGGCCTGCGCGGCCAGCATCAGTTTCTGTTCCGGGCTGCGGACGAACTCGCCCCGATCGCGACTGAGATTCTTGACGTGCTCCGCCAGCGCCACCAGTTGAAAACCGACCGCGCGAGGATTGGTCTCGTCGACCAACACCAGATCGAGTACCGGTGCCAACTGCAATGTGGTCAGGTAACGATAGCGGTAGGTCATCGAGCTATCGGCAATTTCGAGCATCGCTTCCAGTCGCGGCAGCAAGTCGGCTTGGGCATCGACCAGCAAGCCACGAATCAACCGCACGGTCTGCAACGCACGTTCGATGCGGCGACCGATATCAAGGAACCGCCAGCCCGGACCACGCGTCATGCTGTCTGTACTAATACCACTAAACGCCGAGAGCAACATCAACAGATGATTCAGCGGCATCAGCGCTTCACCCAGATCAACCTCGACCGATTCATCGTCGCTGGTCTGTGGATGAAGCTCCAGCTGATTCACAATCCGCCAGCCGTCGACCGAGATGCGATCGCGCACGATCGACGCGGTCCGATTGGCATTGTGCAGAGTTTCCAGCAATCCCCCTTTGCGCTTGGGATCGTACAGAAATTCCCACACCGCCTCACGCAACTTGGGCCAGGCTTCGGGATCTTCTAAATCCAGGTCGGCGACTGGTGATTCCCAGGTGTCGTCCAACGCCACGAACAACATGTGCAGCTCGGCCAGTCCGGCGGGTTGCAGTTCACTCGTCATGCGGGCCACGACGCTGCGGACGTGACGCACCTTGGCTTCGGATCGCTCAATCAGCCGTCCGAGCCAGAAGAGATGATCGGCGGCCCGGCTGGGAAGGTCGTTGCCGGTGCGTCGCAGTTCCAGCGCTGTACTCAGTGGACGCAATAGTGACACCGATTCCACGGGCCGATCCGAGAGGATCCACACATCCTTACTGCGCTGTCCCGCGGTCATCGACTCGGTCAGCATTTCCGCCCGAGGTGCGACTCGTGACAACCCGCCGGGCATGATCTGATAGCCCCCGTCGTGCGCGACTGCATAGGCGCGGAAGGTGACGTGCCACGGCTGCAATTCCGTGCCGTTCCAGATCGGGGCAGTCGACCCCGGAATCGGCTCCTGGGCAACAAACTGATTCGGACGAGCTCGCATTTCGGCCAGTAACTTCGCCTTGTCGTCAGCGGACAGCAACCATCCGGCGTGTGTCCGCACCTTACGTTGGCGGAAGGCCGGGCGAATGATCAGCTTGTCGAAGTTTTCTTCAACATACAGCCGTTGTTCGCGCTGACCGCACCACCAGGTTTGGGCTCCCAGCAATTTGAGGTCTTGCCCCAGCAGATGGCGGCAGATGGCCGGCAAGTACGGTTGCAGAATGGGAGCTTCCAGGTATCCGCTACCGAGCGCATTGGCGATCACGACCTGTCCGTCGCGCGCCGCTTGAACGAGACCCGGAATTCCCATAATCGAATCGGGGTTCAGCTCGAGAGGATCGCAATCCGCATCGACCATGCGCCGCAGGATGACATCGACCGGCAGCAGTCCGCCTAAGGTCTTCAGGTAGACCCCGACCCCACGCACCGTGAGGTCGCCGCCTTCCACCAGCGCATAACCCAGATACCGGGCGAGGTACACGTCTTCGAAGTAGCGTGAACTGCTCGGCCCTGGTGTGAGCAAAACGACGCGGGGATTCTCGCGGTGCTGGCGCGCCAGATTCGCCAGCGTGTTCCGCAACGTGATGAAGAACGACGCCAGTCGCACGACGTTGGAGTTCTGAAAATCCTGCGGTAATGTGCGGGAGACAATGATCCGGTTCTCGACCGCATAGCCGGCACCCGATGGGCCTTGCGTGCGATCTCCCAACACGGCCCAACTGCCGTCGGAACGCCGGGCCAACTGGGCCGCATACCAATGGAGGAACACTCCAGTAGGCGGCACGATGCCCGCACACGGGGGCAGATATCCCGGGTGTTGGAAGATCGCATGTGGCGGCAGCACACCGGATTTCAGGACCGTTTGCGGCCCATAGATATCCGCGAGAAATTTGTCTAGCAACAGTGCCCGCTGCTGCACGGCTTCGGACAACGGCTCCCATTCCGATTCCGGCAACAGAATCGGCAACGGGTCCAGGTCCCAGGGACGTTCGAGATCCTGCGACGCACCGTAGACGTTATACGTCACTCCGTTTTCGCGCAGCAGGCGGCGGGCCTGCTCGGTGCGTTGAGTCAGGCCGTCGGCTCCCAATTCGTCCAAGCTCGGTACGAACTGGGCCCAAGCCGGACGAATGCCGCCGCCAGCCGACACCATTTCGTCATAGAACTGGTGGGACGGCTGATAAAGTGACGCGAACTCGCCGGTCGGGTGAGCACTCACCGTACCGGTGGTTAAACTCATTTTCGCTGCATCTCCCTATGACTTCGACGACCGATCGTGGTCTCCGTGGCCGATTCCGCTAGCGTTGGAATACAGACGCTGGCAGCGTCTGCCACGGGGGTCCTATTTCTTCCTACATCGTCACGGACCATTCCCCGGCATGGCCGGATACACTGGCCGCCGCAGGTCCAACGTCAGCGGATAATCCGCATTGATTTCGACCGGCGGCACTGCCTGTGAACCTGGAGTATGCCCGATTGACGAGAATCTCGCTACCCGGCGGCTCTCTGCTACGTTGGCGTTCACTGGGAAGAACTCGAAGTTGAGCCCTCCCGGATGCGAAACATCCCACTTACATCCGCCAATGGACCGTTGATTCCAGGCGTCGATGAGATCAAATACCAGCGGTGCATGCGGGGGAATCGTCGGGTGCAGGCACGAGGGTGGCTGCCAGGCCCGGAACCTTACGGCACCGACATATTCGCCCTGGACTCCGGTCGCCCGCAGCGGGACCCGTCGTCCGTTGCAAGTGACGACGTGCCGCAGATCGGTCATCCCCTTCACCTTGACTTGGACGCGTTCGACCGACGAATCGACGTACCGAGCCGTGCCGCCAGCCCCCGGTTCTTCACCCAGGACGTTCCACGGCTCGACAGCTTGCCGAACTTCTAACGTCAGGCCCTTTTGCTCGATCTGGCCGATGAAAGGATAGCGGAACTCGAAGTGCGGGGCGAACCATTCACGATCAAACTCGAAGCCCGCCTCGGCCAGGTCCTCGAGAACCTCGCCGAAGTCTTGTGAGACGAAGTGCGGCAGCATGAACTTGTCGTGCAGCGACGTCCCCCAGCGTACAAGCGGTTGACGGTACGGTTTCTTCCAGAACCACGCCAGCATGGCCCGCACGAGCAACTGTTGAGTCAAGCTCATTCGTTCGTGCGGCGGCATTTCAAACCCGCGCATCTCGACCAGTCCCAGGCGACCGGTTGAACTGTCCGGGGAGTACAACTTGTCGATGCAGAACTCGGCACGATGCGTGTTGCCGGTCAAGTCGACCAGCAGGTTGCGGAACAAGCGATCGACCAGCCACGGCGGGACAGAACCCGTCAATGGCACTTGCGAACACGCCAGCTCCAGTTCATAAACATTCTCGTTACGGCCTTCGTCGGCGCGGGGGGCCTGACTCGTCGGACCGATGAACAGCCCCGAGAACAGGTACGAGAGCGACGGGCGATTGTTCCAATAACCCACCAGGCTGGCCAGCAAGTCGGGCCGTCGCAAGAACGGGCTGTCCTTGGGCGACGGTCCGCCGAGGACGATGTGATTACCGCCACCGGTGCCCGTGTGTTTGCCATCCAGCATGAACTTTTCGGTACACAACCGTGACTGACGGGCCTCTTCGTAGAGGATGCTGGTGTTGTGGACCAGTTCGCGCCAGTTGTTAGCCGGCTGCAGATTGACTTCGATGACTCCGGGATCCGGGGTCACGCCAAACTGTTCGACACGGTAGTCGCGGGGCGGCGTATAGCCTTCAATGCGGACCGCCAACGACAACTGAGCGGCAGTCTCCTCGACTGCGGCGATCAGTTCGAGGTACTCTTCGATCAAGGCGACGGGAGGCATGAAGACGTGCAAGACGCCACCCCGTGCTTCGACACACAGCGCGGTGCGAATCGAGTTCACTGCCGATTCATTCAACCTGGGTGCCACGTCAGTCGTCGCGGCCGTCGCCTGGTAAGTCGTCGCGATCGGGGTCGTGGAGGTCGCGAGATCCGGTTCCATCACGGCAGCGGTTCCCCCCGCGAGGTCCGTGTCCTGCCCCAGTCCCAGACCGTCGCCGAAACCGAGCATGGCTTTGCTGGCCGCTTCCACTCCGGCGTTGGCCATCTGCGTAACCCAGCGCAGCGACTGGGCGACCGGCGGCTCACCCGTGCCGTAGGGATGGCCATTTCCGTTGCCATTGCCATTCCCGTTGGGATTCACGCTGTAGCTGTACGGATTAGGTCGATTTTCGCGATACGTTGCGGTGTGCAACTCGGGCCGGTCAGCCAGCGGATCACGTTGGTGGATTTGAGGCGCATCTCCCGGAGCCACCCACGGCAACGAATCCAGCGGCAACCGATAGCCCATCGGCGAATCACCGGGAATCAAATACATCCGCTCCTGACGCAGGAACCACGGACCACTTTTCCATGTGATATTAGTGGGCGTATCGGTCGCCGGCTTCAACGGCAGCACGAAACCCACGACCTCATTGAGCCCCTTCTCTAACAGCTTGGCCAGCCGTGTCCGCTCTTCGGGCTTCTTGAGGTTCGACTGCAAAGGATCCACATTGACCGGCAGCTTGCGCTCCTTCAGCAAGTGGAACCACGTATCTTCGTAGCCCGGCAGGATATGTTCCGTATTCACTTGCAACCGCTCGGCGAGGCGATTGATGAAGTTATGGGCATCGCCTGAATCGCAGCCATAATCTCGATCGTCCTGGGCGATCAGTTCTGGATTCTTCCAGATCTGTTGCTTGTCCTTCCGCCAGTAGCAGGTCAAAGCCCAGCGCGGCAGTGGTTCACCGGGATACCATTTGCCCTGGCCATAATGCAGCAACGGACTTGTTGCGAATTTGTCGGCCATCCGCAGGAACAGCGTCCCGGCCAGCTTCCGCTTGTTCTTGCCGAGGGCTCCCGTGTTCCACTCATCGCCATCGCGGTCGTCGATTGAAACAAACGTGGGCTCGCCACCCATCGTGAAGAGCTTCGGTCCCTTCGCCAGCTCGCGGTCGACTTCTTCGCCCAGATGTTCGATCGAAGTCCACTGCTCTTCCGTGTAAGGCTTCGTAACGCGCGGATCCTCATGAATGCGCTGGACCGACATGTCGAACCCGAATTTGCATTCGCAATCTTCGACGCCGCCGGTGATCGGGGCAGCCGATTCCGGATCCGGAGTCGCCGCCAATGGGATATGACCTTCCCCAGCCAGCAGTCCCGAGGTCGGGTCGAGACCCACCCAGCCGGCACCCGGCAGAAACACTTCCGCCCAGGCATGCAGATCGGTGAAATCGGTGAGGGATCCCGTGGGGCCTTCAATCGGAGCCTGATCCGGCTTCAACTGGATCAGGTAACCCGACACAAACCGGGCCGCCAAACCCAAGTGCCGCACCAGTTGCACCAGCAACCAGGCCGAATCGCGGCACGAACCACTCTTCTTAGTCAGCGTTTCCTCGCCGGTCTGCACACCCGGCTCCAGCCGGATCACATAGCCGACCGCTTCATGCACGTAGCGATTCAGATCGACGAGGAAGTTGACCGTGCCAACCGACTTATGAGGAGCCCCAGCGACGAACGCATCTAACTTCGGCGATGATTTCTCCAAGGCCAAATACGGGTGCAGCTGCGTCTTGGCCGCTTCGGAGTACTCGAACGGGAAGTCGTTCGCCTCGGGTTCCAGAAAGAAATCGAACGGATTGATCACGGTCATTTCCGCGACCACGTCGACTTCCACGACGAATTCGGACGTCTTTTCCGGGAAAACCAGGCGTGCCAGAAAATTGCCGTACGGGTCCTGCTGCCAGTTCAGGAAGTGCGATTCCGGCGTGATCTTGATCGAATAACTGGTAATGGGCGTCCGGCAATGCGGAGCCGGCCGCAAGCGGACGACCTGCGGCGAAACGGTAATGGTACGGTCGTAGTGGTACGCGGTGCGATGGTGCAAGGCCACACGAATGGTCATCTCACGGACTTTCTGAATTTCGTCAATTCTTCAATAAGTGAGACGCAGACGAAACGGGTCTGGCTCACCGGAGCGGCAGTATGTGTTGGCCATCCATGACGCATCTCTCAATTCAGTAACTGCCATCCTGCAGAACCAGGCTGATGGGAGGGCGAGGCTCCTGCCGAGCCGAAAGCGAGCTTTAGCTCGGAGTCCGCCGGCGGCTGATTTCATGCCTCCGGCGGACGCCGACCTTCGGTCGCCTTAGGCTCGGCGGGGTACCCTCTGGGTCCCTCGCCCTCCCATCCACCGTAATATTCACCAACATCAAGTACAAAACGAGTCGTCGAGACAGTTCTAGCGATCTTCCCAATTGTGCTGGTGGGAAAACTTTCGCCAGTTTGCCGCGCGACTCGCAAGGCAATCATGACACATGATCGCCCGCTTGCCCACCACTCGACAGCGTCCAATCAGAAAAGAACTTGCGTCAATAACTGATATCCGGCGCTGCCGCGACAGTCAGCAGCCACTGCCCATTTTGCATGCACGTGCAGGGTCTGTCAGGGCCGATTTCCGAATGATTATCTGGAAGCCCTTCTAAAGGCAACTGCTATGCCGCCGCAGAACGCCTACCTAAGGCGTGTTTGATCAATCTACCTACTATTCGCGGAGCAGAGTCACCAAAACACACTCGGAGCCGTGTTTGGCAAATCATCCCCCGGGAAAATTCACCACGGAGACACGGAGAACACAGAGATTTAAGAAGAGGGAGTTAGCCACAGAAAGACACAGAAGAAACACAGAATCACAAGACGAATTCTATTCCTAATTTCTGTGTTTCTTCTGTGTCCTTCTGTGGCTAAAAAACGCGTGTAAAATCGACTCTCCGTCTTCTGTGCCGTAAATGGTCCACTGGTTCCGGTTGGTTTTTGATACATCAAACACGGCCAAGGCGTGGTCTCACCGCGAGACCCAGTCCAGCAGAATTGCATCAGTGGTTTTTCATATCATGCGGGCATCCAACCGCCATACGAACGCATAAGTAACCTATACCGCGTTGGCAATTCCAGTTGCATCGATTAGCATAGGACGCATTCGACCGTTGTCCGAAGCGTCGGCTGTTCCTGAAGACTCAAAGGGGAGTTGTTCCATGCGAGTGGTACGTTGCGCCAGTGTTGTCTGGATCGTAGCCGTGGCGATGACCTCGCTGGCTGGGGCACAAGAGTGGACTCGCTTCCGCGGGCCCAACGGGTCGGGCATCAGCGATGCCAAGTCGATCCCCACGACGTGGACCGACAAGGACTATCACTGGAAGGTCGAACTACCCGCCGCGGGACACTCCTCCCCAGTCCTGTGGGGCGACAGAATCTTCCTCACCGGTGCCAATGACGCCACCGCGGAACGCAAGGTTTTCGCCCTGAATACGAGCGGCAAGGTGCTGTGGACCCAGAGCTACACTTCCGCCGTCCACAAGCGGCACAAGCTCAACAGCTTCGCGTCGCCCTCGGCCGCCTGTGACGCCGACATGGTCTATTATTCCTGGTCGGCCCCCGAGGAATACACGCTGCTGGCGATGACCCACGACGGCAACGAAAAGTGGAAACGCAATCTCGGTTCTTACGTCAGCCAGCACAGTGCCGGTGTCTCACCCATTCTCTACGAGAATCTCGTCATCCTGGTGAATTCCCAGGACAAAGACGGCGGCGGACAGAGCAGCGTCATCGCGGTCGACAAGAAGACCGGCGAGACCGTCTGGCAATTGCCTTGCGAGAGCACGACCGTCCCCTACTCGACCCCCTGCTTCCGCAAGAATTCGTCCGGCAAGGACGAGCTGATCATGAATGAATCGAATATGGGGATGAAGGCCCTCGATCCGCTGACGGGAAAGGTCGTCTGGGAGATTCCCTCGCTGATCAACAAACGCAGCGTCAGTTCGCCCGTCATTACGGCGGGTGGCTTGATCACCATTTCGTGTGGTTCGGGTAATGGCGGCAATTTCCTGGTGGCCGTCCATCCGAAAGACAGCGCCGATCCGATGGCCGGTACCATCGCCTACAAGGTCGATAAAGTCGGACCTTATGTGCCCACACCGATTGCCAAAGGCGATTGGCTGTTCATGATCTCCGACGGTGGAATTGCCACCTGCGTCAACGCCAAGACCGGTGCAGAAGTCTGGCAAAAGCGGGTCGGCGGCACGTTTTACGGTTCCATGATCTGCATCGGCGACAAGCTGTATTGTCCCTCCGCCGATGGCGAAGTCGTCGTCCTGTCGGCGACCGACAACTATGAGCTGATCGCCCGCAACCCGCTGGGCGAGACGATGCATTCCACGCCTGCCGTGGCCGGTGGTCGTTTGTATCTCCGCACGCTGAACCACCTGATTTCGATCGGTGGCGAGAAGCCGAAACTGGCGCTGAAGTAGGCGTAGCCGATTCGTAGGACGGGGCTCCAGGCCCGTCCAAACGGCCCGCATTCGCCAAACGACTTCATCAATCAATAGATTCCTGAATTGGGTGCCACTGGCTATGCCAGTGCCGAGAGTCTATCGTCACCCTGTCCGGCAACGCACTGGCACAGCCAGTGGCACCCAAATTCTGGCTTATTGAAGCAGCTCTACCTCGATGAACAAATCGAGCCGTGTGCTGCGCGAAGTTCGCGAGAGGTGAACTTGTTTCAAGTTGAATGTGACGGGCTCGGACGGGCCTGGAGACCCGTCCTACGAACCTGCGTTACTTCGCCGCGACTGACGGTGCCGGCTTCACCCGAAACAAGGTAAACCGATCCGACGGCGATTTCTCGCGTCGCGTGTAGGTGCTCTGCAGGATCTGTTCGACTGATCCCAGCAACGCCAGCTCCGCGCGAGCATTCCCGCGGGCGATCACGAAGATCTGGTCGCTCGGCGGCAACGCCTGCGGCAGGTCCGCCGGATTCCAGATGCCGATGATCGGACGTTCGAGATAGAAGATGTGCTGAGCCATTTCCTGACTGCCACAGGCGGCCAGAACTTGCTCGCGGCCGACGGTCCGCTCGACCTCGGCGAGGAATCGCTTATCGGCGGCCGACGTATCCACTCGCGGCATGACCACGACCTGAGCATAGATATGCCCCAGGACAATCACGCTCAGCAAAACGGCTGTGGATCGGACCACATTCCGCTGAGCCAACTGCCAGGCGAGCAACACGCATCCCACGCTGACCAGCGGCACAAACACCCAACCGTCGATGCGCCATTCACTACGCAGGCCGCCGGCCACAACACCGGCAATCAATAAGCCACCGGCCGCAATCGGCAACCCCACCGTCCATCGTCGCCACGAACGACTGACATCAGCAAGTTGGCTCGCAGCAGACACCAATCCCTGGGCAACAATCGGCGACAGCGCGGGCAACGCGTAAATCAGATAGTGATGATGTTTCCCTGACGAACAGGACAACAAACACATCTGTCCCAGGAACCACCACCAGCAAAACCGATCACTGCCAGCCTCGCGCCGCGCCGCCATGAGAGACGCCGGAGCCGCCAGCACCAGGAACGGCGTCCAGGGGAGCATCTGCAAGGGCCATTGGACGAGGTAATACCACGGCGGCTGAGTATATCCCAGCGTCCCGGAGGCTCGATCAAACAAGTGCCGCTTCCATAATTCGAGGGCCTCAGGATCGTACATCACCACGGCTACAGGCCAGGCAACAGCGACCGCGACGCCAAGTAAGATCCCCAGCGGTGACCACCAGCGACGGATGGCCTGCCAGTCTCGCCGCAGCAAGATCCAGCCGCCGCACGTAAAGGCGATCAAGACCGCTCCAAACGCAACTCCTTTGGCGAGGTTCGTCAGTCCCACCAGCACCCAGAACGCCAGCCGAAAACGGTGCAATTCGGTGGGAGTCAAAGTTGCGAACCGGGTCTCAACTTCTTGAAAGACGGTAATCGCCCCCAGCACAAACACCAGCAGCAGCATGTCCGATTCCGCCAGCCGCGCATACATCACCGTATACACGGTCGTCGCCTGCACCATCCCCGACAACCAGCCAATGCGGGCATCAAACAACCGAGTCATCAACCGCACAGTCAGCAGCACCACGACGACACCCGACAGCGCAAACGGCAACCGCATGGTCCATTCATTGAACCCGCCGAGCACCAGCGCACAGATCCCCGCCAACCATTGCGGCAACGGCGGCTTTTCCGTCCAGGTATGGTCGCCAATCGTCGGCACAATCCAATTGCCGCTCATGGCCATCTGCTTGGCGGTCCCCGCCATCAGGACTTCATGAGCGGTGAGAGCCCGATTCGATCCCAGGCAAAAGAAGAAGAGGATCAGGCACAGGAGCACCAGCCCCACGAGCCGGCCGCGTGGAGTTTCCACCATGTCCGCAAACCATCGAGTCGACATCCTGGCGACCTCCTTGCCATCCCTGCCCACGACACGGCCTCGTATGCTTCAATAAACGTCTTTCGGGTGCCACTGGCTCTGCCAGTGCCGGGTGACTATTGAGTCGATAAAAAGCACTGGCAGAGCCAGTGGCACCCTACGCCGTTAACCCTTTTCCGAATTCATTGTTCAGCAATGAGTTATGTGATTTGCTTGGAAATCGACGGATGGCAGATGTTTCGCAGTCATCCGCAGAGACTCGAGCCGTCGGGCAGTTGGTTGCTTTAGTGATTACCCCAGTGATTCTCCAAAGTGGCAATAATGCAGCGATTTGCTGTAAGTCCATTTTTCACTGGGTATTGAGAAAAGGGTTAACGGCGTAGAGTGGCACCCAGGAGGCGTCTATTGATTGGCACCGATTTCTCCCGAAACACTCCGGTTTCAGGATCGGGACTCTAGGCAAAGTGGCAAATTGCGTCAATTGGGATTACTCACAGCCGGGATTTGCAGAAACCTGAAGCGGACTTAGGTATCATGCGTGAAGCAAGAACTATCGAGACGAGTCTCTCGTTAGCGATTCGCGGTTGGAGACTTCATGGCACCCCCAGATCAAGCTGCAGCCCGCAAGTCTGTTCGTTGGGTTTGGCTCGTCCTACTTCCGATTTTGCCGCTCGCTCTTTTCTGCGCTATCTTCGGCCCGTTTCTCATACAAGAGTCCATCGCCCGCCGCCTTGAATCGCGCGGAGTCTTAATCATCTATGCCATTTCTCCCGCGAAATGGTACCAGCGATGGTTACACCCCGTCCCAGGATTCCAGCATTTTGGCGTGCGACTCGCGGAAGCGAGACTGCAGGTTGGTGACCCTCAAACCAGCCATCTCTTGCCCCAGATCATGCGAGATATCCGAGCCCTCCGAGTGCCAATCCATGTTGAACTCACTGGTTCGAAGCAGTTTCATGAGGACTTGCGACAACTGCACTCAGCGCGAGTCACCATCGTGATTACGCGAGATCATCCAATTCCAGCGGCCGACATGCGTCTGCTGCAGACTCTACCAGAATTGAACTGCCTCGTCCTCACAGGTTGCCAACTCGACCGTGAAGCCTTCGAAGTCATTGGTGAACTCCCGGGGATCGAAACGCTCTTCTTGGAAGGGACGACAATCACGGATGAAGATATCCCCGCGTTACTTCGCCTGAAGAAACTGCAGTCACTCAGCTTGAGCAACACTCAAGTCTCCGACTCCGCAAAAGAGAATCTACTTGAGAAATTCCCAAACCTCGACCTGACCGATGACTGACCCCGCCAAATGGACTGACAAAGATGGTCATTGCCCCGCTTTGTAGTCGATATGACACCCGCGTTGCAGAGTCTCCGGGTTATCAACCGGCTTCCCCGCCAGCAACGCCGTCACCGCCTCCACGAGAAAATGTTCCTCAACCAGTTTCGGCTTGTTGTTGTCATCGATTGCCCCCATGTAGGCAATCCGCCGCTGCGAATCGAGCACAAACACGTGCGGCGTATTGGTCGCTCCGTAGGCCTGCCCGATCTTCTGGGATTCGTCTCGCAAATAGGGGAATGAGTACTTGCGGTCCTTCGCCCGAGCCTGCATCTGCTCCAGCCCTTCGCCCTGCTCGGCGCTGACATTAATCGCGACAACCGCGACTCCTTGAGACGAAAACTTCTCGACGAAATTGCGAATGCGGTCCTCATACGCTTGAGCAATCGGGCAGTTGTTCCGGATAAAGAGGACCACCACTAGCTTGGCCGCTTTGAGTTCCGCCAGGCCATGCTTCTGACCATCAATCCCCGGCAGCGCCTTCCATTCCGGAGCCTGCTGGCCAATCTCGACCACACGGTTAAATTTGGCAGCCAGCAGCGGACTCTGATTGGCAGCGAAAATCAGCAGCCCCACGATGAGCGCAGTCCTCAAGCACACGTTTTGCAGCATCGAATCCCACCTTGTCCAAAGATGCCCTACATAAACCATTCTGAGTAAGAGTCTGTTCTTGTTCGTGTCATTTGTGTGATTCGTGGTTAAGAAATTCCAAAGCAGAAGAACCACGAATCACACAAATGACACGAATAGGTTCCAGTGAGAGCCAATTTATGATGAATGATCAGGTTGTCTTGTGGTCGTCTTGTTATCGATTCTAAACCGCGAACCCTCGTCCGGTAAGCGGAACCCGCTTTACCCCCCTCCCGCACGGCGTTAAGATTTTTTCTGTGACGTCCCCCATGTGTCCTCAACCGCCTCACGATGCCTGATATGCCGCCGATTGTGAATATTGCCGCGTATCGCTTCGCGGAATTGACTGACCTCGCAGAACTTCGCACCGAACTGCTCGAACTCTGCCTGCAGGCTGAATTGCGCGGCACCATCCTGCTCAGCCCGGAAGGCCTCAACGTCTTCGTCGCCGGCCTGCGAGACGGCATCGATCGACTCCTCACCCGGCTACAAAAAATTCCCGGGATGGCCGATCTGGAGGTCAAGGAAAGCCTCAGCCGCGAGCGACCGTTCAAGCGGATGCGGATCAAGATCAAGCCGGAAATCATCGTGTTTGGCGTCGATGGCATCGCCCCGCAGCAGTACACGTCGCGCCGTCTCGCGCCGCAGGAGCTCAAGCGGTGGCTCGATGAAGGCCGCCCGGTGACGTTACTCGACACACGCAACAACTTCGAATTCGAGACGGGCACGTTTCAAAACGCAGTCGCGATCGGGATCGAAGATTTCCGCGACTTTCCGGCCGCCGTCAGTCGCCTCCCCGACGAATTGAAGGACCAACCGATCGTCACGTTCTGCACGGGGGGCATTCGCTGCGAGAAGGCGACCCCCTACCTCGAGCGTGAAGGTTTCCAAAACGTCTATCAACTCGACGGCGGCATCCTGAAATACTTCGAAGAATGCGGCGGAGCCCACTACCATGGGCATTGTTTTGTCTTCGATGAACGCATCGCCCTGGATCCAGCACTGCAGGCAGCCACCGACTAATATGTTGGGCGAGATGTGACGAAATTGATTCGTGAGTGGCAGCGAATCTTGCCACGAACTTCGTCTTGAGCACCAAAGGTGCGCACTAGGCCAGCCTAGGGCAACGCCCTAGGTGAGGCGTTCCCTCAAGATCTGGAGCCCTGAAGGGGCGCGCTAGATCGCGCCTAACGCGCCCCTTCAGGGCTTGACCGCGATGCCGCATCCAAACCTAGGGCGTTGCCCTAGGCTGGCCTAGCACGCACCTTTGGTGCTAAAACATGTTCGTCGTAAGACTTCTCCCAATTTGCAATGTACTTAACAAACAAATCACCGTATCTTTATATGACACGCACCAGCAGTCTGTTTTGAGCCGTATCAATCCGTTTCGGAGTTCCGCGATGGTCCCAGTCACTCGGCGAAAAGTCTTGGTCTCCGGCAGCCTCGTGGTCGGCGGGGCGACGCTGTCGAACGTGCTGCGATTGCGTGCGGCTGAACCTCCCGCGAAAGCCCGAGCCACCTCGGTCATCTTCGTCACGATGGGGGGTGGAGCCTCACAGTACGAAACCTTCGACCCCAAGCCACTCGCCCCACGCGAATACCGCGGCGAGTTCAACGCGATCGCGACCAAAATCCCGGGCTTTCAATTTTCTGAGTTGTTACCGCAACTCGCCCAGATGGCAGATCGCCTGGCGGTCGTCCGATCAATCCATCACGAACAAGCCAGTCACATCGCCGAGCACATTACCGAGACCGGCTATGATCTGACGAATTTCGCCAAGGCTGTCCCCGGGGAAATGCCCAGCATTGGCGCCGCGGTTTCGCGCATGAAGGGCGTGGGACCGTCGGGGATTCCGGCGTACGTCTCGCTGCCGCGGCATCATGCGTATTCCGGTCCACAGTGGCTGGGGGCGCAGCATCACTTTTTCCCCGTCGATGGCGATCCGAACCTGGATACGTTTTCGATCAGCAACCTGGCGCTGACGGGGAACTTAACCGTCGACCGCATGAAAGAACGTCGCCGCCTGCAATCTGCGTTTGGAGGTCAACAACAGGTGACCGATCGCGCGGGTCACGCTGAAGTGCTGGATGTTTTCTCGCAACAAGCCTTCGATCTGATCACCGGCGAACGAGCCCGCCGCGCCCTTGACATTCACGCCGAAGACCCCAAGCTGCGAGACCGTTACGGCCGAAACACGCTCGGACAGCGCCTGATCCTGGCGCGGCGCCTGGTGGAAGCCGAAGTCCCATACGTCGTCGTCCGCATGGGCGACTGGGATGATCACCAGAACCTGGCCAAGAACATGACCATCCGCTGTGCCCTGTTCGATCAGGGAATTTCCGCGTTGATCGAAGACCTGCACCAGCGCGGCCTGGAACGCGATGTCCTCGTGATCGGCATGGGCGAATTCGGCCGCACACCACGCTTCAACGGCATGGGCGGACGCGACCATTACCCGGGTGTGAACAGCATCTTTTACTCAGGCGGCAACTATCGCATGGGCCAGGTGATCGGAGCCACCGACGGCAACGGCATCGCCGTCAGCCACGCCCCCTATCGCCCGCAGAACGCCATCGCGATGGTCTATCACCACCTGGGCATCGATCCCGGAACTGCGTTCAAAGACTATTCCGGCCGCCCCAGATATCTGCTGGAAGAACGCGGTTTAATCAACGAAATGATCTAAACCCGTAGGATAGGCATCCTACAACAACGAAGAGGGGTCGGGCGTTCAAACTTCAAAATTGGCCTGTCTTCAGATGTGATCGCTCACTGGCAGCACCCAGGCCAATTTTGAAATTTGAAGGCTCGACCCCAAACTCAGCGACTGACGAACTCCAGCCAGCCATCGATCAATCATCAACGACCGGCTGGAGGTTTTTTCACCGTCAGAAACGGCGGGGCTTACTTCTTCAACCCAGCAGCCAGGTCCGTCAACGGCACGACCACCCCGCCCTTCGCCTTGCTCTCCTCGGCCGCTTTGATCACCGCAAACACTTCCAGCGTCTCAGCAGGAGTCACCGGAACGTCGCCGCCTTTCAGGAACTTGGCAATCTGAATGGCCAGGCCTTCATAGCCGACATACTTGTCCGTCGTCGGCACGACACCATTGACCGGCACGCCATGCCCGTAGATGCCGGCGACCGACACACCCTTGTCTCCAAACACCGTCGCACTGAACTTGACGGCCCCTTCCTTAATGCCACGATACGTCCCGATGCGGCCATCCTTCCAAACAGCGGTAATCGATTCGGCCGTCGGAGTCGACTGGCAGGACACCGTCGTCACGCCCGGCCCCATGATCGCGTACAGGGTTTCAATGCTGTGCAGCGGACGCATGAACATTTCGGCCGGCGGAGATTTCTCCGTATAACCACCATAGACATCGCACCCGATCACTTTGCCGACTTCGGGATGATTGCGCATGCCGCTGAAACCCGTGTTGTAGCGATGCTGCGAACTGCTCCAGACGGGAACCTTCAGCTCTTCCGACAACTTGAAGATGGCCACGGCATCTTCCGGCGATGACGCGATCGGGCGGCTGATAAACGTGCGCTTGCCCGCCTTCAGAGCCGCGGTCGCCAGTGCCAGATGCTGCGTGCCATCCATCGCGAAGATCATGATGGCATCGCACTTCTTAAACAGTTCGTCCATCGAATTGACGAACTCGACCGGCGGCACTTTGTCCTTCGGATCGGTGGGATTCTGATACATCGTCAGCAATTGCTGCTTCCACATTCCAGCCAGCTTGGCACTGTCGGGATAGGTGGGGCTGTTGATCTCAAACGCGGCCACGACGCGCACTCCGGCAAAGTCCCCTTCGGCCTTGGGATGATTGAGGTGCTCGGTATAGGCCACCGACCCAAAGTTATCAATGCCGAGAATTCCCACCTTCACGGGCTCGGCAGCCTGGGCATAAGAACTCGTGACAATCGCAATGGCGACCAACGACAAGAAACGACGAATCATGGGTTACTCCTGGTTGAAAAGTCCTAATTTTGGGAGGGCGAGGCTCCTGCCGAGCCTAATACGACCGCAGGTCGGTGTCCGCCGGAGGCATTACATCAAGCCTCCGGCGGACGCCGAGCTAAAGCTCGTCTTAGGCTCGGCGGGAGCCTCGCCCTCCCTTTTCAAACACACTCTTAAACACAACACACCGACGCTAGCCGCGTCGGCCACGGGGCCGGGTCACCTCTCCGCCGGTAATGGAACCTGACTCGGCCCCATCAAATACGCAATCAACTCGCGCACTTCTTCAATCTTCAAGTTCTGTAACATCCCCTCCGGCATGATCGATAACGGCGAAATCGTTCGATCTTCAATTTCTGAATTCGGAATGACAACCTTTTCATTCACGGTTTGAATCGTCGTCGCGGCCTTGGTCTCGGCGACCACCAGGCCCGTGATCACGCGACCGGAAACGGTCTCGATAATATGCATCTGAAAATCCTTGCCCACGGCGGCACTGGGATCAACGAGCGTCTGCAACAAATAATCGAGATTCGTCCGCTGCGAACCGGTAATGTCGGGACCAATGGCTCCCCCTGCATCGAAGAAGCGGTGGCAACTCGCACACGTCTTTTGAAAGATCGCCCGGCCGGCAGTCCGATCGGCCTTCACTAAAGATTCGGGAGTCAACCGCTTCTTAAAGTCGGCCACCAGCTTCGCCTTCTCGGCGGACGTGGTTCGCACTTCACCCCAGACCGCCTGCAGCCGTTCCTTGAGCTTCGCATCACCCACATTGTAGATCTGCCGCGCGGTATAAGCGGTCAACTCCTGCCGCGAAACCCGTCCTGCTTCAATTGCCTCAAGGAGGGCGCCGGCCCATGTGGGACGGGAGGCCAACGTCTGCACCGCATCCTGTCGAGCTGCCGCATCGAACGTCGGATATACTTTGAGAATCGCCATTGGCGTGCGCGCATCGTTATATTCTGCGAGCCCACGCAGTGCCGCGCGCCGGACCACGGGATCACTAATCAATAAGATTAAAAGAGGAGTCAGGTTCGGTGACTTCTTAGCAACGAGTGCTTGAATGGCTCGATTCCGCACTACGGCTTCAGCATCGTCATTGATCGTCACGCGACGCAAATTCGCCAGCGCCACCGGATCGTCAAAAATCAGCGCCAACTGCAACGACCGTTCGCGAATCGCCTCGCTGGAAGATCCCTGCAATTTCTCGTAGACCCGTGACCATCCCTCCGGCACGTCAACAGTCCGCCGCCCTTCGAGTCCTTCAATCACTCCCGCCAACAGTTCGGCGTGGTTACCATGATCAGCCTCTCCCAACTGCAAGGCGATCAATTCTAATCCGGGCTTCACATCGGCCAGCGAAGCCACACGCCGTCCGATATTCCGAGCAATCAGCGGGAATCGCAGGTTGCTGGTCAGTTCGACAAAGCGCGCCAAATCCTCATTCACCAGCGGTTCAATGCCGTACCAGATCATGAGGGGCAAATTGTGGTCATTAACATCTCCCCCCCGGCTCATCAAAGACTCGGCGAGGAGCCAGCGATCCGACATTTTCAGCCGTTGCAGCATGCTCGCCAGATGCAGCCGCACATACGCCGAGCCCCCTTGCGCGGCCAGCTCGCAAAATCGAGACAGCGCGTCGGCCGAAGGACTACCACCTTCACAAAGCAACTGCACGGCCCAGCCGCGGACATATTCGTCGCTCTCATGCCCGAGTTGCTGAATCAGTAAGTCCGGTTTAAGTTGTCCGATGACGTGCAAGGCCCACAAAGCTCGCAATTTGCGAGGCACTTCCTTCTCGTCGTTGAACATGCTGAACAAACGCCGAGTCACCGCGGACATGTCGGCACCGCTCGCCGCACGTTCCTGCAACAACCGCCGCGCATGTTGCACATACCAATCGTTGCGATGCAGTTGCAGTTCCACGAGCGCCGCGTTATCCAGCGCAGCCAGATCAACCGGCTTCGTGACAGGTTTTCCATAGGAAATCTTATAGATCCGGCCCGTCTCGCGCCGCGTGTTCTTCACGCTATGACACTCGCCCGTATCAGACCAGTCACTGGCGAACACAGACCCATCCGGTCCGTACTTCAACGTCACGCCCATGTACCACGGATCTTTCGACCGCATCAAATCCTTACCATGCGATGCCGAATATCCCGAACCTTCTCGCTGCAGCAAATCGTTATTAATTCGCCGTCCGTGAATGTTGTTAGTGAACAACGTATTGCGATACTTCGCTGGCCAGTTGTCTCCGAGATACACCATCGTGCCGCAATGAGCATGCCCTCCCCCGGCAGCATCTTCCGCCACGGACCCCAAGCCCTCCTGCACGGACGCCTGGCCGACAAAATGCAGGTGATCGGCAATCGTGGGAATCCGCTGGTAAGCGTACTGGCTCGATTCACGATTACGCCACGGTTCATAGTGGGCCCCGTAAATCACATGGAAGAGATGCGGATTCACGCAGTTGCAGACAAACGCATCGCCGTAGTCATTCCAGTCAATCCCCCACGGGTTCGTTGTCCCATCGGCGTACGGCTCCCACACATGCCGCACGGGATGATAGCGATAGACGCCCCCGTCAAACCGAATCCGCTGCTCCTTGGGAGTCCCCGGCTTGCCCAGCAGCGACCAATTGGTCCGACCATGTGTTCCATACAACCAACCATCCGGCCCCCAAGCCAAAGCATTCGCCAGATTATGCGAATTCGCGTGATTGCCGAACCCATCCAGCAGCACTTCGGGTTCACTGTCGGGTTTGTCGTCACCATCGCGGTCCGGGATGAAATACAATGAGGGAGGCGAAACCACCCACGCTCCACCAAACCCGACTTCGATCCCGGTCACGTAATTCAGCTTGTCATAGAACACCGTTCGCTTGTCGAACTTACCGTCTCCATCGGTGTCGGCGAAAATCAGAATGCGGTCGCCCGGCTTCGTCCCGTGATGAGGATAGTTGTATGCCTCAGCGACCCACAGCCGGCCCCGATCATCGATGCAGAATCCGATCGGCTGCATGACGTCCGGTTCGCCGGCGAACAGCGAGACCTGAAATCCGTCCGGCACAACCATCGTCCGAGCCGCCTCAGCGGGAGGCAACGGCGCGTCGACCACCGGCTGCTTGCTATCCTGCGCGAACCCGACCGTCAGCAAGCCCCCCACGAGCAGCAAGGTGGCCGCTCTCATCCACGCGCGCGATTGATAACTACGTGGTTTGTTCATGGCCGGGTTGAGCGAGATCCGATCAGCAGACGACATCTGAGAAATAGCGCCGCCTGAGGATATCAACATCGATTGATGTTTCAAAGCGTTGGCCGCAGGCCAACGTGTAGCCTGACTCTCCGAGTCGGGTCTTCTGAGGAGTACTCGACTCAGAAATTTTGACGGCGGTGATTCATCACCGCTTTCCAATCTGACGTTCAGACACGGGCGACTCAGTTCATCCTCCAGGAAATTTCACCACGGAGACACGGAGAAAACAGAGGTTGCAGAAGAGGGAATTTTGGCCACAGAAGAAACACAGAAATGAGCAACCGAGTTCGTCTTCTGATTCTGTGTTTCTTCTGTGTCTTTCTGTGGCCAAAAAAAGATCCTACGAATCCGCCCTTCTCAGTCGGCTACTCCTCAGAAAACCCGACTCAGAGAGTCAGGCTACATCTGGCGGATCCGGCTGCGGAATCACCTGCCCGTGCGGATCCTGCTGCGGAGCCTCCAGCTCCTCCGAAATCTCCTGCTGCAGATTCGGACCGAGAAAGTGCTCCATGCGCGACGCCGGTGCGTGCAAGTGATCGCGCGGCAACTCGAAATGCTTTTCGAGGTACGCTTCCCACAGCCGGTGCGAACGGACCAGTGATTTGGCTCCACCCCGTCCCGCATCGGTCAGAGCCAGACAGCCGTCACCGGCGTCGACAATTAAACCTCGGCTCTGCATCAGCGGAATCGCCAATCGGGCCAATAGCCCCCCGCCGGCAAACTGCACACATTTTTCCCGCTCCAGCCGCGTCTCCTGGCTGTCACGGCGACCACGCTCTTCGACGCGGTACAGCACCGCGAGAATATCCTCCTTGATAATTCGAACCGTCCATTGCAGCTTGCGATACGCTTTGACCAGCAACCCATGCTGAGGAGCAAAAATCACAGCGATCGTGAACAATCCGCCGGCCACGACCGACATCATCCCGGCCACGCTGGTGTTCCAGTACTCGGCCAGGAAATAGCCGATAATCGCCGACAGACATGCCGACGCCACTGCCAGGACCTGCATCATCCACAGCCGATCGGTCAGCAAATGAGCGGTTGCCGGAGGCACGATCAGCATCGCAATGACCAGGATCGAACCGACCGCTTCAAAACTGGCCACCGTCACCACGGCCACCATCGCCATTAACAGGTAATGGACCGTGATCGCCGAAATCCCCATCGCCGTCGCCAGCCCAGCGTCGAACGAGACAATTTTGAGCTCTTTCCACAGCAGCGTGACGAACAACACCGTCAAAGCGGCGACCGTGCTGAGCATAAAAATGGCTCGCGGAATCTCCATCCCCAGCCACGACACCGTATCCAGCGGCACAAACTCAATCAAACCATACAGCACGCAGCCGGGATCCAGATCCACCTGCGACGCGTACTGATTGAGCAAAATCACCCCCAGCGCAAACAACGAGGTGAAGACCACCCCCATACTGGAGTCTTCCGGCACATTGCCGAAGTTGGCGAGCGCCTGCGTCAAGAACGCGGTGAGTATCCCGACCGCGACCGCCCCGACGAAGACCTGCCAGCCCACCAGTTGCCCCGACCACAGCACGGCCACGACCGTCCCTGGCAGGACCGCATGGCTGATGGCATCACCGAGGAGACTCATCCGGCGCAGCACCATATAGCAGCCGAGGATCGCGCAAGCAGAATTGCACAGCACCCCGGCCACAATGGTCCAAAACGCAAGTAAATCTTCACGCCCCACGGCGAACAGTCCTGTAGCCCGACTCTCTGAGTCGGAGCTTCTGAGGAGTACCCGACTCAGAGAGTCGGGCTACAATAATCAACGCAACGTCGCCAGGTATTCTATCACATCGCGAATTTCACTGAGCTTCAAGATCGGCGCCACCGGCGGCATCGCCGACTTCGCCGCCGTCCGCTCCTCAATTTCCGCGAGTGGAATTACCACCGACTTGCCCTCGGGGGTGAACACGGTCACTTGCTTGGCATCTTCCGCCTTCAACACGCCCGACACCACGCGACCATCCGTCAGCACATAGGCCACCGAACCAAATCCCGGGGCCAGCTTGGCATTCGGATCGATCATCGATTCCAGGAAATGCTCCCGCGGCGACCGCATCGCCAACTGCGACAAATCAGGCCCCGCCTCACCCCCCTGCCCCTGGATTTTGTGGCACCGGAAGCACTGAGCGGTCGCGTGACTGCGGAAAATCCGCTTGCCGTTTTCCGCATCACCGCCTACCAAAGCCGACCGGAAACGAGCCAGTGGATCACTCGCCGGCAGTTGTGCTTCGTACTTGTTGATCGCATCGTTTAGGACAGGCCCGCGAGCCCGGGCCGCTTCGATCACGTCAACCTGCAGTTCCGGCGGCACCTTATTCGCCCGCAGATCCTCCGTCGCACTCAGCAGAATGCGGTCCGCGGCGTTATTTTTCACCATCGCGAGCTGACTCAGCGCCCGCTGCTTTTCCACGATTGTCGCCGAGTCCTGCTTCCAAGCCGCCCCCAAGAGTTCAATCCCCTTTTTCGGGTCTTTGGCTGTGGTGACTTGTCGGGCTTCCGCACGCAATAACGGTTGAGCATCCTGCAGTGCGGCCTCCAGAATCTGCGGCAATCGAGCATCTTTCCTGGCCACCAGCAGATTGAGCGCCGCGACGCGCTGCGTCACATCTCGCTCTTTCTCACCGACCCATTTGAAAAACTCCTGATCGTCAATCGCGATATTCAGCCGCGTAATCAATTGAATGGCCGCAATCTGCAACGGGCCACTCGTCTGAGTCAAAATCGGCATCGCGAACTCATTGAGGACGGTTTGCACAATCGCCGGGTCGCGTTTCGACAACGGTCGCCAGAAGCCGTTGACGCGATCTCGCTGACTCGGTTCCGACCAATCCGCCAGCATTTGCAGGGCTTCCATCCGCATCGCGGGGATGACCTGAGCATTCAGCACGACGCGGGCCACCGCTCTAGCCTGATCGGCGTCTCCGATGCGAAAGTTGGCGTTCAGAACACGTCGCAAGAGGGGTTCGGTCGCCACGGCCGGATCGCCGTTCGTCAGCAACGCGGCAAGCTGCGGTGTTTCCGAATCGATCGGCAAGTCATTAATCGCCCGCGCCGCCTCAGTCACAATCCAAAGATCCGTATCCTTCAAGAAGTGCGAAATGCCCGGATCCTGCATTCGTCGCAAGACCAACAACGCCGCCAATCGCACCGCCGAACTCTTGTCGGTTCGCAGTTCCCACAACTGAGCCCGATCCTTCAGATTCTTCAACGCGATGACGCCCGCATGTCGCAGATACGGGTCGGCATCCTCGTTTTCTCGAACCATTTTCACAATCGCCGGGAACGCTGCCGAATAATGATTCAGCCCTAAAGTCTGCGCCGCAAAGAACCGCACCCGAGGCACCGGATCAGCGAGCAACTCGACCAATTTTGGATCCCCTTGCTTCCAGCGCTGTTGCCCCATCACCTTCGCCACTTGCGCCCGGATTTCGGGATCAGAATCAGCCAGCAACGGCACCAATCCGGCGGCAATTTCAGGTTGCTCACCACGGGCTTGTGCTAACGCCCAGATCGCATGCAAACGAGCAAACAAGCTCGCATTTTCCTTGGCGATGTTCAGTAATTGCGGGACCACTTCTTTGCCACGTTCCGCCAGGGCAAACTGGGACCGCTGGCGAACACGATTGTCAGGATGAGACAGCAGCGCCAACAATTCGTCCGTCGGACGCTGTTGAAATCCTTCGTGGAACAATTTCTTAACTTGCTGGACGACATCCGTCTTAATGATCTCCGGATCTTGAACGGTATAGACTCGCCCGCCCTTAGTAGGACCGGCCCAATCGAGACCCACGAAATCCGAGACGTACATCTTGCCGTCATATCCAAACTCAGCATCGGTCGCCATCAACGGCTTGAGAAAATCGGTGGTTTCTGTGATTTCAAAGCCCGCGCCCTGGGGTTTCACACCGATCGCTTCGACGCCACCGTTGCCGGTGAAGTTGCACATAAAGAAGTGCTGATTATATTGCGCAGGCAACCCGGTTCCGGGGTAGTAACAAAACCCGGACGGACCAGCCCCCAGCTTGCCGACGGGAGGCACGAGATAAGCCGGCTGGCCGGGATGAACCAGATGCCACAGCTTTTCGGCATGCCACGGACCAGTCAAATACGGGTCGGGAATCGTCTGGTAGGCCATGTTCCAGCCACTCTCGCCGCCTTCGACAACATACACTAACCGTGAGTGATCACCTTTATCGCAATTATTATCGGCCGCAAACAGGTTGCCATAATCGTCAAATGCCAGTTCCTGCGGGTTGCGCAAGCCGCGATGGACGACCTCTAATTGCGAACCATCCGGGTAGCAGCGGAAGACGGCCCCGGTACGCGGTCCCGATAGCGTCGTTCCCTCTTGAGTCTGCACGTGGAAGCCGCGATCGCCGACCGAAAAATACAGCTTCCCGTCCGGTCCCCAGCACAGGCCATGCAGGTCGTGCCCGAGGAACCCGGCGTTGACGCCGAAGCCGGTCAGGAGCGGCTTACGGGTTTCCGCCACACCGTCATTGTCGGCATCCTTCAGCAGCCAGAGATTCGGAATACACGTGAAGTAGATGTTGCCGTCCTTCGCCATCACGCCGGCCGCCAGTCCGTCCAGCACTCCGTTGAAGCCGCCCGCAAATATCGTCGCCCGGTCGGCTCGGCCGTCGCCGTCGGTGTCGGTCAACTGCCGCACTTGGTCGGGATGCTTGGTAAACCACTCCATCCCCCCTTCGAACTTGCTCGCGTACTTTTCGAACATCTTCAGGCGGTCGTCGAGCGTCTTGATCTGCAGATCGTCCTCGAGCAAAAACGGTCGCGTCCGGTTTTCTTCAGTCCCGCGGTTAAAACGGTATTCCTCGGCGACATAGACCCGGTTTTGCTCATCGAGACCGATTGCGACGGGACTTCCCAACTGCGGATCGGTGGCGAAGACTTCGGCCTTCAAACCCATCGGCAGCCGAAACGCCGACATCTGCCGCGCCGCGTCCGCCTTGGATTTTTCGGCCTTCGGATCAGGTTCGACGCCCCGCAGCACACTGCCGCCGAGCAACAAGACACAACAACCTAACACTGCAAACCAGCGCACTTGCATCACAGTTGTCCTCACCCTGCTATTGCCGAATATTCAGCCGCCCGCCGCTTCACTCAGACGTGCCGCCTTGATTTTGAGAATAGGGATTGTACCGTCTGAAACGGTCGTTTCTTAGCCTGATCGAACGGATTGCTGTTGTCAGCGGTGGTGGCCGGTCCGGAAACTGAGTCGACGTAGAGTGAGAACATTCTTGCTCCCCTCGCCCTGGCCGGAAAAACGAACCGGGCGGGGAGAGGGGATCCGCGAATTGTCAATAACTCCTTATTTCCAGCTTGCCGTATGACCGAATCCCCTACCACAAGCACCCCACCCGCCTCGATTGGCAGCGGAATCCGCTGGCAGTCGCTGGACGTGTTGCGCGGTGTCGCGGTGCTGCTGGTCCTGATTCGCCACATCCCACTCCCGCCCTCCATGAGCCGCCTTTATCCCGGCCTCTACAAGGTCTTGTCGGTGCTGCAAGCGGGTGGCTGGGTGGGAGTTGATCTGTTTTTTGTCCTCAGCGGTTTCCTGGTTTCGGGCATCCTGTTTCGACAATTTCAGCGCGACGGCCAGATCCAACCCGGTCGCTTCCTGATTCGCCGTGGATTCAAGATTTACCCTGCGTTCTGGGTGCTGATCGCCACGACACTCGGCTGGTTCTGGCTGACGGTCGACCCGTTTCCGGTGAAGATGGTCGCCGAGAAAACCATCGTCGAACTGGCATTCCTGCAAAACTACCTGCCCGGCTTGTACGCTCATACGTGGTCGCTGGCGGTCGAAGAGCATTGTTACATCGGGATTTGCCTGCTGTTTACGTGGATGACGGCCGCCTCGCGCGGATCCGCAAATCCCTTTCGCTGGCATCCGGCATTCGTCATTGCGATGGCCATCGGGGTCCTCGCACTGCGCGTCGCCACCGTTCCCGCGGTCATTCCGAAGAACCTCGTCCCGACCCTGGGAGCCACCCATCTGCGCTGCGACACGTTTCTGATTGGCACGCTGGTCGGGTATGCGTTTTACTTCTCCGAGGGCCGATTTATCGATTTTTGCAGGAAATTCTCACTGACTTGCCTGCTGCTGGGTGTCGCCTGCATCGTCCCTGTGTTCTTCCTGCGTATCGAAACCGACCGCATTATTTGCACCTGGCTGTTTACCTCCAATGCGATCGGCGGGGCTTTGCTGCTGATGGGAGCACTGGGAGCCCAGGGCAAACCGACACCAATCACCGGACTGCTGGCGACGGTTGGTGAGCATTCCTATTCGATTTACCTGTGGCATATCCTGGTCGCGAATACCTGGTTGCCGATCGTCCTGAAAACCTGCGGAATCAAAACCGATCTGCTCAGTTGGGTGTTCTTCTCGTTGATGAGTTCCATTGTAGCCGGAATCATCTCATCCTATGTGATTGAAAAGCCGGCCCTGAAACTGCGAGACCATTCGTTCCCCGGGTAATCCGCGTAGCCTGACTCTCCAGAGTCGGGCGAATTGAGACGATTGAGTGAAGACATTTTGGGGACCACGAATCACACCAATGACACGAATTTCTAAGAATTAGATCATCTTGAAAATGGACCGCGGTCTCTTTGAATGCATTTTCATTCGTGTCATTGGTGTGATTCGTGGTTCAAACGCTCATAATCAGCCTAATGGTCCGCCCGTTTCTTGAGGCAGTCGCTGTCACTGATGCGACTGTCGCTAACAACCATCCGCCCCGTAATTATTTAACGGTGCCAGACGCTCGCCTGATGCTTGATAGCCCTACAAACAATCTGCAGCCCGCCCAGGCCTCCTTTTTCCGGTCCGATGCCGGCGCCCTCGTGCTGCTCGGGATTCTGACGGCGTGTACCTTCATCCGTGTGCTGTGGGCTGATTTTCTCAGCTATGACGATCCGTTCTACGTCACGGCGAATCCACTGGTTTTGGGTGGCTTTTCCTGGAAATCACTGAGCGGTGCGTGGACGTCGTTCGAGTGTGCCAACTGGCATCCCGGGACCTGGATCTCGCTAATGCTGGACTATCAGCTCTTCGGCCTGCAGCCGTGGGGATTTCATCTCACCAATTTGCTGCTGCATGTGGCCAATACGCTGTTGCTGTTTACGCTGTTGCGTCGGTTGAGTCTCGATTGGGGACCGGCCCTGTTTGTCGCGGCCGTGTTTGGAGTCCACCCGCTGCATGTGGAATCGGTCGCCTGGATCACCGAACGCAAGGATGTTCTGGCCACGTTTTTCGGGCTGCTGGCGCTGCTGGCGTATGTCCGCGGAGTGCAAACCGGCGAAGGTTGGCGGCGCTATGTCAGTTGTGCCTGGTTCGCTCTCAGTTTGACGGCGAAACCACTACTGGTCACATTGCCATGCCTGCTGCTGGTGCTCGACTACTGGCCGCTGAAACGCTGGTCGTCACTCAGCGAGTTTATGAAACTTTTCCTGGAAAAATGGCTCTATTGGTTGCTGACGATCAGTTCGTCGATCATCACCGTGATTGCCCAGCGCGAGGGGGGTGCGGTCGCGTCGTTGGAGAAATTCAGCCTCGTCCAGCGGTTGGCGAATAGTTGCGTCAGCTACGGGACCTATCTCCAAAAGACGTTCTGGCCGACTCGGCTGGCGGCGTTTTATCCCTACTCGATGAACGGCTGGGATTCCGGCGGAGTGATCCTGGCGGCAGGTCTACTTGTGACGGTCAGCGTTCTGGCGTGGCAGATGCGTCAACGCCACGGGAGCATCCTGCTCGGCTGGCTGTGGTTCCTGGGGACGCTGGTGCCGATGATCGGCCTGGTGCAGGTCGGCAGTCAGGCGATGGCCGATCGTTATATGTACTTTCCGTTGATCGGTTTATCTTGGGCGGCGACCAGTGCCGTGCTGGCTTGCTGGCCCGCTTCGCCCCACAGTTCGCGCTATCAAGGCATGCTGGGTCTCGCCCTGGTCGCCGTGATGTGCGGATTGACCTGGCAGCAAACCGGGTACTGGCGAAACAGCCTGGTCCTGTCGCAGCAGGCGTTGCTCGTCACGCCCGACAATCACATTGCCCTGTGTTTGCACGCTCGGTCCCTGCGAATTGCGGGGAAGGAGGACCTCGCCCTGGCCGAATACCGCCGGGCGCTCGAGATCGCCCCTGACTACACGTCGGCCCATAACGATCTCGGGGCGCTGTTGCTGCAACGGGGTGAACTGGAGGCTGCGGCGGCTCAGTTTCGACAGGGTCTCAAGACGTCGCCCGAACACCTGCGGATGCGGTGGAACCTCGCGAATACCCTCGCGAAAATGAAGGATTATCCCGCGGCCCTCAACCAATTTGAGCTGGCGGAGCTCGACGCGCCGAACAATGACGTCCTGTGTCTCGATCAGGCTCGGACCTACATCCTGGCGGGGCAACCCCGGATCGCCATCGAGAAATTCCAACGAGCCGTCCATTTGGCCCCCAGCAGCCTGACGAATCAGTTGGAGCTCGCATTGGCCCTCAGCCGCGTCCCCGAGGGCCAGGGCCGCGACCTGCGCCGATCAACGGTCCTGCTGCAGAAACTGGGTGAGCAGACCGATGCTCCCAAGGTCTGGATCGCGCTGGCAGAAGTCCAAACGGCCGCGGGCCAAACCACCGCTGCCGACGCGACGTGGAAACGGGCTCTGCAACGGGCGATCGCGCTGAAACGGCCTGATTTGCAGGACACTGTGCTGGCGGCCCAGAAGCGGGCGAAGCCGTGAATCCGGTCTCCTGCATTGTCCCATTGGTCCCATCCGTCGCATAAGTCCCATCCGTCCTATCGCAGACATGGGACTTATG
The DNA here is from genome assembly GCA_021732415.1 of Planctomycetaceae bacterium. GTDB lineage: Bacteria > Planctomycetota > Planctomycetia > Planctomycetales > Planctomycetaceae > JAKFVC01. The sequence goes on from JAKFVC010000007.1 coordinate 36,359, forward strand.
GGACGGATGGGACCAATGGGACTTATGAATACTGGTCTTCGGATCAGAGGCCACCAGAATCCCAAGTGTCGCACGCGGTCAATATCAGGCCCGAATCGCGGCGTACAAACAGCGATTACGCCTGGCTATTTTGCGACTTCCCAATGGTCGTCGAAAGGGGGGATTTCTCATTGCCTGAATGGACTTTACGACAGCGTGGCAAGGGGGCGAAATCCCCGTTTGGAATGCCCTTTTGAGGCCGCAAAAGCGTTAACGGCTGTTATCACTTCCACCCCAGTTTGCGCTCCACAGGCAGCGCCCGGTTGACACCAGGGGTATAGCGGCCTGTTCACGAATCCATACAGACTTATCGTCTGTTTTTAACATTCGTCGAGCCCGCACGTGCAACCGCACCGGCCGAGCCGTCCAGATCTCGATTCTGGCGGTTGCTAAATGAGGAAAATCAGGGATTTTGACATGTCGTTCGCAGGCGAACGGTAGGCCGCAACTCGATGCTCGAACATTGTCGGCCCCTTGGGGGGATTGGAATGGGGTTTGCAATATGACGCCGATGCTTCATGCCGGCCAAGCGGAAGCGGGGACCCGTTGTGTCCCGAGACCCGGCTTGTATTTTGGAAGGTGCCGCGGTCGCTACTCAACTTCCATTCAATTGAATCAATAAGCCACACAGGAGAGTTTCAAGATGTTGAAGAAGTTTATGGCTGACGAAGCCGGTTTCATCGTTTCGTCTGAATTGGTCCTCATCGCCACGATGCTGGTCCTGGGTCTGCTGGTCGGTCTCAACACCCTCCGCAACTCGATCACCAGCGAATTGGACGACATCGCCGATGCTATCGGCAATATCAACCAAGACTACAGCTACTCGGGTTTGACCGGTCACTCGGCCAGCGTTGCCGGTACCGTGTTTGACGACGTCGAAGACTTCTGCGAAGTCGGCAACCAGGTTGCTGACACCTTCCAACTCTGCACCGCCACCGTCGACGGTGGAGTTGAGAACTAAGGATTTGATTCGGAGCGCGGTGGTTCCTGAGACGATGGATCGCAAGATTTTTTGTTGATCTTGAGAACGCTGGACTCAGCACCGCGCAAAGATTCACAGCCCACAGATCGCCCAAAGATCTACGGGCAGTTTGAATTTGAAATCGGGCCCACTGGCGAAGAGCATCTGCTCTTCGCCAGTATTTCTGTTGCTGGAAAATGTGACTTATGTCTGGGACGTACAACACCTCGAATTCGTTTCAGAACTTCTGGCAAGACGAATGCGGAACCATCGAATTATCGTCGTGGTTTGCGCTGGTCGTAATGGTGGCCCTCGGCATGATTGTCGGCATGTCGACGCTGCGGAACGAAATTACGCAGCAGTTTGGCGACGTTTCCCAAGCCTTGGAAAGCCTCGACCAAAGCTATAGTTATTCAGTGAACAACGTGACCAGCAGTTACAGCGATACCAATAATCTCGGCAATCCCACACAATTTAATGCTCCTGCCGGAATGGATCTGGAAATCGCTGGCACCCCCGAGTAAGTTGGGGCGAAACGCGTTGTCGTGAGTGCGATTTAAATCGGAACTCCGCGTTCGCGGATCAACCGCCTGAACAAGACCTAGTTTAACATCGCGTCAATCAACAGGTTGGTGTGGTGTGAGAGTATGAGAGTGTAAGTGTAACAGGGTTCAGACAAATCCCGTCGACTCCGTTACTCTCACACACTCATACCCTCTTACTAATTCGACAGCGCAAATACACAGTTAGTTCGAACAACTTCTGCAGTCAGAAACACACTGCGGAAACCGATGCCGGGCAAGGTTGCACACGGCATCGCCTATTAAGTTAATTGAATCTGCAGAGCCGGTCCGTTTGCCGGTGTTGTCACTAAGGAGATCAAGCGTGGCCCGTTTTAGTCCTGGAACCATGGCGGCAGCGATCTTCGCGATTTTAATCGGTTTGACCGGCGCTTTTGCCGTGCGTCAATACCTGCACAACCCGCCCGTGGCCGCTGTCGTTGAGAAACAGGATGCCCCCCGTTCGGTGATGATCCCGACGGCGAACAATGATCTTCCCCCTGGACGCACCCTGACTATCGGTGACATTTCGATCACGATGGTCAAGCCAGGCGACATGAAGAAATCGCGGTTCTACCAGAAGCCGTTCATGCCCAACGTCCAGCAGATCGTCGGCCGGACACTCGTGACAGAACATAAGAAGGGCGAACCATTCCTCCCCGAAGATCTGTATCCGGAAGGCATGGGCCCCAGCGTGATCGACAGCTTGCGGCCTGGTTTCCGAGCCGTCTCGATTCCCATTAAGAACATTCAAGCCGTGGCCGGTTTTGCCCGGCCGGGTTCAGTGGTCGACGTGATCTATCGCTCGTCGCCCCACAACGGGAACCCCGAAATGGCGATGACGTTGCTGGAAAAGGTCGAGCTGCTGGCCGTGGGTGAGATCTCCTATGAAGGTCACAAAGTGCACACGGTGCTTGGTCAAAAGGGGAGTTCGGTGACGGTCGCGGTGACTCCGATCCAGGCGAAAGCCCTCAAAATTGTCGAAGACAAAGGCGACCTGACCCTGGCCCTGCGACGCGCCGAAGACAACCTCGTGCTGCCGGTCAGCAATGGCTCGGACGCGATGACCCTCGAGCAACTGCTCGGGTTGCCCGCGAGCCGCCGGAACACGCAAATCGACATCTATCACGGCAGCCGGCTGAAGACGGTCCGCTTCAATGAAGACGCTCTGCCGGTGGAAGAAAAAGCCCGCTTCGGCGACATGATCAACACACCGATCGCCGCCGAGTTCCCCCAGAACTTCAACACGACCGGCGTCGGCGC
>JAKFVC010000182.1 GCA_021732415.1 Planctomycetaceae bacterium
AGGCGACCGCAGGTCGGAGTCCGCCGGAGGCCGCCTTGTTGTTGAAATGCCTCCGGCGGACTCCGACCTGCGGTCGCCTTAGGCTCGGCGGGGCACCCTCTGGGTCCCTCGCCCTCCCATTTGGTTCGGGGACCTGTTTAGCTGCCCACTTCACGTGGCCGACAGTGGTCCCGGGCTTTGAAACCGCGATGAGCCCGGTTCCGCTTCCTGATACAACCGGCGGACCACAGCCTCTAGGCCGCCGAAGCGTTCCAGGAATGCCCCCAATTGAGTCCACTCGGCGGTGAACTCAGGCTCGAAATCCCCCTCGGCGGAATACCGCACGACATAAGTGCGGACGCTCTCCTGCAGGCGTTCGGTCAATTTCTGGCGCATATGCCGGAGATAGTTTTCCGCCGCAGTCAACTTGATCTGCAAGGCCTCCGCGATCTCGGGCACCGTCAATTCATCGCAGATCCGGCCGTAGAGGACGCGAAAATAGTCGCCCCGCCCGGACCCGTTGTACTCTGTCAGCAGCAACTCAAGAACCGACTGCAACAGATCATCGACCCACGCCGCATAAAATGCGTCGAGTTGATCGCGCGGTGCATCGGCCGCTTCGATTTCGGACCACTCGAGGTACCGGTCCAGCTTGCCGCCATGCTCTTCTAACAGGTGCTCGCGACCGTGACTGACTCGGAAACGATTCGACAAGATGTTGCGGACGACCGAGCACATCAGCGTCCTCAGTCGAGCCGACGGGACTTCGCTCCACCGCTCCAGGAGCCGGCTTTTCAGCAGGGCCTCAAACACGGCCGACGCGACATCCTCAGCGTCTTCGTGGGAGAGGTTCCCCTTCCAGCGCGCAAATCGACAGACCGGTCCCCAATAATCGTCCATGAAATCCCGCCAATCTGCCTCTTGACCGCCCGTTGCCAGGCGTTGAATCAGCGTATGTCGGGTCTTGGGGAAACTCATCGGAAGACGATACCAATTTCTCGCACGTCGCTGTGCAGCAGTGATCGAAACGCGCTGTCGCCAGATTCAATCATTCTGAATCGCGTAGCCACTCTAAGTCAAGCCGGCTAGGTCAGCTCCGGTGATCGCGCGCAACGACACAGGACAATGCGAGCGTCTTCCGCTTGCTTTCAGCATCTCTAGTGTGTTGTCAGCGCTTAATTTGTGGGTTGGCGCGCTGGGAGGGCGAGGCTCCCGCCGAGCCTAAGGCGAGCTTTAGCTCGGCGACCGCCGGAGGCTATTTTCCGAGCCTCCGGCGGTCGCCGACCTGCGGTCGTCATAGGCTCGGCGGGAGCCTCGCCCTCCCATCTGTCTCAATCCGTCTTTTTACCTTGGACAACGCACTAGATTCGAAAAAGTGGTCGAATGGCTCGGCAGACGGGCAGCCAGCCGTTTATTTCAGTTCTTGCACGCCTTGCTTGAGCCCATAGAGATGCTTGACCTCGCCGTCAGTAAGGGCACGATTAAAGACCGCTAGATCATCCATATAGCCCACATAAGACGCGCCCAGGACCAACTGCACCTGGGCCGGATCCCAGGCGAACGTCAGGTCCCAGTTTTCGATGGTCCCCTGCAGCTTGCCGTTCAGATAGAGCCGACCGACTTGCGGTTTGCTTTTGTCGTTGACGTTTTCCAGGGTGAAGACGGCGTGCGTCCAGGTTTCTTGAGAAAAGGGTGCCTTGTCGACTTGGACCATCGGCCGTTTGTTGAAGGGAATGTCAGCCCACTGCACGTTGTCGGGGTTCCAGATGTGAAACAGGGGACGAATGGCATAGCGGAAGAACCGCGGCGTTTCGTCCTTGGACCACTCCATGAAGATATAGCCCTTCTTGTTATCGTCACCCACGATCTGCACCGGGTCACAATAGCCGGGCTCGAGATCCTTATCCGGATTGAGACGCAGCCAGACACCTACCGAGGCATTCCAGTTCTTGGCGTTGTAGCCGAGCGCGCCCGTGTCCTTATACATCGGGCGAAAGTTGTTCTTCTTAGTGAAGTGCAGTGCACCACCAAACCGTCCCGCGTCGGGTACCAACCGTACTTCATCAGTGGGCGCAGCGGTCTTCAATTCTTTGCCCTGGGCATAACACGTCTTATCACCACGCGCGAAATCAGCATCGAACCCCTTGTCGAACGACGCGTGCAAGGTCAGGGCCTGCACCAGTCGCTTCTGAGTTTCTGCATCGGCCTCACTGAGGATCTGCTTCGCTTCGTCAGGAGTGAAATTGCGAACGAAAATATTCCGCCAGCGGATCTCGCCGCCGTGCGTCTGCAACATGATCGGCCCCTTGGCGACCAGGGGTTGACTGCGATCATAGTAGTTCTCCATCACGGCACCGTCGACGACGAGCTTCTCGTTCAGCCAGACCCAGGTGCGATCGCTGACCTGGCGGATGCGGAACTGATTCCATTCTCCAAACGGTCGGTCGGCCGGCATCAATGGATCACGTCCGGTCGTCCCCGCCGTGTTATTGAACAGGCCGCCGGAACCCAAATGCGGCCGACGCGTGGGATTCTTGGGATCGAAGACCTGATTCCAGTCCCAGATCTGCACTTGCGGAGTCCCCCGCAGATAGATGCCGCTGTCGGCCTTCGGCACCGTCTTGTAGTCGATCAACAGTTCAATATCACCAAATTCTTCGTCGGTCGTGGCATACGGCCCGTGTCCGTCATTGACCAGTTCGCCATTCTCGACAGTCCAATGCTTGGGGAATTCCGCCCGCTGCTGCGCGAGATTGGCCTCTTTCTTCTCCCCCGTCAACTTTTCAACCCCATGCGGATTCAATCCATGCCAACCGGTGAGATCGCGGCCATTCAGGATGGCACGAAACCCCGCAGGCGGTGCAGGATCCGCAGCGAGGCCGCTCTGCAACGGCCAGAGTCCGCAGAACGCAAAGCTGAGCAACAAGGCCTGGCCCATCATACGTCTGTTCAAATTACTCCGAGGCATCATCGTCATGTCTCCGACTATCGCATTGGTTCAAAGGTTTCTCGTCGACTCGCAGAAAGATATCCTAACGAAATCGCGATTTAAAACCCATCAAACGCAGTCTGGCCCTCTTAAATCGCCAGGAGAGACGGTCGTTAGGGCAATGTCGAGGAACTGCAAGCCCTGATGCATCACTTGATGTACGATCAAGGAGTCACGCCAGACCACGACAAGCACGGCGACCACGACAAGGACCGCCGCGGCCCCCCAGTCCTGCAAGAAGCCCTGCCGCCGCGCCGGTGATCGTTTGGAGGCACGGATCATTAACGATCGGGCAGTCAGGTCAGGTCTCTTTGGCCGCATGCAAAGAGACCTGATCCCAAATTTCCCTCGAATCTAAGGCCTTTTTCAATGATTGCTCTAGTTCTGCGAGCGCACGCTTGAATTGTCTTTGGATGTCTGGTCAAGTATCCATGTTAGCAAACGTCTACAACCGAATGTGGATTGGAATTGATATGCAGTGGCCAGGTGAGACATTACTTGGGCGAATGTGGGAAACTGTCACCGAAAAAGGTATCGGTGGGTTATTCAAGCCATGGCAATTGAAGCGCGAAGGCCGAGCCGCGATTGATGTCCGCCGCCATGAGCTCCTTGCGATGGCACAAGCTGAGAAAGAGGCTGAGGCGATCAAGTTGGGCCTCAAAGAATACGGTACAGATGGACGGATTCGTGCTTTGGCGTCCGACGCTACCGACCCGCCGGAGCCCATCCAACCCTTGCTCGTCGAGCGACACGACTACAATCCATTCGAATCCCTGAAACTTGAAGTTAGCGAGCGTATGTTCGCTGAATCAGTCCGCTGCGAAGCAAATGTTTCAAATGCGCTTTTATCTGCAGCATTTGAATTAGAAACCGACTCAAGCCCCCCACCGATTGAGAAGCCTAACGACGACTGGTTGTATCGATGGAGAGACGCCGCAAGTGAAGTTTCCGCTGAAGAAATTCAGGACTTGTGGGGACGGCTGCTTGTTGGCGAAATCAAGGCGCCTGGCACTTACTCGCTTCGCACCCTCGACTTCCTTCGAAATATCTCTAAGGACGAGGCGGGTGTTATCGCTTCCCTTGCTCCGTTTGTCATCGCTGACAGGTTATTCCGAGCAAGTACCGAGCTTCTGGAAGAGGCCGGAATTGGGTTTGAGCAACTAATGCAGTTGCAAGACCTGTCTATTTTGAATGCTGTCGAATCCCTTAACGTGAACGTAACACTCGGCTCCATTGCAAAAGACAGTTTCAATAGCGTCCTGGTGTCGCGAGGACGTGCGCTAGTGTTGACACACGTCGCACCTGGGAAGACACTCGATCTTGGAATTTATGCGATCTCTCGTATCGGCCTTGAGATCCTTTCACTTGTGTCGTCGAAACCACATGAAGGCAACTTGCGACTGATAGGATTGATGATCAAGGAGCAAGGTTTCGACGTAGAACTTGTGGATTGCCTGGATATTTCCGGTGACATAATTAAGTACAAACGTGGCGAAAAGCTCTAAGTCTTGCTGGTCGGTTTCTGCGGCCCAGTAGGCTCAGTCAAGGTCAGCCACGTCAGGCGATGGCTGACGAGGGGTGACTTTCGACAGCGGACCGAAATTCTCACCAGAGGGCCGGATCTGCGGTCGTCCGACACGTGCACTCCATCATCGCCCACAGCGCGAAGCACAGCCCGATCTATCTGGCTAATTCAACAAAACAAGGTCCAAGTAATCATGATCGTCCAAAATGGGTACGCATACATTCAAATCGGGTTGGTACTAAGGCTCCTGCGTAACGTCGTGGCGACAAATACTAAGGCTTTTGTTGAAACTTCATTTGATACTCTTCTTGAAAAGTTGGAGGAGGGGAATTTTCAGGTCACTATTGCTGCCACAATAGGCGACAGGTTCAGTGAGATGCAGGACGCCGTCAAAGCGGTGGCGAAAGCGGACGATGCAATTGGTGAGAAGGTCGCGAATGCCGTGCGCGCAGAGGCTGCGCAGCTAGAAACGGTTATCTTTCCCGAGTCCTTGATCAAGAAGTTATACGTGCTACCAAACCGTCGATTTAATTCCGACTATCTTTTGAATAGTCCTGGAGCTCTATTGGGGGCAGGCCTGTTTGGAAAGCTCGAACTGATCGCACAGCAAGACGTGGCATCTGCCGGCAGATGTCTCCTTTTCGGGGAAGCCACCGCTTCCGCATTTCATATCTTACGTGCGACTGAGTCGGTGCTGAAGAGCTACTATTTCCATCACAGGAAGCAGAAGCGGCTACCCCGCCCAATGTGGGGGCCGATGGTGGATCAGCTCAAAGCGAAGACTCGCAACCGTCCGCCTAACACACTACTAAGTGCACTAGACCTAATACGCACGGCCTATCGGAATCCGACGCAGCACCCCGAAGCGCAGTACGAAATCATTGGGGCGGAAGATCTTTTTGGAGTCTGTTTGGACGCTATTGGGAAAATGGCCGCCGAACTCTAGCTGGCAATTCATCGCATCACGTGACGCTCGCATGCCTACCGGCGGGGTGGCACAGGTTCTTGACCTTGTGTGAGCGGAGCGAATAAGAGGCCGTTTCTCCTTCAGCGCTCGGTACTTCGCGAATCAGCTGGGCGGCCTGAGTTGCTTCTCACAAATGCCAGTAGCCGTACGACGCGGGATTCGGGGCTGGCGAACCTTTTTCAATGTTGATTTGTCTGTCCGCGAGACTATGAAGATTATTGAATTCCAAACCTCGGCCATTGCCGAATTTCCGTTTCTCAATGCTGGGCGTGGCCCCGGTCAGTTCTATGAGGACCGGATTCCCGTGCACCGCGCGCGAGTGGACCGGCTGCCGGATGGCGTTGCGGCGATTGTGGCCACGGCTGACCTGCAGGGACGGGAACGGTTTCAAGAGTCGGTGGGTGGTTCGCTCCGGCTGCTCGGGGAAGTGCTGCCCCAGCGACTGGTGAGCGAAGTGCTGCCCTCGCTGGGAATTCGTGGGTCACAGCAGGTGGGGGTCTTTCTCGCCGGTGATTTCTACACCGTCCCGGCACTCGACCAGCGGGGTGGAACTGGTGATGTCACCAGCGTCTGGCAGGCGTTTGCAGAGTCTTTCACCTGGGGCGCGGGTGTTGCCGGCAATCACGATACGTTTGGCGACCCACCCCAGCGTCGACCCAGGCTGCCGAGTTGGATGCATTATCTGGATGGGGACTCGGTCAATGTGGCTGGATTGCGGGTCGCCGGGCTGGGTGGGATTATCGGTCGGGCGAACCGAATCAATCGCCGTAGCGAAGAGGATTACCTGGCAACGCTGAAGCGCCTGATCGAGGCTCGTCCCGATGTTCTGTTGATGCATGATGGGCCCGACGGCAGCCAAACCGCTCAACGCGGATTGCCGCGCATTCGTGAGCTGTTGATCGAGTCGGGGATGGGCCTGGTCATTCGCGGTCACGCCCATTGGGATCAGCCATTCGCCGAATTCCCGAGCGGCTTGCAGGTCCTGAATGTCGACGGCCGCGTGGTGGTGCTCACGACGTGAGATCGCTTTGCGATCCCCCTACCGGGGTTGGCATAGATCGCATTACGCGGTCCGGGCACGCGGGTTCGCTCATCTCTGCTGAGTTCGACGCCATTCGAGTGTTTCGAACTCGACTCGTTCCAAGTCGCTGGTGGCTTCAGATTGCGCCGGCAGTTCGAGGGCGCACAGGGGATTGAATTTCGCCCAAGGTGTTTGGTGGCGTTTGTTTGGGAGCACTTTGAGACAGTTCGCCGATTTGAAAATCCTGGTTTTCCTGACATGGGCTGATTCAGTGATTGGTAACGGAGTGGATATCGTTGCTGGTGGGAAGAAGCGCGCCTGGCGGCGAGAGAGTAGATCGGAATGGGGACATCCGAGGGCGCGAAGGTGTTGAAGAGTTCAAAGAAGTCAAAGAAGTCGAAGGAGTCACGCCGTGACAATCTATATCCGGCTCCCGTGGCAGACGCTGCCAGCGTCTGTGGCCGCCGACGCTAGCAGCGTCGGCCACGGGGGCTTTGGGACTTTGGGCGTTCGAAGGGGTCAAAGAAGTCGAAGAGTTCAAAGAAGTCGCGGCAGAAAAATGTCGACCCGGCTCGCCTGATTTCTGGTGGGTGAAGGGTTCAAAGAAGTCAAAGAAGTCAAAGAAGTCAAAGAAGTCACGCTGTGACAATCCAGATCCGGCTCCCGTGGCCGACGCTGCCAGCGTCGGCGGCCACAGACGCTGGCAGCGTCTGCCACGGGGGCCTTGGGCGTTCGAAGGGGTCAAAGAAGTCGAAGAGTTCAAAGAAGTCGCGGCAGAAAAGTGTCGACCCGGCTCGCCTGATTTCTGGTGGGTGAAGAATTCAAAGATGCCGGACTGGATCGCAGGCGGGGAACGTGGCCGGTCTCTTCTGCTGGACGTCTGCTGTTGACTGCGAGGTGCAACCCTTCTGTCAGTCTGGGGTTGCTGGGATGCACGTTGTCGCTAGTTGCATCGTTTGATACACTAAAGGGAATGCCCTCCGACATTTCCATACTCCTCTGCGCAATAAAACAGGGCGACAGTCGCGCCGCTGATCAGTTGTTGCCAATGGTTTATGACGAGTTGCGCGAGCTGGCTCGGGCGAAGTTGGCCCAGGAGTCAGCCGGGCAGACATTGCAGGCGACCGATCTGGTCCATGAGGCCTACCTCCGGTTGGTCGATTCGCCGGTTGCTCAAGAATGGCACAGCCGCAAGTACTTCTTCGCGGCAGCGGCGGAAGCCATGCGGAGGATTCTGGTTGATAATGCCCGTCGCAAGCAGGCTCTCAAACGGGGCGGAAACCTGGGGCGTTTGCAGGCGTCGCTGGATGATCTGCCCGAAGTGGGTTCCGCTCCCAATCTGCTGGAAATTGACGAGGCGTTGACTCGATTGGCGGTGCAGGATGCCCAGGCTGCGGAACTCGTGAAACTGCGGTTTTTTACGGGTCTGCCGTTGTCCGAAGTTGCCGAGATGCTGGACATGTCCGAGCGGTCAGCTGCCCGCTTGTGGGCGTACGCGCGGTCGTTTTTAGTGATCGAGCTGTCACCCGACGCCTAGACACCGAGTCTCTGGCTGGCAAAACACGCTATTTATCCGGGGCTGCTGGCATATTCCGCCCGGGTCTGTAGAGTCGAGTGGCATCCCGCGAGGTCCACCGAGCCTCGTCGTCGAATTCGCAGGGACTAAGACAGTTCAGCAGGAATCGGATGTCACCTGACTTCCGATGGGTGGAAATTCTCGGTGAACGACTCGTGATTGGCGTCGATCAGAATCCTGTTACGCGAACTCCTGGCGACCGACCATGCACGAACGAGACCTCTTCATTTCCGCTCTGGAATTCCAGGACCCGGCGCAGCGTCGGGCTCATCTGGATGCGGAGTGCGGTGGTGACCTGGTGCTGCGAGCACGGATGGAACAACTCCTGAGCTGTCCGCCCGATGCCGGGGAGTTTTTAGACCGGCCCGCGGCGGAATTGTGCTCCAATATCGTCCCGGAGTTGCTCAGTGAACGCAACGAATCGGCGCACGCTGAGGGCGTTCTTCCAGTCGTGCCCCGCCAATCCAACGAGTCCGATCAGACTGCCCTCGTGAATGCTGTGGTTTCGGCAGAAGGGGTACCGAGGGCGGGGGATGCAGGCCTTTTACCGAATGGATTGGGCGAGCAGGCGTCGGCCGCGGGGACACTGTTCGGCCGGTATCAAGTGGAGCGGGTGCTGGGAACTGGGGGGATGGGAGTTGTCTATCTCGTTAAAGACCTGCGGTTGGGACGCCGAGTGGCTTTGAAAATTCCCCGGTTCGATGTGGATGGCCGATTTCGATTGGCTGACCGCTTTCGTCGAGAAGCGCGGATCATGGCTTCGGTGCAGCATCGCAATCTCTGCCCGATTTTCGATGTGGATGAGCAGGACGGTACGCACTATTTGACGATGGCGTTCATCGACGGCACGCCTCTCTCACAAGCCATTAAGGAGGGGCAGTCCTTTACCGCGCGGCAAACGGCCGAATTGATTCGCAAGTTTGCCCTGGCACTCGATGCCGCGCACCGCGCAGGGGTCGTGCATCGCGATTTGAAGCCGGCTAACGTGATGCTCGACCACAGCGGCGAACCGATCCTGATGGACTTCGGACTCGCCTGGCTGGCGCACGAGACCGACGCCCGAGTGACTCAGCCGGGTGCGATCATCGGGACGCCGGCCTATATGGCTCCCGAGCAGGCTGATGGTGGATACGAACGAATTGGTGCTCCCTCCGACATTTACAGCCTGGGAGCCATCTTCTACGAACTGCTCACGGGCCGTCCCATTCGTGCCGGCAATATGTCGCGCGTGCTGTACGAGCTCATGCATGACGATCCGGTTCGCCCCAGCAAAATTCGCAGTGACATCGATCCCCAGTTGGAAGAGATCTGTTGTCAGGCGATCTCACGCCGCCCCGAGGATCGGTTCGCTACGGCCGCGGATTTTGGAGAGGCACTCGCGAATTTTCTCGGCCGGAGCCAGTTTGATCAGCGATCCATTAAGAGTGAGGGCGAGGGGGCCGCAGGGCAGGCCACCGCATCGCCGCGTGTCGCGGAAAACGGCTTGACGGAAGCCCTGTCGCAACAAGGGCGAGTTGTGATCGGCGAGAGCACCGCAGTGCTGTCGCATCACCAAGCCACAATGAAGTCTCGGCAACTTCAGGTGAGTCGATGGAGCAAGTTGCGCATTGTGCTGGCGTGCTTGTTGGTGATCGGATTGCTGGGAGTCGTCTGGGCAACGCTGGGGCCGAAAAGGGAAGTCGAAACGCCGAAACCACTTGCCACCGTCGCCGTAAATCTCGCGCGGCCTGCCAACCAACCGACGATCCATCCGCCCATTCAACCTCCCGGCCAACCAACCAAGCCGGCAAGACCTGTCGATTTGGGCAAGCCGTTCGCGGTCATCCACGATGGGCAGGAGCGGCGAACGTTCAAGACTCTGGCGGGAGCCATGGATGAGAGGCAGCCCGGCGAGATTGTCGAGATTCGTTCGAACGATCTCTTACGCATTCGCTGGGTCGAGCCGATCACCAAGCCGCTGGCGATTCGCGCTGGGGCGGGATATCGGCCCCGGCTCTCGTTTGTAGGACAAGGGGAAGTCATCCGGATCGAAGGCGAGTTTTCGGTCGAAGGCTGTGATCTCGACTTCCGCGCATTCCGAATTCCCTCCCCCAGTCGAACGGCGACCTGGCGCTTTCATCGCTGTCGCTTGTGGGGAGACTTGCCTGGATCTGTCCACAAGGTGCGCGTTAGTGACAGTGTTTACATCTCGATTTACGGCGTCGATGTGCCGCCCGATGGGATCTCATCGGACTATGAGTTCGACAACTGCCTGATTCGCATGAACAACATCATGATTCGTTACGGAGGTGGCAGTAGGCATCTGCTACGCCTGCGCAACTGCACCGTTTACGCAGTCGCAGGAGGATTTGCACGCCTCGCTCATTTGAGGGAAGAGGCGAAACTGACGGTGGAAGCGACCGGAAATGTATTTCATTGTCAGTCGCAAGCCACCGAGTTGATCGACCCGCAGTCGCTGACCCGCGTGACCTGGAGCGGATCCGGCAACTGTTTCTCCGGATCCTGGTATCTGATCAGGGAGGGGTCTGTTCTGAAGGAGAAGGGACTGCCGGCTTGGAACAAGCTCTGGAAAGAGCCCGAGCGGGATTCTCGCGAAGTGGATTTTCTCGCGTTCGAATGGGGCCGGATTCAGCGTCTGCCCAACCCCGAGCGATTTGTCGCAGTGCGAGCGGCGACGGAAAAGATGATTGCCGAGCACAAGCTGGCAGAGGTTGGACCAGATTGGAATCTCGTTGGACCAGGGGCCGCGTATGTGCGCGCGTTGGCCGCCGAGGGACGTGCCGTACCAGAAGCGGAGCTGCGGCCAGAACGGCTTGAAGATGGTCCCATCGTATTGCTCCGAGCCGGGAAAGAAGTTCGCGGCTACCTGACGCTCAAGGCCGCCGCGGACGCCGCTCAAGACAAAGACATCATCGAACTCCGGACGGACGGACTGCTCAAAGACTGCCGTTGGACCGGCCAGGCCCGATTGCTCACGATCCGCGCCGGCGCCGGTTACTCACCGACGATCGACCCCGACTTGGAAAGCATTGGAACGGATCGTCTGATCTTGGAAGGACTGACGATCCGGCATGTCTTGCACGCCAGTGGTGGTTGGCTTGCGAACGATTTTGGGGATGCTAAGAAGCCCCTGTTTCCGTCCCGGGGCTCTCTTTTCAGAATGATGAATTGCACGGGACTATCGGACTCAGCGAATTGTATTGTCGACGCCTGGGTGATCGGAGACGGGGAATCGATCCCGGAGATCGTGAATTGCAACTTCGGTCTCGTGCGCATCGGCCTGCCATCGGGTGGCACGGTGCGGTTGCGCAATTCGGTATTTGGCGAGTGTCGTCCGAATATCGAAAGCCGAGCCGAACCGCCCGGCAAGCTGGAAATCGAACGTTGCGTCTTTTGGTTACCAGAGCCGGCGATCAATGTTTGGACTTCGTCCCTCGTATCGCTGTCTCCGATCGCTGCTCAGTCCCATCGGTCGATCTTTGTCTCGCCCACAGATTTGACGTACGGCCATCCGCGTCCGATCGATTGGACAGGCCACGGAAACGTGTTCGTGAAACCGTACAGTTTCCGTTACGGGAAAGAACCACTTCAACTGGAACAACTCCAGACTGAAGCGGATTCGATCGAGCTACCGCCGTGGGAGTTCGACCCTGCCCAGTGGCGCATCCTGCGAGCCAAGTCCCCCGGATACCAGCCCCGCCCCGATGGAACGGATTATGGAGCCGATATCGACCTGCTAGTGAAAGCCGTCGGAACGAATGCCGATCATCAGGCCAAATCGCTGCCAGGCATTGCAGCGACCGGATGGCACGGCTGGCCAGTAGACGCTCCCCGCCCGGCAATCGCTCCGTTTGACGCCCAGCAGGCGCGGGTTCATCAACAGGCTTGGGCCAGGCAGCTTGGTGTGCCGGTTGAGCACATCAGTGCCGTCGGTATCAAGCTGGTTCTCATTCCACCAGGCGAGTTCACGATGGGAAGCACCCCGGCGGACGTTACCGAGGCCCTCCGGTTCTTGGGCGGAAGCAAAGCCTGGCAGGAACACGTTCAGAGTGAAGGGCCCCAGCACAAGGTCATCCTGACGCAACCCTTCTTCCTGGGTGTCTACGAAGTCTCGCAAGCCGAGTATGAAAAGGTCATGGGGAGTGACCGAAATCTCTCGTGGTTCGCCCCGAACGGAACCGGAAAAGGCCATGTGGCGGGAATCGATGTCACGCAGCATCCGGTGGAAATGACCAGTTGGAACGACGCGGCTGAATTCTGTGCGAGACTCAGCCAGTTCGAGAAGCTCCAGCCGTGCTGCGTGCGGGACGGCGAAACAGTAACACCACTGCCAGGCAATGGCTACCGCCTGCCTACCGAGGCCCAATGGGAGTTTGCCTGCCGCGCGGGGACCGAATCCCGATACTGGTTTGGCGATAAGTATGAGGATTTGCCTCAGGCTGATCGGTTTGACCTGAATTCCAATGCCCGCACGCACGCCGTAGGCGAGTTGAAAGCCAATCCGTTCGGGCTGCACGATCTCCATGGCAATGTCTGGGAGTGGGTAGAGGATTGGTGGGGACCGACCTACTACGGAACGCTGCCGGAAAAGGGGGCGATTGATCCGCTTGGCCCACCTTCCGCTGGTCTGCAGCGTGTTCTCCGGGGCGGTCATTGGCGTAGCACCGCGTCTATCAGCCGTGCGTCAAGTCGTTACAGCGCGCTCCCGACTGCCCTGCAGAATTGCGCTGGATTTCGTGTTGCAGTGCCGGTCGCTGCCGTGAAAGCGGCGATCGCAGCACGCACGCCCTGAGGGTTTCTTTAAAAAAACTTTCAGAATATTTGGCAGGGTTTGCGCCCAGAATCCGCATGGGTGTTGTCCCGGTCTTGCTGTTCTGACCAGGCAATGCGTCGCCATGCTGGGTGCAGGTGGTATGGACTCCACCGCGACTTGGCCATTCAGGATCTCCCATGAAGCGCTTCAGCTTGAGTCAATGGTTCGAATGTTACCACATGCGGCCGAAAGTCACTCGACGCGGTCGCGCTGCGCGGCGACAGTTTGTGGAGGCGTTGGAAGACCGCCTGCTGCTGGCTGCGGCTCCCACGAGCACCCTCGACATGAACCTGGATCTGCCAGGAGACCAAACCAGCCGGCAAGTTCTTGTCGGCGAAGACACGATGTTTTCGGTCACCTTCGACAACACCGGGAACGCATTGGGCTACGGTCCGTTCGTCGATTTGATCGTCGACTACAAGGGAGCCGACGGAGTCCCGCAGTTCCCCTCGAGCTATTTTTCTCCGGGCAGTCCTCCCTCGTTTGTGACTCCCTTCACTGGAAGTCCCGATGGATTGGGTGTCGATACGAGTGGAGCGGGGATCAATCAGTTGATTTCAGCGACGACGTACGGCCAGTCGCTGGAGCTGGAATTCGTGCAGTTTGACGCAACCGGCCACGCGACCCATCCGTTCGCCAAGGACAATGTCGGTAATCCGGTGATCGTGACGGGCCCGGCGGGTGACGTGCTCGTCGCGGCGCGGCTCCCGTTTGGATCATTCGCTGACGACCAGCCCCCTGCCCCCGTGCTGTTCACCGCGCACGTCTCGTCGCTGGCGGACGTCGGGGTAAATCTCGCGGTGCAAGCTCGCAGCGGATTCGAATTCGGGACGACTCCGGAGGACGATGCCGCAGCGGGTGACCTGTCGTTGCTCGAGGCCGGAGGGTTCCATCAAGGCTCGGTGACACCCGAAGTGTTTATCATTTCGAAGATCAATCTCGCCCACGAAGGCGAAACGGCAACAGGCCCCAACTTCGCGCAGCAGTGGCAAATCACCGTCGATGTTGCTGCGGGCCAGACAGTCACTAACGTCGACGTCAGCGACTCGCTGCCCGGCAACGTGGTCTTCGTCAATGGTTCCCTGGTGGCATCGCCCGCCGCGGTGCTGACTCTACCGGGGCCCACACCGAGCACCACCGCTGTGCTGAAGGCGAAGTTTGCGAGCCTGACCGGAGTTGCCGGACCTGATGCGAGCGTCACGTTCTCGTTCTACGTACCCGAACTGGATGCCAGCATCAATCCGGTACTCGACCCCACGACGGGCGCACCGTCGGCATCGATCAACACGGCAACGGCGACCGGAAACTGGGTTCCGACCGATACTCGCGACCACGCCAACCTCCCTGGTTCCGGCCTGCCGATCGCGGTTGCGAGCGGACCGGCGACGAATTCCTTGGCCGACAAGTCCATCGCGATTCAGAAATCGGTGGCCATTGTGACTGATGTCGGGGCGGCCGGGCCGACTCCGCTCGACATCCTGGAGTACTCGCTGGCGTTCCAGATCTCAGATTACTTCGGTTTCGAGGACCTGGTCATTGACGACTTCTACAGCGACGGCCAATTACTGAACGGGACGCCAACGTTGGACATCACCACTAATGGCTCCACAACTGCAGTACCGCTGAACTTTGTGTTGAACACGAACTACACCAACACATTCACTCCCGACGGCAATCCGGTCACGCATGATAGCCGTCATCTGCACTTTGACGTTTCCGGGTTGATGAATTCAAGCAGCCTCGGCACGGGCCAGTTGCTGGGCGGCTTGTTCACGCCCAGTACCAGCAATGACGGGCCGACGACAGGCCTCTTGCGATTCCGGACCCAGATCCAGGAATCGTATCAGGAATTCCAGCAGGGGGTCACTCCGTCTCTCGACGAACATGACGAACTCTTCAACGCGGTGGTCATTACAGGCGAGTTGCTCGATGCGAGTCGCAGCGTGGCCGGCGCGACGCAGTCCGATGACAGCAGCGTGCTGTTCCAGGTCCCGGTAGGAACGTTCACTAAAACGATCTATGCGATTAACGGCAACGTGCTGAGTCCTTCAGTTCCGCCCGGGCTGCCGCCGCATGTGTCGCCGGGCGATACTGTGACCTACCGCCTGCAATATCGGTTGACGACCGGCGATTTCGAGGATTTCCATCTCCGCGATTTTCTGCCCCACCCGAAGCTGTTGGCCGATGATGCCGACGCCGATGGCGTGATTGGGCCGAACTGGACCCTGGTGAGCGGACTGCCGCTGCCCGGCCAGTACAGCACCTCCGGAACCGTCCCCGCGCCAGTGACCGTAAGTGTGGACTCGACGAGTAACTCCCTTGAATGGGATTTCGGCACCCGCGTCGATTTAAACAATGCTCCCGACACGATTGATATTCTCTTTACGGTGACCGCCACCAGTCTGCTCTTCGCCGACGGCCTGTTCTTGACGAACGAAGGCGAGTCGACCCATCACGATACGCACCTGCATACGGTTGATGCGACGTCGCTCGTGCAGATCATTTCCTCCGAACCCAACTTGCTGATCACCAAGGGTGTGGTGGCCACCGACAATGACAATCTGGACCATGGCGTGTTCGCACCCGCCTTGCCGAATGCGTCGTTCTCCGATCCCGGTTCTGCGGGATTCCGATATACGGGTGGCAGTATCACGTCGGCCAATCTGCCGTCGTTGATCAACAGCAATCTGAGTAATGTCGATGCCAGTGATCTGGTCACGTTCGCCATTGCCGTGGAAAACATCGGGTCAGATCCGCAAGGTGCGTTCGATGTGATGCTGCAGGACGTAATCCCTGCCGGGTTCCATATTCCTGCCGGCGGACTGAATCTGACCGTTACTGATGGAACCAGTGCCGTGCTGACTTGGACCGGCGCCTTGTTCGGTGCGGGTCTGGAGCTTACCGATCCGAATTCCACGACGGGTGCCTTGGACAATTTCAATCCTTTCATCGCCGGCAAGAACATCCTGTTCATCACCTACGACTTGGAAGCCAACAGCGCTCCGCAGTCGCCGCTGGGAATGAGCCCCGTCGAAGCGTGCGAGACGATCACCAACACTGCCACCCTGTTGGCGTATTCGAGCCGCGATGGCGGTGCCGCGACGCCTGGTCAGAATTACGTCTCTGATTTGGTGACAGATAGCGCCACGGTGACGATCGCCTGCCCCACGGTGACCAAGTCTCTCGTTACCACGGGAATCGGACCGTTCGGCAACACGCAGGCCGTGATCGGCGAAAGCGCGACATTCATCATTCGGCTCATCGTACCCGAAGGTGTCACTTCCAACATCGCGCTGGTCGACCTGCTCCCTCCCGGAATGGCCTATCTCAGCAGCTTCTTTTTTGGCATGCCTTCCGACGTCAGCATTTCCGGCAGCACCACGGCCATCCCGAGCGGAACTGGGGCCACATTCTCGTTAGGCACCGTCACCAACACCAATACGAACAACAATCAACCTGAAATCTTGATGTTCTCCCTCACGGCTGTGGTGCTCGATGTGGCCAGCAACCAGGACGGGACGTTGTTGGTCAATCAGGCCGCGTTCTCCGTGGACGGCGACCTCCACTCCCCGGTTTCGTCGGCACCGGTGACTGTGATCGAGCCGGTCCTCCAAGTAGACAAAATTGTCGACCAGAGCAGCGGCGTTGACGCTGGCGATACGGTCACGTTCACGATCACGGTCTCCAACAACAGCCCCAGTTCGACCGATGCCTACGACGTCGTGTTGAGTGACGTGCTGCCGGTGGGTTTCACCTACGTGGCCAATTCGCTGACCTTCAGCGGCACCGCGCCGGCGCCCTCGGCGTCGGGCGTGTCCGGCGGAGCCATCACAGTGAATTGGGCGTCGATTCCCCTGAATTCCAGCAGCATTTTTACCTTCCAGGCGACGCTGGATCTGAGCGTCACGCCGTGCGAGGAATTGACGAACACGGCGGACGTGACGTGGACCAGTTTGCCCGGTCCACACGGCCTGCTCGTAGGCGGCAATCCCGACTCGACAGAGCGTGACGGAACGGGCGGCAGCAAGCCCTATAACGACTATTTCGCAGCCGATTCCGCCACGGAGATGGTGGATTGCCCGGTGCTCGAAAAGTCGATCGTGACCACCTCCGAAGCGAGTACCATCTGGAATAACGTGGCTGTCGGCGAGATCGTACGCTACCGCTTGCTAACCATTATCCCCGAAGGGACTTCGCCCAGCTTCCAGGTCATTGACAATCTGCCGGCCGGCATGATGTTCCTCGACGATGGCACGGCGAAGGCCTCGCTGGTATCCGACGCCGGATTCACGTCGGGCTTGATCGGTGCGAACGCCACCCTCATGTCGACACCGCTGACTTATGGGCTGCTCGATGGGGCGATCTCGACGAGTTCGACGATCAACGACGACACTTATTCGGACGGCACGGACGCGTATTTCAAGCTGGGGACGCTCGTCAACAACGACAGCGATGCCAACTTGGAATTCGTGGTCGTGGAGTTCAATGCCCTGGTTCTGAATACCTTGAGTAATCAGGCGAGTGTCTCCCTGATGAACTGCTTCACCGTCACCATCCAGCCCTGCGTGGACTTCAAGCTGGGTGTGGAAGACACGTACTCGCTACGAAATATTAACGAAACAACCTCGCTGAGTGCGGGACTGCAACAGCGGCTGAGCAACCTGGGCGTGCTG
Organism: Planctomycetaceae bacterium; assembly: GCA_021732415.1. Classification (GTDB taxonomy): domain Bacteria; phylum Planctomycetota; class Planctomycetia; order Planctomycetales; family Planctomycetaceae; genus JAKFVC01. The sequence goes on from JAKFVC010000182.1 coordinate 17,544, forward strand.
CCAGTGAACGTGAAGGGCTACGACGACCTGACTCCCAACCAAGTCTTCGCCGATTCATTCATAGGCTTGCCCACAGGGATTACCGGTGCTGAATTACGGATTGGCCTGAGGCCGCACGCCGACATTCCAGGCGACGATTCGCTCGTACTGGGTGTGTATGATGCCGCTGGAATTCCAATCGTGGTCAGCGGCGCGGGGAACACCAGCCTCTTCAGTCCGTTCCTAGGGACGGGCAACGGCAGCCCAAGCTTGCTGAATAATGCCTGGACTACTACTTCTTATCCCACCGGTACGGTGCTGACGCTGGATCTGGCGAATTTGCCTAACGGTATGTCGCTGCTGGCGGCACTCAATGCCGGCGGCAAGCTGGATATCTACACGCAAGATGACACGGCGGTAGATTTCATCGAGTTGTGTGTGACCTCAGATTTGAGTCCCGCGATTCAAGTGGGCGAGGAATCCAACTGCGTCGATGTCGTCGTAGTGGAACCCGAGCTCATCAACATCGGCAAGGAATACACTTCGCAGACAGCGCCCGACGGCACGTTTAGCGTGAACTACGAGGTCTCGTTCACCAATGCCAGCGGCCCCTTCAGCAGTACGGCGTTTGATGTCCGCATCGATGATCCTCTCTCGCCGTTCTTTATCCTCGACACGGCCAACCTGGTCGTCAAACGGAATGGCTTGTATACGCTTGTTAATAATATCGACATGGTCAATGTTTCGACCAGTAATCATGTTGACTTGACGATCAATCAATTGGCCCCTGGCGATACCATCCAGTTGTTCTACACCGTGTTCGTCACGAGTGCCATTCAACCCTGCCAGCACATTACGAACACTGCCAACGTGACCTACACCAGCCTCCCTGGAGATCAGGGATCGGTGCCGAATCCGACAGGTTCCGTAACACCAGGAGCATCCGGCAGCATGACGGGCGAACGGAACGGAACAGGCGCGCCGCTGAATGATTACTTCGACATGTCCGTCGCGACCATTACGGCCGATTGCCCTGAGATTTCCAAGACCATCGTCACCACGTCCAATCCATTGACGGGTTCTAACCAATACAACCCAGCCGTAACGGACCTGGATGTCGGCGAAGTGGTCACTTATCAGGTGACTTTTACCCTTCCAGTCGGCACCACTTCGCCAGCGATCCTGACGGATAATCTGCCCACGGGATTGGCGGGAATCATCAAGTATGTCACCTCGACGATCGTCTCAATCGGCAGCAGCATTAGTTCGGGTCCGGCGGTCGTTCCCGTTGTCAGTGACACGGATGGGGATCTGAATAACGATCGAGTGTCCTACAATTTCGGAACTCGTACCGTCATGGCCGGAGCACTGGCGACACGTCAAGTTACGGTGCAAATCGTCGGACAAGTGGTGAACTCTGTGCTCAATCCACTGGGCAAAGTCTTGACTAACACCGCCAGCCTGTACTACGGTCTGGGCACGATGGCCGCGAGTGTCGACGCCGAACTCGCCAAGGCCCAGGTGAATGGGACACCTACAGACATCAAGCTTTCGGCAACCACCATCGCGGAGAATAATCTCGTCAATGCCATGGTCGGGACGTTGAGTGCTACCGATCCAGATATCGGCGACACATTCACGTACACGCTCGTGCCTGGCGCGGGAGCTGTGGACAATGGCAACTTCTCCATCAGCGGTACCACCTTGATGGTCATCCCCCGCACGGACTTTGAAACCAAAAGCAGTTACTCCATCCGGGTTCAAGTCGAGGACCAGGGCGGGCTGATGTTCCAGAAAATGTTCACCATCACGGTGATTAATTTGAACGAAGCACCGACCATCGTCTTAAATGTGCAACCTCTTGTTTACCGTGTTTCAGCGAGGAAAGTCGCGACCATTGACAGCTTTGCCATGTTGTCGGACTTGGACGCCCCAACGCCGATGTTTGCCGGTTCCGTGCTGCGGGTGTCAGGTCAATCGAGCAAGGACACGCTGTCGATTATGAAGCAGAACGGCATCAGCACCCGGGGGAAAAATGTGATGTTCGGTACGACCATCATTGGGACGGTGGCCGGTGGTACGAAGGGAGCTCCTCTCACAATTCAATTGAACGGAGCGGCAACGTCGAATTCAGTTCAGAATCTAATGCGGAGTCTGGGGTTCGAGTCCACCGATCAAGTTGCCGGCAACCGCATGATTCGAATCCAGATCACCAACATTGGCGGCGCGAATACAAACCAGGCCACAAAGCTCATCCAAGTGGCACGTTAAGATCCGCGAGGACCTGCACTCAACTTGCTTGTTCGAACCGGGAGCTGGATCGGCGTTACCCTGCGCTCACTTGATTACAGATGGCTGATGCTCATCAAGCTTTCGACGAATCGCATCCGGCAGTTTTGGATTCCGTTTCAGACTCTTCCGAATCCATTCGTTCTCGAGATCGCGACCAACCGTCGCCAGATCATGATCAACCATCGCTTGCAAGACGTCCTCGGGAGTATCAGGCCTCCTGGCCAGGATCATGAGTGTTCCTGAATTCTGCCGATAGTAAAGTTCTCGCAAGAGCTCGGGTGGCGAATGGGGGTTTGCCGCAATCCGGTTATCGAGTTCATAGCCCCCCATGTTGTCTGGAAATTGCAGCAACTGCTCCAACCGCTTGGGGGATGTTGAGGGATCCCGCGACTCGGCGAGTGCCTGCTGCTTGAGTTGGATTTTCCAGGTCTCCATATGAATTCCGTAGCCCCATCCCAACAGTAGAACTACGCCCAGCATGATTCTCCAACGTGGCTTCCATGCGAAGAACAACACCCCCACCGCCACGGCGCCGCCGACAAACCAATACAGCAGTTTCGCCACCAGAAACATGAACCAGATCCCCATTTGGGGGTCTGACCCATACTCGTGCATCAAGGCCATTTCGCTGGTGATCCTGTGGACGACCAGAGCCACCATCCCTAGGAGCACGAGCAATCCGCCCCATTTTCTGCTCAGGACAGAAGTTCGATCCGGAGTGTGTGCTGTCGTGGTTGCTGTCATTGCAGATGTCTCCGGGAGAAAGCTTTCAGTTGGGACGCTGTCGGTCCCAAGGTGCCGCGGAACCAGTCGAGTGACCAGGGCAGATTTCCAGCGGAAAAGGCCGCTGAGATGGCGACTCACTCCAACGACTCAATGTTGACAGTCGCAACATTACATTCAGGAGTTGACACTGTCAACATTGTTCCGATAATAATCTGACATGAAAACAACAAGGCCTGCCGCCGCTCCCGCCAAAGCGGCTTATCATCACGGTGATCTCCGCCGGAGCCTGCTCGATGCGGCACTGGGGCTCGTCGCGTCACACGGTGTGCAGGGATTCACGCTGAGGGAAGCTGCCCGGGCGGCGAATGTCTCGCACAACGCCCCGTATCGACATTTTCCCAGTCGCACTCACCTGTTGGTCGAGCTGGCGACCGAAGGACAAGGCCATCTGCTGAACGCCCTGGAAGCCGCAGTTGCTCGAACTGCTGACCATCGCGACCGCATCGTCCGGATGGGGATCGCCTATATGGAATTTGCGATCTCGCACGCCGCCCACTTCCGCGTGATGTTTTCCAGCGACGTGGCCCGCAACCGCACCGCAGACCTGACGGCCGCCCAGAATGCGACATTTCAGTTTTTTGAAAGCGAATTGCTGGCCAGCGAGCAGGCTGGACTGATCCGTAAGGGGGCCGTGCAGCAACACGCCCTCGTCGGTTGGTCGGCGTTGCACGGGGCCGCGCTGCTGGTTCTCGACGGCGTCCTCGACAACACCGCGATTGCGGCGCGCCGGAAACCTCGTGAGATTGCCAGTCTGGTCCTGGAGTCGCTGCTTAAGGGGATTCTCAACCCCGGTGGAAACGCGTGAAAGAGCAAGGTAGGTCAGGCTGTGCCTGACGCTATTGATTACTGAGGCGATTGTTTCAACTTCCCGGCTGCATTAATGATCGCGTTGGCTTCTGCCATGGTTAGCACGCCGTCCGTCATCGCTCGGTCGAGCACAGGTTGGAGAGCCGGATTTCGCTGCACGATCGTTCGAATGCCTTGTTCAAGTCCCGGGTCGACTGAACGATAAGCAACGCGATACGACACGAGCAACATGACTCCGGCAACAACCGCCACAAGCGCGATTGCAATCTTGCCGATCCATTGATTCACATGATTCATACAAGTCACGCTCGGATCACGTTGAAGCTGAATTGAGCCCGCCGGGTGTCCCAGAGTCGATCAACGCCTGGCTTATTCAAACGTAAGGGTTCCGAAATACTTAGGGATGTGGAATTGGGGTTTGGCGTTGGTCACAGGGGACCACGTCAGCCAGTGGGGGTGGCTGGAGTCGTCCGCGCACTTGTAGAAATTGGCTCGCCAGGTGATGCCGGGCTTGGGGCGTTCAAATTTGGCGTGTTTTTCTAGCAGACTTAGAGGAATTTTGTATTCCAGGGTCCAGGTCGTCGCACCGGCGATCTCGGGATCGATGGGGCCTTTCAAAGAGCTTGCCGTGACGATGCTGGAAAAGTCGTCGGCCGTGAACTTGTTGAATGTGGTGCCGGCGACATTCGCGTGCAGCAGTTTGAGCCCGGCACAATTGGTTTCGAGGTTGAAGTAGTCCAGCTCCTTCCCCGCGCCGCCGGGCGCGAAAAAGAACTCGACACAACTATCGCGCCAGATGTCCTGCTGATGCTCCGTGCGCTTCGCCAGCACATATTTGTCCTCGACCTTCCAGATGATGTAGATATGGTGGTCGTCGTAGGCGACCTTCGCCTGGGCTTTGGGCTGATGCGTCGGCGCGTCTCCCATGTAGTACTCGATGGTCAGCGGCGTCACACCCTTCCAGGCCGCTTTGTTCCAGTCGGCATCGATGGTCGGATTGTCTTTCATCCGCTGAGCACGATAGGTGTTCTGCTTGACCGGGGGCGAACTGGCCCAGCCGACGCGTTTCGTTTCGCCGGGCTTTGGAGGGTCCTCTCCCGCGTCCACCTGTGAAACATTCGCCGCCGCTAGTGCCAGTAGACTCACGATGATTTTTTGCATTTCACACCTTGGTAAGAGCTTGTCGGTGCCGGTTCAATCAGAGAGACTCGCCGATTGCCTCGGCTGCCTACAGAGCAGACGGTAGACGCAGTTCAGACCAGACAATGGAGAGTCGAGTATAGCTTGAACTTATTGAGACGATAGTCTTGCGGACTTTTGCAGTTTCGCGGGGTGGTCCGTTGTCGTGGTATGGCGATACACAAGCTGTTGTTCGGTAAACGGCTATGGTATTGTAAACGATCGTTCAAATTCAGAGGCAGGCGGAAGCTATCAATAGGGCAATTGATGGAGTACGAACTGCTGTGCCGTGGCCCGGAAGATGCAGTCAGTGAGTGACTTGTGAAACTTCAACTCGCGCTCCAAAGAAACCTCCTTCGCGGTGCACTGCTGTGGACCGTATTGGGGGGCATGGTGCTCTCGCTCGCTGCGCCGAACCTCCGTAGTGGCGAGGATCTTCCGGCGAATGCTCCAACCTACGCGAAGACCATTCAACCGTTGCTGCAGAAGCGATGTTACTCGTGTCATAGCGGCAAAGGGACGAAGGGTGGGTTGCGTCTCGATTCTCGGACCGCCGCCCTGCAGGGAGGGAACTCGGGGCCGGTCATCGAACCCGGCAAGAGTGGCTCCAGCGAATTGCTGGCCCGCGTGACCTCGGACGATGACGAGCTGCGGATGCCGCCCAAGGGGGAACGACTCTCGAAAGAGGAAATCGCCAGTCTGCGACAGTGGATCGACGCCGGTGCCGATTGGCCCGCCACGGGCGAAGTTGAAGTCGTGGAACAGCATTGGTCGCTGAAACCGCTCACGGCGGTTGCGGTGCCTCTACAAGCGGCCGGTGGTCATCCGCTCGATGCGTTTGTCGATGCGAAGCTCGCGCAGAAATCGCTCAAGCGGTCGCCGCCTGCGGATCGACGAACTTTGATCCGGAGGCTGACGTTTGACCTCACTGGATTGCCGCCCACTCCGGAAGAGACCAAGGCGTTCGTCGAGGACCCCGCCCCCCAGGCCTATGAGAAACTTGTTAATCGACTGCTGGCCAGCCCGCGCTACGGCGAACAGTGGGCGCGTCACTGGCTGGACGTCGCGCAGTACGCGGACACGCACGGCAACGACCACGACTACTACCGGCCCAACGCCTGGCCGTACCGCGATTATGTCATCCAGGCGTTGAATGCTGACAAACCGTATTCGCGGTTCGTGGCGGAACAGATCGCGGGTGACGTGTTGTTTCCCGAGGATTCGCAGGCCACAGTGGCGCTCGGCTTCCTGGCCGCTGGTCCGTGGGATCAAACGTTGATCGCCGGGATTCGCGAGGACACCGTTGATCATCAGATGGGCCGGAACCTGGATCGCGACAACATGGTCAGCACCGTGATGGGTACCTTCACGAGTCTGACGGTCCACTGTGCCCGCTGTCACAACCACAAGTTCGACCCCATCACACAGCGCGAGTATTACGCCTTGCAAGCGGTCTTCGCGGGCGTGGACCGTGCCGATCGGCCGTTCGATGCAGATCCAAAGCTCCACGCGCGTCGGAGAGAACTTCTGACGCGCAAGCATCAGATCGCTGCGAAAGAAGTCGACAATCTGGCGACGCTCGATTCGCCCGAGATGGCGGCGAAGATCGTCGAACTTGCGAAGCATTCGCGATGGGAGTTGCTCGAGGTGCTGAAGGTCGCAGCCGCCGAGGGGACGGTGTTCACGAGAGAAGACGATCAATCGTGGTTTGTCAGCGGCGCGCGTCCGGATAAGGACACGTTCACGATCGCGGCCAGGACAAAACTGAAGGGTGTGCGTGCCTTGCGACTAGAGGTCCTGCCCGACAAGCGATTGCCGCAAGGTGGGCCGGGGCGATACGACAATGGCAACTTCCACCTCTCTCAGTTGAGGGCGACAGCCCAGCCCGTCGACGCCGACTCCAAGGCTGCCGTGCCGCTGGAGCTATCGCGGGTGATTGCCGATCACTCGGATGCGGGCGACGTGGTCGCGAACGCACTGGATGGAAACCCCGACACCTTCTGGAGCATCAACCCGCAATACAACCAACCGCACGAGGCGGTCTTTGAACTTAAGGAGCCGGCTGGCTTCGACGCGGGAACAGAGCTCACAATTCAACTGGAATTCGCAGGCAAGCCGGGACACCAGATCGGTCGGTTCCGACTATCTGCGACCATGCAAGCGGTGCCCGCGACGCAGACCGCTCCGATGCGGAGCCTGCTGCCGCCGGCGATCGTGTCGATTCTGAACTTGCCTGCGGAACAGCAGACACTCGAACAGCGCCGCGAGTTGGCCTTCTACATTCTCGGCAGAGAAGTGGAGCAAGAACTCGCGGCATTGCCTCCGCCTCAAGTGGTCTATGCTGCCACGCGCGACTTCACACCGGCGGGCAGCTTTAAACCTTCGCTGAAGCCGCGACCGATTCATTTGCTGGCCCGCGGCGACATTACCAAACCGGGTGAGCTCATCGGTCCGGGGACGACCGCGTGCGTGCCCAATCTGCCGGGAGTGCTTACCATCCCGAATGCCGAGGACGAATCACTGCGTCGCGCGGCGCTCGCCAGATGGCTGATTGACGACCGCAATGTACTCGTGTGGCGGAGTATTGTGAACCGTGTCTGGCACTACCACTTCGGCCGTGGCCTGTGCGACACGCCCAACGATTTCGGCAAGATGGGTGGCGTTCCCAGTCATCCGGAAATGCTTGACTGGTTGGCAATGTGGTTCCGTGATGACGCCAAGGGTTCGCTGAAGTCACTGCACCGGTTGATCGTGACGAGCGCGACTTACCAGCAGAGTTCCCTCGCGAAAGATCAGGCGACCGCGGTGTCGCTGGACTCCGAAAATCGGCTGCTCTGGCGCATGAACCGTGCGAGGCTCACGGGCGAGATGGTTCGGGACGCAGTCGTGCAGATGAGCGGCAAGCTCGACCTGAAAATGGGAGGGCCGTCCGTGGTGCAGTTTAAGCATCAGGACATTGCGAAGACGTTCATGCCGGTCGACGGTTCACCGGCGTTCCTCGATTACGAACATTTCGATCCGGACGCGCCGGAAAATTATCGCCGTGCGGTGTACCGTTTCGTGTTTCGCACCGTTCCCGACCCGCTGCTCGACGCGCTCGACTGTCCGGACGGTGGAGCCGCGACACCCGTTCGCAATGCTTCGGCGACTGCACTCCAGGCGCTCGTTTTCCTCAATAATAAGTTTCTCATTCGGCAGTGTGAGCACGTTGCAGCGCGCATCGCGAAAGACGTGACCCGCCCGGAAGAGCTGGCCGCGTCGGCGTTTTGTCTGATGCTGCAGCGTGTGCCGGACGAACGAGAAACTAAAGCGTTCACTGAGTATATCCAGATGCACGGCTTGGCTAATGCGTGCCACGTATTGCTGAACAGTAACGAGTTCCTCTACATCGACTGACACCGTGAATAATCACTTGCTGCATCGTCGCGATTGTTTAAGCCACCTGGCGACCGGGCTGGGCGGGATCGCGCTGGCGTCACTCCTGCCAAGTACGACCACAGCCGAACCGCCGCCACCCGGCCCGCCCGCCAAGGTCAAGCGGATCATCCAGTTGTTTATGAACGGCGGCGCCAGCCAGTGTGATCTGTTCGACTACAAACCGGAGTTGATTGCCCGCCACGGTCAAGCCTTCGATCCGGGAAACGGCGAACGTGTCGAAGCCAGTATCAGCGTGCCGGGCGCCGTGATGCAGAGTCCGTACACCTGGGCCAAGCATGGGGAATGCGGGCGTTATGTCAGCAGTGCGTTGCCGCATCTCGCGAAATGCGTGGATGACATGGCATTCCTCATGGCGATGACGTCCAAGTCCAACGTGCACGGTCCGGCGACCTATCTCCAGAATACGGGCTTTCTGTTGCCGGGATTCCCGACCATGGGCGCGTGGGTCTCATATGGACTGGGCTCGCTGGCCGATAACGTCCCCGCGTATGTTGTGCTGCCCGATCCGCGGGGGTTCCCTTATAACGGCCGCAGTGCATTCACGAGCGGCTTCCTGCCCGCGAACCACCAGGGAACGATCATCAACGCGAGTGCTCCGCAACCGATCACGCACCTCACGATTCCCGAATCGGCGAAGCACATCACGCCACAGAGCCGCCAGGCAGGATTGAACCTGCTGCGCGAGCTGAACGCGTCACACGCTGCCGAACGCCAGGACGATTCGCGCTTGCAGGCACGCATCGAGAGCTACGAAATGGCGGCTCGATTCCAGCTTGCTGCTCCGGGGCTGCTCGATCTTTCCAGGGAAACGCAGATGACCCAGGAGAGTTACGGTCTCCATCAAACGGAGACCGCCGGCTTCGGTCGCAACTGTCTGCTGGCTCGGCGGATGATCGAACGGGGAGTGCGCTACGTGCAGGTCTGGAGCGGTCACGGTGGCGGCGCGGGGAACTGGGACAACCACTCGAGCATACCGCAAGAACTCGGCTTCATCGCACGCTCGATGGACCAGCCTGCGGCGGCGCTCTTAAGAGATCTCAAGCAGCGGGGCTTATTGGAAGACACACTTCTCATCTGGACCACAGAATTCGGGCGGATGCCATTCTCTCAGGGGAGCGTCGGCCGCGACCACAATGGCGGCACGTTTGCGTCGTGGTTTGCCGGCGCGGGAGTTAAGCCGGGGGTGGCTCATGGGGAGAGCGATCGCTGGTCCTGGAAGGCCGTGAACGGCGCGACGACGTGTTACGACTTCCACGCCACGATCCTGCATCTGCTCGGTATCGATCACACCCGCCTGACGTTCCGCCATAACGGTATTGACCGTCGGCTGACCGATGTCCACGGGCACGTGATATCGGAAATACTGGCCTAACTGCGGGGTTCATTTCTTGAGTCCGGATTCAGCCCCCGTGGCCGACGCTGCCAGCGTCGGAGTGCAGACGCTAGCAGCGTCTGCCACGGGGCCGCGATTGTCAGGTATTCCCTTTGAATGGCTTGGGCAATCCCTTGCCGCTTCCCTTCTTCCCTTTTCTTGGTTTACCGCGTTGCGGCTTCGATTGCTGAGCCGCCATTTCGGTGGTCGACAGCGACTGTCCCATTTCCTGCTTCAGCTTGAGAATGCGATCTCGCAACTGAGCTGCCCGTTCGAAGTCGAGTTCCTGGGCTGCGGACAGCATTTCCTCTTCCAGTTCGTTGAGGAACTCCTGTGTCGAGAAATCCTTTTCGTCGACCTTTCCGATGGCGTCGCGGACGGTCCGACGGGCGTCGATTTCTTCTTCGATGCCGCGACGAATGGCCTTTTGGATTGTGGCCGGAGTAATCCCGTGCTCTTTATTGTAGGCCTCTTGCAACTTGCGGCGACGATTGGTTTCATCCATCGCCCGCTGCATGCTCTCGGTGATCTTGTCGGCATACAAGTAGACTTGTGCATTCACATTTCTAGCCGTACGTCCGATCGTTTGAATCAGACTCGTTTCGCTGCGCAAGAAGCCTTCTTTGTCGGCATCCAGAATGGCGACCAGAGAAACTTCCGGCAGGTCGAGACCTTCTCGCAACAGATTCACCCCCACCACTGCGTCGTATTTGCCTTCTCGCAGCTCGCGGAGAATCTCAACGCGTTCGATGGCGTCAAGTTCCGAATGAAGCCAGGCGCACTTGATCCCCTCCTCCTGCAAATAGGTTGTCAGATCTTCCGCCAGACGCTTGGTGAGAGTCGTGACCAGCGTTCGCTCGCCTTGCGAGGTCCGATAGCGAATCTGTTCCATCAAGTGGGGCACCTGTCCCCGCGCGGGCATGATCTGGATAACCGGGTCGATCAGGCCCGTCGGGCGGATCACCTGTTCGACGACCGCCCCGCCCGTTTGTTCCAATTCCCAATCTGCCGGCGTCGCCGAGACGAACAGACAACTCTTCGCCCGAGCTCGCCATTCGTCAAATTTCAGCGGGCGGTTGTCGAGCGCACACGGCAGACGGAAACCGTGCTCAACGAGGGTCGTCTTCCGCGAAAAATCTCCCGCGTGCATCCCGCGAATCTGGGGGATCGTGACGTGCGATTCATCGACGAACAACAAGAAGTCTTCCGGGAAGAAGTCGTACAGCGTGAAGGGGGGCTCGCCCGGTTTGCGTCCGGCCAATGGACGGCTGTAGTTTTCAATGCCCGGACAATGCCCCACTTCCTGCAGCATTTCGAGGTCATAGCGGGTGCGGGCACTCAAACGCTGGGCCTCGAGCAGCTTGCCCTCTTTGCGGAAGAATTCGAGACGCTCTTCCAACTCGTTGCGGATTTCCTGCAGGGCGGAATCAATGCGCGATTGTGGGAGGACGAAGTGCTTTGCCGGATAGATGTAGGCTTCCTGGATTCGTTTGACTTCGTCTCCGGTCGTGGGATTGACGATCGACAGCCGCTCGATTTCATCGCCCCACAGTTCGATTCGGTAGGCGAATTCCTCGTACGCCGGCCAGACTTCGACAATGTCGCCCCGCACACGGAACCGGCTGCGTTCGAGCACAATATCATTGCGGTCGTACTGGATATCAATCAGCTTGCGGAGCAACAAGTCGCGGTCAATCTCACCCCCCACCGTCAGCGGGACCATCATCTCGAGGTAATCGCGGGGTGAACCCAGGCCATAAATGCAACTGACGCTGGCCACGACGATCACATCGCGGCGGCTCATCAGGGCACTTGTCGAAAACAGCCGCAAGCGGTCGATCTCTTCATTGATCGACGAATCCTTTTCTATGTAGATATCGCGCTGCGGGATGTAGGCTTCCGGCTGGTAGTAGTCGTAGTAGCTGACGAAATACGTGACGGCGTTGTTCGGAAAGAATTCCTTGAACTCACCGTACAACTGAGCCGCCAGGGTCTTATTGTGCGACAGGACAAGCGTCGGCCGCTGCAGTTCCTGGATGACATTGGCCATCGTAAACGTCTTGCCGGAACCGGTCACACCGAGCAACACCTGGTCTCGTTTCTTCTGCCGAAACCCTTCGATAATGCTCTTGATGGCCGCAGGCTGATCTCCAGCGGGTTCGAACGGACTGACGAGTTGAAACTCGGGCATAATTAATCCTGTTGATACGTGGCGTTGCCGGATATTATACGCCAGTCAAAGAGTCCCTGTCAGTCTGCCCGGGCGCAATCTGTTCGTCTGTTATCATGAGGCCGTAATGCAAGCTTGTTATCGCAGCGTGGTGCTGTTGCTCTGGAGTGCGCTTGTGCCAGCGATCAGCCTGCCACTGACGATTCCCCGACGTCCACCGCAACCGCAACCGCTGCCGATACGATTCAAATTCGCCCCCGACACTACGGCCATCATGGGGCCACGCTATCCCAACGGCTATCCGAACTACCTGGCAGCATTGAATCTGCGAGCTCAGATGGGAGTGACCCATCGAAACAATGCCGCGCGGGCCATTTTCCTGACTATCGATCCCAATCAACGTGAATGGCGCATCTTCCGGAAGGAAGAAGTGGAATTCGGAATTAGTTGGTTCGAGCGGAGACACATCTTCGAAAACAGGGAGCCGGTCAAGGGGTCCAGTTTGGATGCGGCCGCACATCGCCCCTGGAAAGCGAATGAATTCCAGGCGCTGAAACTCTGGTTGGCGGTGAATGAAGACGCTCTGCGGGCCGTTCATCGGGCCTCGCGCTTGACCGGCTGGTACGATCCGAAAATTTCGGATAAGCGGCCGTACTTGATGAATTCCAAGCTAATGATTGCCACGCAAATGCGGTCGATCGGCGAGGCCTTGCAGGTCCGCGTTTTGCTGCATCTTGGTGAGGGACGAGTGGAGCAGGCGTGGGAAGATGTCCTGGCGCTGCATCGACTGGCGGCATTGCAGGCCCGCGATTTCACCCTCGTGGCCCATGCGATTGCCCACGACATGGAGAGCGGCGCGTTCATTTGTGAGCAAGCCTTATTTCAACATCCCCAACTCACTCCAGAGCTGATGGTCCGCATTCGTCGCGAGGTTGCCGCGTTGCCAACCATCCCCGACTTCATTCCGGCCCTGAATTATGGCGAGAGGTATAATCTTCTCGATACAATGATGTTCTGTGCACATATCAATACCTATACAGGGCGACTCAACCCTACTTCGCCGCTCGAGCAATTCCGCAATTCGTTTACCGCGCGCAGCCTGGACTTCTGGTACATGCAATTTGTCAACTGGAATACTGTCCTGCGGACGACGAACAAATGGTTTGATCGTGCCATCGCTGACGTGCAGATCAAAAGCGATTACCAACGTGCATGGGCTCTCGACGACTTTGCCCGAGACATCCGGAAGACAAGGGACAAATCGTTCGAATCCGAGTATTGGCTAATTCGAAATACAAACATGATCGTCAACTTGCCGCTATTGAGGCAAAAGGCGACGCAATGGACCGCCGATCAACTTGTCACGCTGTTTTTCCCCCTGCTCACGGAGGTTTCGTCGACGCGCAGTCGCTGCCTGATGGAGCGAGACATGATCAATCTGGGCTGGGCACTGGCCGCGTACAAATTAGAGCACAAGACTTACCCGGCCAATTTAGAAATGCTTTGCCCTCAGTTTCTTCCCCGAATTCCAATCGACCGAATGAATGACAAGGAATTGAAATACGACTCTGACGGGAAGAGTTTTGTCCTCTCCAGCTCGGGGATGAACCAGTTGAATGAACAGGCACGTCTGAAGGTTGACGGATCGTCCGGCGATGATATCGTCCTGCGATCTCATCCTGTGGCACCGGCAGAATAGATCCAGAAAGCCCCCACCGCCTCGCTCGCATTTCATCGGCTTACGAATTCGTGTTATCCTGAACCGCGACAGTCGCTCGTGTTGTCCTATTGAACTCCCGGAGATGCTGATGTCCCTCGACTTTCCTCTGCTCAACCGACGCGAGTTGATTCAAACCTCTTTGCTGGCCGCACTGGGCACCGGGCTGAGTTCCAGCCTGGCGGCTGAATCTGCGGCCCTGGAGATTTCCACTTTCACTGTGGATGCTACGCCCCCCATTGGCCACCCGTGCTGCGGCGGGTGGATCACTCCGATTCAAGTGGTCGACGATCGGCAGTTGGCCTTGGGGATTATCTTAAGAGGTGCGGGTGCCCCGGTGGTCATCATCGCCGTCGATTGGACGGGCATCCTGAATGATTCGTACTTCCAACTGCAGAAGGCGGTGGCGGAGGCTGTCGGGACGACGCCTGAGCGTGTCGTTCCCCATTGCGTGCATCCGCATAACGCGCCGTTCGCGGATGGCAGTGCCCAGAAGTTGCTGGCGGCAGCGCCGGGAACTCCCCCGCATACTCTCGACCTGGAGTTCTTCGACAAATTCGTGCAGAACGTGGCGACCGCCGCGAAGGCCAGTCTGGCTCAATCGCAGCCGTTGACGCACGTTGGTGTAGGGCAAGCCAAAGTCGATCAAGTGGCCGCCAATCGTCGGATTAAGGGGCCGGATGGCAAGTTGCTCAATATGCGCGGGAGTGCCTGCAAAGACGAAAAACTGCGGGCCGAGCCGGAAGGTTTGATCGATCCGTACTTGAAGACCGTCAGCTTCTGGAACGGCGACCGGGCCGTCGCGGCGTTGCACTACTATGCCTGTCATCCCATGAGCTACTACGGCGATGGCCATGCGACTCCTGATTTCTGCGGGCTGGCTCGCGAGAAGCGCCGGGCCGATGATCCGCAGGTCATGCAGATGTATTTCGATGGCTGCGGTGGGAACATCGCGGCCGGCAAGTACAACGACGGTTCGCCCGCGATGCGTCCCATCCTGCGAGACCGCATTTACGATGCGATGGTCGCCGCCTGGAAGGCCACGGAAAAACACCCGGTGACGCAGTACGTCTGGCGTTCAGAGCCGGTCAACTTTCCGCGGCGCACCGAAGCCGCTTATACCGAGGCGACTGCCCGCGAAATGCTGCAAGATGAGAAGCAATCGAAACCGATGCGCGGTCGCGGGGCGATGATTTTGTCCTGGCTGTCTCGGAGCCAGCGTCCCATCAACATCACTTGTCTGGAACTAGGGCCGGCGAAGATCGTCCATCTGCCGGGTGAACCGTTCATTGAGTATCAGTTGCACGCACAGCAGGCGAAGCCGAAGGATTTCGTGTGTGTGGCTGGCTATGGGGATGGCGGAACGTGGTATATCCCCACTGCAGCAGCCTATCCCGAAGGTGGGTATGAGGTCTCGGTGGCGTGGTGTGGCCCCGAGAGCGAGGCGATGTTGCACAAGGCGATGGAGAAAGTTATGGCAGTGAGTTAAGCCGAGCTTGATGCATCCGATTAGCGGAACCTGCGCCGTCAAGAATGTAGCGCCAGTGATTTCCGCAACTCAAGAAGAGTGCTTCGCAGCCACAGAAAGACACAGAAGAAACACAGAAAGGGAACTGTCTATTTTACACTTTTCTGTGTTCTTCTGTGTTCTTCTGTGGCTAAATCTCTTCATGAATTGTCCCCAATTAAACTCGTTAGACCCCGCTGTATTTGATTGATTTGGGATCGAGGCCATTTCGACAGATTCGGCCCCGTAGTGGATCGCCTGACTCCGGACAGTCGGGCCACGCTTGGACGACAGAGTATTCGTTTTCAACTTGCTTTACTTCGAGCACGAAACTACAAGGAAGTCTCCGAAACACGAGATCCTTTTATTGATCGCCTCGCCATGCAACTGATCCGTTTTGCCGTCGCCACTGCGAATTTCGACCAGCCCCTCAAGGACGCATTGAAGACCGCGCTCGACACAGGGGCCCAAGGGGTGCAATTAGCACTGCACAAGGAACTGCGGCCCGACGAATTGACCGATACCGGACGCCGGCAATTCCTGCACTATCTGGATGAATTGAGCCTCAAGATCTCATCGTTGCATTTACCGATGCGACGCGAATTGATCGATCTGGATCAACTCGACGAGCGACTCGCGGAAGTCCGCAAGATGCTCGATTTTGCCTGGTCCCTGAAGGTGCCGCACATCACGGTGCGGATCGGCCGCATTCCGACTGATGTCGAATCGAAAGAGTACGAGATCCTGCGTCAGGTGCTGAATGACCTGGCGGCTTACAGCAATCATGTGGGGAGTACGCTCTGTCTCACCCCGACCAATGACTCGGCCGATTCGATGCTGCAGATGCTGACCGCGGTGACCACTGGCCCAATGGGAATCGATTTTGATCCGGCGGGGTTTGTGAATGCGGGGCAAAATCCGATCAAAGCTTTGCGGTTGCTGCACGCCCATGTCCTGCACTTTCAGGGACGAGATGGCATGCGCGATATCGATGGCACCGGGCTGGAGACGTCGCTTGGCCGGGGTCAGGTGGCATGGGATGAAATGATGGCGTTGCTGCTGGAGATTCCTTACCGCGGTTGGATTACGATCAACCGTACGCAGGGCGATCACCGCATTATGCAATCTGCCGACGCGATTAAATATCTCACGGAAATTGGGTATCAGTAGTCTCGTAGCCCGACTCTCTGAGTCGGGTGCTCCTTGCTCTTAAATGCTCCCGACTCAGAGTGTCGGGCTACAACATTTCAGGTCGTCAATTATGGAATATCGTGTCCTCGGTCAAACGGGGCTCAAGCTGCCCGTGCTCAGTTTTGGGGCCTCCTCATTGGGGCAGGAATTTCGCCAGGTTGATCTGGGCGAAGCTCTCAAATCGGTGCGCGTCGCACTGGATCTGGGGATGAACTTCATCGACACGTCGCCGTTCTATGGACGCGGAATGTCTGAGGTCCTGCTGGGAGTCGCGTTACGTGGTGTGCCGCGAGACAGCTACATCCTGGGCAGTAAGCTGGGGCGTTACGATTCCGCCCATTTCGATTTCTCGGCGAAGCGAGTCGTCGAAAGCGTTGACATCAGCCTGAAACGCATGGGAGTCGAGTACCTCGACATCTGCCTGTGCCACGATCTCGAATTTGTCGAGATGTCGCAGATCGTCGAGGAGACTCTGCCCGCGTTGCGTCGCGTGCAGGCCCAGGGGAAGGTGCGGTTCGTTGGAGTCTCTGGCTATCCGATGAAGATGTTCCGCTATGTCCTGGATCGCGCACCGCTCGATGTGATGCTGTCGTACAATCATTACACGTTGCAGAACACCATGCTGGCCGACTTGATCCCCTACCTGGAAAGCAAGCAGGTCGGAATCATGAACGCGGCCCCGTTCTCGGCCCGGCTGCTGACGAATGCTCCGCTGCCGCCGTGGCATAAGGCGACACCCCTGGTCCGAGAGACCTGTCAGCGAGCAGCGGCACATTGTCAGAGCAAGGGTGTCGATATCGCGCAATTGGCCCTGCAGTTCTCACTGGCACATCCGAAGCTCACTACGTGCGTCACCGGTTCTGCCAGTCCGGAGCGAATCGCCGAATGGGCTCGTTGGGCCAGTTTGCCGCTGGATCAACAGTTGCTGTCCGAGGTACAGGCGATTCTGAAGCCGATTCACAATTGGTTCTATATCGAAGGCCGTCCGGAGAATAACGATACGCCCGAGGAGAGTCGTTAATCCCGATGACCACGCCTCTACCCGGCATTGCCCAGCTCCCCTCGCATCCGTTCTCGCCGCTGATTGAGCATGCGATTCGCGTCGCCGCGCGAGCCCATCGTCACGATCTGCGGAAGGGGAGCGACATCCCGTATCTCTCGCATTCGGCGAGTGTCGCGCTCTTATTGGAACGGGTCGGGATCAGCGACGATCAGATTCTGGCAGCCGCCCTGCTCCACGATGTCGTCGAAGATACGGCCGTGACGCTGGAAGACCTGGCCCGTGATTTTCCCCGGACCGTCGTCGAATTGGTCAGCGGCCTCTCAGAGCGGAAACTGGACGAGCTCGGCAACTCGCGTCCGTGGCGCGATCGCAAAGTCGATCATCTGGCGGTGGTCGAAGTCGCGTCGTTCGGGGTGCGGGCCATCGTGCTCGCCGACAAGTTGCATAACCTGGGAACGATGGTCTTCGACATCGAACAAGGCGAACCGATCTGGGAGCGGTTCAATGCGTCGCGTGAAGATATCCTGTGGTATCAACAGTCGATGCTCAAAGCTGCAGACCATGGGGAACCGGAATTGGTGCCGCTGGTTGCAGCCTGCTTGCAGTTTATCGAACGCTTGCGTGCGCTACCGCTGGATAAGTGATTCACGGACACTGGCGTAGCGGAATCTCGTAAGAGTTCCGCCCGGGCGTCTGGAGACTATCGCGGAACTCTTACGAGATTCCGCTACGAACAGGCCGCAGGGCGACTTAAGTTAAAGTGCCTAAGCGTTTGCCAATCAGACTTCGCAATACACATGTTTGGTCGCCGTGACACCTTCCGGCCACGGGCTCTCCTCGGCGAATTTCATCGCCGCCGCAACCTCCGCCTGGACTTCCGCATCGACGGCCGCGAAGTCCTCCGCACTGGCCGTATTCTGCGCTTCCGAGTTGGCCCGGAACTGCGCGATGGGATCTTTCTTCTTCCATTCCTCGACGTCTTCACGAGTCCGATAGGTGAAGTCTCCCATGCCTTCGGCGTGAGCCCGCGTACGATACGTCTTACACTCGATCAGCGTCGCACCACCACCCGAACGTGCCCGTCGGATGGCTTCGCCGGCGACGTCGTAGACGGCCAGGACGTCGTTGCCATCGACTTCGATTCCCGGCAGACCATAGGAGACTCCGCGAATGGCGATGGCGGGATTGCCCGACGCATACGAGCTGGGGACTTCGGTCGCAAACTGGTTGTTTTCGCACACAAACAACACCGGCAGCTTCCAGATGCTGGCCATGTTGAGACCTTCATGGAAGGCCGCGTTGTTGGCCGCACCGTCGCCGAAAAATGCGACGGCGACTTGATCGGTCTTCAACAGTTTGAAACTGTATCCGGCACCCGCCGCCTGCAAAATACAGGGACCGACGATGCCGCTGGTCCCCATCATGCCGACCGCCGGCGAAAACAAATGCATGCTGCCGCCGCGACCCAATGAACACCCTGTCGAGCGACCAAACAACTCGGCAATCAACTCGCGTGGAGGGACTCCCTTGGCGAGGGCATGACCATGACCGCGATGCGTGCTGAAGACGACATCCTTGTGCCCCAAATGAGCACACACGCCCGTCGCGATCGCCTCTTCGCCGACATATGTATGACATGCACCGTGGATCAGTCCCCGTTGATGCGATCGGGCAAGCTGTTCTTCGCACTGACGGATCACTTGCATCTGGCGGTACAACGCGAGCACGGTTTCACGCGGCAGAGTGTTCATGGTTGCGGTATCTCGGCGGTCGAAATGATGAGCGGTCATTAAGTATCGTGGGACGGGTCTCCAGGCCCGTCCGTCCAGCATTGTATCGTGATTTCACCAGTCCATTGCGGTATGAGGGTGTGAGGGTTTCGGAGTACGAGGGTGATGCCAGTTCGCTTATTGCGGGAGTGCAATATTACCCTGTCACTCTCACACCATCTAGTTCGCACAAGGACCGAGTGAAACCACTACTGCTACACTGTTTCCAAAGCAAATACGGGACGGACGGGCCTGGAGACCCGTCCCACGATACTTTTCACGAATCACTTCACCGGCCGGGGGCGTAACACCAACCAGTCGGCGAATAATAATGCCAGGATCAAGATCGTACCGATCCAGATCGCCCACGTGTAGGGATTATCGAGTGTGATTCCCGAATCGGTCACGGCAATTTTCGGGCTGTGCCGTCCGGGGGCGAGGTTTCGCAGGTCGGATTCCGCCGGATCGAAGAAATTGATCGCGAATTGGCCCGCGGTTTTTTCACCCGCCTTGAGCTCATAGATTCCCGGATCCTGCAGGTCCCCGATTTCGACGATACTTTCGCGAGTGATCTTCCGCGTGCCTGCTGCAGAGACCAGCGTCAATGGCTCAGCGGGAGTGGGATCGGCTCCCTCAAACAGACGGAACTGGACGACCTCACCGACTCGATAGTTCCAACGTCGCAGGCCCGGTAAGGCGTCGCGCCGCTGTTCGACCAGATTGTCAATCAGCACCGGCCAGTCAGGACTTTCGACGATATTGGATTTTTCGAGATCGATATTCAACAGGAAAGCCGTCGTCTGCGTGCCCCGCAGTTGAGCGAGCAACGGGGTCTGTCCGGCACTGATGATCGGGATGACGTCGTACTTAACGGGCTGAACTCCACCCCAGACCACTCCCCCCAGGGCGACCCCATCGGTCAACGGATGCCGCTTGTCGATGAGATAAGGCCCCAGCAAATCTTTCGCGGCGTTGCGGTCGGCTTCCGCAGTACTGACCGGGCCGATTCCCAACCACCAGAGACTCGGCTTGGATTCCGGCAGCGCTCCGGCAGGACCAATAATCAGCTGTGCGTCCGCCAAACCGGTCAGGCTGACATCGGGGGTGATCTTCAGGACGCGTTGAATCTCCCGCTGAGATTCCCCTTTGGGCAGTTGAACCGTCAGTTTGACCGATCGCACCTTGGGTTCGACCAGTTGGATTTGATTGTCGAATCGTGATCCGTCCGAGGTTTTCTGAAGGGATAACGTCAGCGCTCCCAATCCTCCCGGCACGGGGAGCTCCACCGCTTGTGCCTTTTCCGCGGCAATCGACAGCGGTTTCTTGAGGACCTCGTTCCCCTTGGCTACGGCGACCAGCACGCATTCGGCAGCAGTGCGACCGTAGTTCTGAACGCGAACAAAAACGGAACCTTTGCCCGTAGTGGAATCAAACGTCCAACGGGCCGCATCGAAAGCCACATTATCCAGCTTCCGGCCCACGGAAACAATTTCGAGGTTCTTCGGGATCCGGTTCGGCTCCGGCATGTTATCGGTCAAAAAGAGGATCGAACCCGATTCCTCGACCAACTGCTCGCCGAGTTCTTCCCAGGCCGAATCGATCCGATGCTGCGGAGCCGTCGGCTGCCAGGTCTTCAGTACCTCGCGGGCCTCGTCGAGTGTCCCTCGTCGAATCAACGTGACGGGTCTGGTTCCCGTCCGAATCAATGTCACAGCACTTTGCCGGGGAAGCTTGGTAAAACGCTCCTCCAGCTCTCGAATGGCCGAGTCTCGAAACGACGGCTCCCCATCGGCTTGACCTTGCATCGAAGCCGAGTGATCGAGAATGGCCACCAGATGGGTGGTTCGGTCCCATTCACCAAACCGCGGATCGGCCAGGACAAAAGACAGGATAAGAGCCGCGATCAGTTCGAGGATCAGCGTGTTGGTCACCGGCAGCCGATCGCGTCGCCGGCCGGGCATGCGAACCTGAGTTTCCGTAGCCCACAGGAACAATCCACCGACATACAGCGGCGGATACCGTCGCTGGTACAGATGAATAAACGCAATCACCGGCAGCGCGAACAGCCCAAGTAATCCCCAGTGATTGGCAAAATACATAGCGAGGTCGGGCTGGAGGTGGAAGGAATGGACGACGTGATTGTAAATGAGAGCGGTCTAGATGTTAATGACGAATGACGAAATCCGAATGGTGGGGACAAGCACCTGCCTGGTGTGTAATTGATTCGAAGTGACAAATTGGTGAAAACTACTCCCCTCGCCCTGGTACCTCGGGGAGAGGGGTTGGGG
>JAKFVC010000168.1 GCA_021732415.1 Planctomycetaceae bacterium
AGGGCGAGGGGAGCAGGTCCTTTTTGCGGGTCCCCCCCATTACAAATGACAAAGGACACTCATCCTCCTCTCGTCTTCTCGAACCCGGCCCTCGCAGCTATCATCGGAGTGGCAAGTAATCAGGAACTCGCGTCCTTCCCCAGCCGTCTTAACTCGCTCATTTCGAACCTTGTACCATTTGAAACTGAAAACGCATGAACGACGAACAGACGCGGATCGTCGATGATCTGGCGGGACTGCTGGCGGGCGAACTCCGCTGCGACGCGCTGACGGTCTCGATGTACGCCAGCGACGGCAGTCTGTATCAGATCGCGCCGCTGGGTGTCGTCTATCCGCGCAATCGCGAGGATGTGGAAATCGTCGTCAAGTACTGCGCCGAGATGCACATCCCCGTCATCGGTCGCGGCTCGGGTTCGGGCGTGGCGGGGGAATCTCTCGGCCGCGGATTGGTGATCGACTTCAGCCGATACATGCGGCGAACGCTCAGCATCGGCGACGAAACGATCCGCGTGCAGCCGGGAATGGTCCTGCAAAAGTTGAATTCCGTCCTGCGGCCCTTTGACCGCTACTTTCCGCCTGACCCCTCGCGGTATGACGTCACCACGGTCGGCAGCATGCTGGCGGTGGATGGAGCCGGCTCGCATTCGGTGCGTGTCGGTTCCACCCGGGATCACGTGTTGCGCATCGAAATGGTACTGGCCGATGGACAATGCCTCGAATTTGGTGACGAGCCCCTATCCCAACTGATCGAGACCATTCCTCCACGCGGCCTGGAATCCGACAGCCGAGTCCCGCTCAACCGTGCGATGGCACTCCGGCGGTCGCTGGTCGGCCGGGTCGCTCAGGTCTTGCGAGACAATGCCGAACTCATCAAAGAATATCAACCGCCATTAATTCGGAATCGATGCGGGTACTACCTGAGAAATCTGTTGGGAGAAACCAGCCTCCACTTGCCGCGGATGCTGGTCGGTTCGGAAGGGACGCTGGGGCTGTTTACATCAGCCACATTACACACTGCCCCGTTGCCCGCCCACCGGGCATTGGTGTTGCTGCTCTTCTCTCAGATGGAAACGGCCGCGAAGGCGGTTCAGGAAATCATCCAGTGCGAGCCCAGCGCGTGCGACTTGCTCGACCGCCGCGTGTTGAGTTTGGGACGAGAAGCCGACCCTCGATTTGCTCATATCATTTCACCCGTGGCCGAAGCCGCACTGCTAGTCGAACAAGTCGGCTTCACGGAAGAACAAAGCCGCGATCGCATTCGCCAAGTCTTGCTGTCGCTGAAGCATCTCACGCCGGCCCCGGTCGTCGCACACGTTGCCTATACCTACGACGAAGTCGAATTCCTGTGGTCGTTGCCTCACCGAGTCGTCCCCTTGTTGAGCAGCCTGCAGGGAGCCACCCGACCCCTACCGTTTGTGGAGGACATTGCCGTCCCCCCGGCTGCTCTGCAAGAATTTCTCGTGGCCGCCCAGAACGTTTTGAAACGGCACCACGTCACGGCGTCACTCTATTCGCATGCTGCTGCAGGCCAGATCCATCTGCGCCCCTTCCTCCCCTCGCCCACCGCGGCCGATGCCGGGCGGCTGGAAGACATCGCCCGCGATCTCTATCAAGCGGTCTATGCGGTCGGCGGCACGATCTCCGGCGAGCACGCGGCGGGACTCTCACGGAGTGCGTTCATTGTTGATCAATACGGGCCGTTGTATCGCGTCTTCCGCGAGATCAAGGACATCTTCGATCCTCACAACTTGATGAATCCTGGAAAAATCATCACCGACGACCCGCACCTGACCAGCAAGAATCTGCGTCCCGAAAACATCGCCGTCCCCAGCATCGTCGACCTGCAATTAAAGTGGCAGCCGAACGAATTGGCACTCGCCGCCGCGCGCTGCAACGGCTGTGGCTCATGTCGGACGCAAGATGCCGAATTGCGGATGTGCCCGATCTTCCGGCTCGATCCTGTCGAAGAAGCGGCACCCAGGGCCAAAGCCAATCTGATGCGGAATTACGCTCTCGGAAAAGTGCGTGAGGACGACCTGACCTCGCCCGATATGAAACGCATTACCAACCTGTGCTTCAATTGCAAACAATGCGAAATGGAATGCCCGTCGAGCGTCAATATCCCGCAGATGATGATCGAAGCCAAAGCGGCCTACGTCGCCGCCCACGGTCTCAGCCGGGCCGAATGGTTACTGTCTCGCGTCCACTCATTTGGGGGGATCGCTGGTCTTGCGCCGCGGTTGTCGAACTGGCTGCTAGGCAATTCACTTGCCCGCTGGGCATTGGAGAAAGTTGGCGGGATCGCTCGTCAACGCAAGTTACCGCGGATTGCGCCCCGTTCGTTCTTGAAATATGCTCGCCGCCAGTTGCTGACGCGGCCGGTGCGGTGGAATGAGCAACAGGCGGTTGTATACTTCGTCGATCACTACGCCAACTGGCACGATCCACAACTCGGCCAGGCTCTGGTGGCCGTCTTACGACATCACGGGATCTCGGTCTATGTCCCGCCGGGTCAAGTCGCGTCTGGCATGGCGATGATTTCCGCCGGCGACCTGGATTCGGCCCGCAAGCTGGCGGCGAAGAACATCAAAACGCTAGCCGAATTCGCGCGTGAGGGAATCCCCATCATCTGCACCGAGCCCACTGCCGCACTCTGTCTCCGGCAGGAATATCCCGCCTTGATGGATCATCCGGACGTGGACGTCATCGCCGAAAACACAATCGAAATCGGAGCCTACCTACTCAACCTGCATCTGGCTGGCAAGCTGCGCACGGACTTTCGGCCCCTGAATCTCGAGGTTGCCTACCATACGCCCTGTCATCTGCGAGCCCTCAACCAGGGAACGCCGTTGCTCGAATTGCTCCGTTTGATTCCCGAATTGAAGGTCCATACAATCGATAAAGGCTGCTCGGGAATGGCCGGAAGTTACGGTCTCGCCGCCGAAAACTTTCGCAATTCGCTGAAGATCGGCTGGGGCCTCATTTCGCACCTGCGTCAATCCAAAGCCCAGATCGGAGTGACCGAATGCAGCAGTTGCAAGCTGCAGATGGAACAAGGTACCACTGTTCCGACAATCCATCCATTGCAACTCTTGGCGCTCGCCTACGGTCTGATGCCAGAATTAAAGAGCCGGCTACAACCCAACAAACGAGCGTTACTAGTTTCGTGATTCTTTGGACTGCGGTGATGAATCACCGCAGTCCAAATGACGAAGAACCGGTGGCTAGCGCCATTCCGCTCACTAATCGAGATCGCTCTACCATGAAGTTGGCCGTAAAACTATTTGCCCGCGCAAAAGACCTCGCCGGAGCGGGACAAGTGACGATTGAGTTACCAGAACCGGCTACGGTCGGCGGAGTCCGCGCGGCTCTGACCAAGGCGTACCCCGCACTGGGACCGATTGCGTCGCGCCTGTTGATTGCAGTCGGGACGGACTATGCCAGTGACAACCAGCCACTAACGGCTGATTCGGACGTCGCCTGCTTTCCGCCAGTCAGTGGCGGCTGAAGCCGTGGGACGGGTCTCCAGGCCCGTCCGTCCACCAATGACGCCACAAAATGAATGTCGCCAAAGAATGCGACGGCCGGGGCGGCCATCCTACAGGCAGAATTATTCCGGCGAGGTGCGTGGGCCGCAAGAAAAGACGATCCGTTTTCCATCGGGCGAATAGGCCACGTCAGAGTGGTTACGCAGGTCATCCTGGCCAGGCAAGAGACGGGGCGGGTCCTTTGAATCCGGATCGACGAACCACAGTTGATTGCGTTTCGAATCCGGATCCTGCGCGACAAATAGAATCCGAGTTTCGATCGGACTCCAGGCGAAGGTGGCCAGAATGTTGCCTTCGTATCGGCGGATGAAGCCAAACTTCTCTCCACGCGCATCGATAATCCCAATCTCCTGCTTCCCCTCCATGGTCATGGCCTTGAAGACGATGCGTTTGCTGTCCGGCGACCAGGCCATGTTCCAGAAGATCTGCTGGTAGGGAGATTTCTCTGGTACGAGCAGATGCACGGTGTGACCTTCGACCAGACTGTAGACGGCCAGGTTGGCGCGGCCCTGGGCATGACTCGCATAGACCAGCCGTCCGTCGGCCGACCAGTCGGATCCCCAACCGTGGCGATTGAACGCAATCGGTTCAAATTCAGGCTCGTGGGCACTCGTGATCCAGATGCCACCTGCCTTGGGATTGGAGTACGAGACGCGTTGCCCGCCGGGTGAAAAAGTGGGCATCGCTCCGTCTCCCAGGACTTGCGGATTCAGTCCGTCGGACTGTACGACGACAATCTTTGATCCGCTGACGTTCTGGCCATTCTGAGGTCTCCAGCCGTCGAAGGTGATGTATTTCCCATCGCGCGACCAGTTCGGCGAACCTTGACTCTGAAAATCAGGGAGGTCAGTCAATTGCTTCATATTCGAGCCATCGCTGTCGGCAATAAACAACCGAGTCGAATATTGCCCCGGCGTTTCGCTCGAATCCTTGGTGGCCATTTCGCGAGCACGGCTGAACTCGGCCACATCTAATGAGCCGTTTTGATTGGCATCATCTTGCTGAAACTTCGTCGTGGCTCGTTTCAGACGGAGTTGATAGCGTTCCAACGCACCAGGATCTTCCGCTGCAGGTTGAGATGGAGTGAAGATCTCGGTCAATGCCAGCTTGCCATCTCGATCGCGATCCTTCATGCGAAACACCACGTCCGAGGGCACCTTCGAAGGCAGGACGGTGAACTGGAATTCGTCGAGGCCCAGTTTACGATCGCGATTCTGATCAAACCTGCGGAAGAGTTCCGCTGCGACCCCGATCATGACAGGGCTCGGTTCGGTGTAGAATTCAGGCCACCCCAGGAAGCCGTCATTATCGCTATCTTTGCGGTCGAACAATCTCAGAGTGACATATCCCATGCCGGCCGGCGCCAGCGTGTATTCGCGGAGCGACAGCTTGCCGTCGTGGTCATCGTCGCAAGCGGCCAGGGACTGGGCCGTATGCTGTGGCGTCGCGCCGGTGGAAGCGTTCCCCGACATCTCGGTCTCGCTGAGCAGTCCGTCCAGGTCCTTATCTAGGAACAGGAACATGCTCATCACGTCGACATTGAGGGCCGGCGACTCGAGCATTTCAGGGTAGCTCAGGTTGCCGTCCTTGTCCTCGTCGAGGCTCGTGAATTGCTTGAGTCGCTCAGGGGGAGTCAGCCAGTACGACGCGACGAATTCAGTACGCGACACCAGTTGATCGTTGTTCTTGTCGGCGCCGCGGATCCAACTGAGGAACAGAACTCTGCCGTTCGTGGTGCGGAGTGAAGTCTCGTCCGGAGAGTTGGTTCCGAAGGCCACCGCGATCAATTTCTCCGCTTCCTCCAGGTCGACAGTACCGTTCTGATCGGCATCCCAGGCTTCGAACTTCAGATCTCCCAACTGGGCCAGTTTCGCTGACAGGTCAGCCTGCGGCCATTCCTTGGCGGTCAATTTCGAGTCCTGATCCTTATCGGCCGCAGTGAGGATCGACTTCCACTTCTTGACGGCT
Organism: Planctomycetaceae bacterium; assembly: GCA_021732415.1. GTDB lineage: Bacteria > Planctomycetota > Planctomycetia > Planctomycetales > Planctomycetaceae > JAKFVC01. The sequence goes on from JAKFVC010000168.1 coordinate 5,517, forward strand.
TCTGCCGCGAGTTCAGCGACCGGATCCGGCACCGCCCCGCGCTGCTCAATCGGGACCAATCCCGGTAAAGCCAGATATTCCTCGAAGGTGAGTGCTCCATTGCGATCAAAATCAATCACACTGAAATTCCGGCGCGCCAGCTTCTGATCGGCTGGAGCTGCCGCTGCCAGGAATTCTTCCTGCGACACTGTCCCATTGCTGTTCCGGTCCATGCCGGTGAATACCGTCTTGATCTGCGGTTCGGCGGCATGCGTCAGACTGCCAAGTACGGCCAGAATTGTTCCTACGAGAAGTCCACCGGATAAAATCACTGATCGCATTTCGTACCCCTGCCAGGTCATGAGTCGAGAAAAGGGGACACTGGAGAGCTAACGTGTCAGGAGCGAATGGCGCCGTCGCTTGTCGTGAGAATGAGTTATATCATTTGGAAGAAGTTCCCGCGAGCAAGTCTGCTCGGGCTTGGTTCGCGGATTGGAGCGTGTGCGAAAAGCCGGATTTCGGGAGGGCGAGGTGTTTTCAGGCGACCTCTCCGATGGCAATCGGAACCGAACTTGTCGTTTTTAAGGTGCCAAAATACCACCAGCTCATCAGCAGGCTGCACGTCGATAATCCAATCGTCAGCCAGCACGCGGCTGTCAACAGGCCCAGCATATCGCCAGCCGCGGCGCCGTAATTACGGGCAATCATGACCGCCACATATCCCAGATAGCCGGTCGAGTCCGCCACATACATTAAGAAACCGATATTGCCACGCTCGCGAGTCATCCCTAATAGACGCTCAAACAACGTGGTGTGCATGGAGACGTAGGGCAGATACAAACCCAGCCCGATCAGGACCATGAAAGTGAAGTCGTCCACAACTTCGCTGCCTTGTGCCAACAGGGCGATGGCTAACAGAACAAAGCCGAAACCACAGGTCGCCAGGGCGGCCAGGAATGCGCGGCGGTTGTCACGAATCAGGAACATCCCGCCATTCACGACCATGACCCCCAGTGCGACGAACATCTCTGAATGAGTAAATGTCGCCGGCACCGCCGGGCTTCCCAGTCCGCGCCAGATCTCCGGTGCAAAATCGGCTCGAATGCTGCGGACAATCGTCACCACCAGATACATCAGCACCAGGGGGAACAGGCCCACCGCATAACGCCGCAGAAACGACCAGCGCTCGGCGCGAGTCATCGGGAAACGTTCGCTGCGTGCGGCGATGTCCTCGGCTGATGGGGGCGGAATCTGGGCGAGCATCGCTACGCAAACACAAAACGGAACCAGAAAGAGCAACCCCGCGACAGCCGGCATCCAGTCCTCGGTAATGCCCAGGTTCAGCAGCCACGTACCGACTGACTTGGTGACACCGTCCGCGAGGATGAAGCTCGCGCACAAACCCGCCGTCAAGAATTCGGTCAGCCGGCGGCCTTCGAGAAACCCCATCACCAGCCCGAAGACCATCCCTAGTGGCATTCCGTTTAGAAACAAACAAACTGCATTCCAGGGACGAGGCAGCACGCCGAACAGGATCAGAGCACCTTCGGCAAACACGATTAGCCATAGCATGGTTAACGCACGGCGGTGGGGCGCCATTTCGGCCACGACCTTGATTCCAATGAACTTGGAGAGCGCGTAGCCCCCCACCTGCGACGTCACGAGCACGACCTTCAGCCCCAGGCCCCAGAATGCAGTGTCGGCATAAGCCCCTGCCGTGAAGGGTTTCCGAAACCCATACATGCAGAAATAACTGCCGAAGGCTGCTGTCACCGCCCACAGAGCCCAGAACAATTCCTGACGTCCCAGTTGCAGGTGAGGAGTGGGATGATCGGTCGCTGCTGACTTCATGAATTCTCTCAAAAGGGACACTCGCCGGTCGTGCTTTCGCAGTCTCGCTGAGTATACTGTCCGTGTTACATGAAGACGACGTACTTAATATGAAGATCTGATGAGGATTTGAACGATGACGGCGGTTCCGGTAGATCATCAACCGACAACAATGGATGTGCTGCGGTTGTTTCAGGAACGTGGGCAGTCTCAATATGGAGGCGAGTCAGTCACCCAGCAAGAACATGCCCTGCAAGCGGCCTATTTTGCTGAACAGGCCGGCGCCAAGCCCGCATTGATCGTTGCCGCGCTGCTGCATGACGTGGGACATCTGCTCCACTCGCTTCCCGACGATGCGCCGGAGCAAGGGATTGACGACGCTCACGAAAAGATTGGGGGAAACTGGCTCAAACACCGTTTTGAACCAGCAGTGATTGAACCCGTCCGATTGCATGTCGCAGCCAAGCGGTATTTGTGCGCTGCAACCCCGGAATATCTGGCTGAGCTAAGTCCGCCCTCAATCTTGAGTCTGCAACTGCAGGGTGGCCCGATGTCCCCGGAAGAGGTGGAATCGTTTCGGTCGCACCCCTTTTTCGAGTCGGCGATAGCACTGCGTCGTTGGGACGAGGCGGCGAAAGTGCCGGAATTAAAGACGCCTGAGCTCGAGCACTATGCTCGCTATGTCGATCACGTGCTCGTGGCCGCCAATCCGCAATAATCAGGTTGGCAATCGATGCACGACCCAATCAGCCGGTACGCGCTAGCGTCCGGTTCGGTTGGAAATTCGAGTCGATGGTGGCGCGAACCGTGTGCTAACGCTCAGCGGCTGATTTATTGAATCGCGAAAGCGAGTGTCGCCAGACTCCATGGCCTGAGTCACCTCGCCAATTCACTTTTGCCAATCACTTAGCGATCTTCCGGCTTAGTCAGTTCAAACACGTCGAACATGCGCCCTTCCAGGTCGATCGCCTTAAACTGAATCGTCCGATCGTGTACCGTCGCATAACAAATGTGGTAAGCACTCTTGTAATGCAGGCTGAACCAGGCGCGTTGCGGAGCGGCACGCTCGAGATGGCCGCCACCACCGCCGCTGGTGATGTAACGCACGCCCTTTTTCTGGTTGATCGTCATGCGATAAATAGGCCATGAGCGCTCGTAGTTGTGCACGTGTCCGTTGAAGGCAATATCCACGCCGTACTTTTCATAAAGCGGCACGAGATGCTGGGCGTTGATGTCGCCCCACGTCGGCTTGCCACCCTTCTTGCCCTCGACATGATCGCCGTAGTCGTCATCGTCAGACGTGAAGCACGGATGATGATGGCAGGTCACTTTCCAGGTGGCTTTGCTCTGAGAGAGCGCTTGATCCAGCCACTTATATTGTTCGCTGTCCGGAGCCAGCGACTTATTGCTGTCGATCATGAAGAACTGTGCGTTGCCATAGTCAAACTGATAAAAGTATTCGGGCTTCGGGAGTGAGAAATAATCATAATACCAGTGCGAGTTTCCTTCGTGATTCCCAATGACCGGAAACAACGGTACGCGTGATGTCAGGACCGACATCGGTTCGAACAAGTCCTTAATCCACTGGTTCTTGGCATGGCCGTTGTCGACCACATCGCCGCAATGCAGCATGAAATTCGGTCTCAAGGCATAGGCATTCTCCGCACACTTGCGAGTGACCTCGGGATTGCGCTGAGTATCGCCGATCACAGTAAAGGCCCACGGACTGTCCGGCGGCGGAGCTGTCTGGAGCGAACTGAGCGCCGAAGTCAACGTTGAACCGTTGCCGTCTTCGCAGGTCACGCGGTAAAAGTAAGATGTTCGCGGTTGTAAGCCGGTCAACGTCAATTCACTAATCAAATGCGGTTCAACCGTCGACGCACGCTGTGCGAGCGGTTGCCGTTCGGCATACTCAACCGTCATCCTGGCCGGCCGAGTTGTCTCGCACATGATGGTCATACTGGTCTGCGTGCCGAATTGCAGGTACGGCTGGACCAGGAACTTTAGTTCGACCGTCGCTGTGGCTTTGACGAGATTGCTGTTCTTGGCGGCGACCTCGGCGATCTTGGCCGCAGCGAGGGCCCTGTTATAGACTTTGACTTCGTAAACGGCGCCGTGCAGCGGATACTTCTCGTTGTCGTCCAGATAGCAGCCAATCGTATAAGTTCCCTTGGCGGGATAAAGAATATCGCCTGATTGATCGGCCGATTCTCCATCCAGCTTGCCGTTCACATAAAGTCTCATCTTCGCGCCGTCATAGGTGCCCACCACGTGAAACCAGCGGCCCTGCTCTGCATCCGTCTTACCGACCAGCACTGTGATCCGGCCGTCACCGTCATCGGCCCCCTTGGTCGCCAGCGAAAAGGTGAACTTGGTGTCGTTGAAGCCCAGTGTCCAGCCGCGTTCGGTGCCGCCGTCGTCCTGGACCAGCCCGCAAATGCTGCCCCACTCCTGAGTCGCCTTTAAGTTCACCCAGGCCGAGACGGTGAACTCTTTGGTGGGCAACAGTTTTTTCGCATCTTCAATCGTTCCGGCAATCGTCAGCCAGTCAGTCGAGCCGTTCATGATAAACGCTTCAGTCGGACCGACCGTCGCCACACTCGTTTTGCCTTCGACTCGTGCCGTTGCGGAGTGAGTGATGTCGTTGACGGTCCCATTGCTGATCTTGTGGACGCCCGGAGCGAAATGGAACAGCAAGCCCTCTTCATGGATGTCGGGATGTGCCAATACCGGTGAAACTAACGACAAGAATAGAATGGCAATCAGTGCCTTCAGGGCTCGTGAATCGTACATGAAATCCTCATTGAGAAAACTGATAGTGGCTTGTCGTCTGCAGAGTGAGAGGTCGGGTTCCGCCTCCGTGGCCGACGCTGCCAGCGTCGGAATGCAGACGCTGGCAGCGTCTGCCACGGGGCTACTGGTTCGCTGCGCTGAGCGGCTCAACGACTGGTTCCGCTCCTAATGTATATACGGGGCTCTCCAAGGCATAGTAGTTCAAGAAAATCCGTCGACTTGCATTTTGAATCCAACTGTGGTCCTTACCTCGCGCACCGAATCGGTCCGGGGAAAAGCAAGAGAGATCGGCCCCTGGATGGCCGTGGGCTATCCAGTGCGCCAGCCAGCGCCCGACAGCCGCGGAGCCGGAAATGCCCATGCCTCCGCAACCCGTCGCAAACAAAACGTTGGGTAATCCGGCCATCGGACCAATCACGTAACGGCCGTCTGGTGTGCAGGTCAGAAGGCCTTGTCTTCGCTGGGTGACCGGCAGTTCGTTCAGAATTGGAAACAGTGCGGCCAATCGCTGGGTCATGTCTTCCGCGACAGCCATACTGGAATGTACGTCGTATGTCCGTCGATCCGGGCCAGTGATCAGGTCATAAGCCAAGGCCTCGGAATCGAAGCAGCCATATAATAAACCGCCGGCCTCTGGACGAAGGTAGCAGCTGTGATCGGGAATTCGGACGACAGGATGATGGGCCGGGATGGTGTTCGACGCAGCGGTTCGCATTTGCTGGAGACGAATCGGTTGGGCCGGCAGTGTGATTCCAACTCGGGCGGCTAGACGACTGGTCCAGGGGCCCGATGTGATCACAACCTGGCCCGCTTCCAGCTCGCCTTGATCGGTAGTCAGCTTTGTCGTTCCAGAGGTGGTTGTGGCGATGTCGGTTACTTCCCGGCCACAATGAATCTGGACGCCTTGTCTGGCAGCGGCATGTCCCAATGCCCGTGCCGCCAACGAGGCATCCACATAGCCATCATTCGGAAGAAACAACGTGGAATCGACAGTAGTCATGTCGAGCTGCGGTGCCAGTTTTGCGATCTCCTGCGCATCGATCGATTGGACCTCTACTCCCAGGCGTTTCGCCGACGCTATTTGGGAACGAAAGGCTGCCGTCCGTTGCGAATTCAGTGAGAGATGCAGACTTCCGCTCCGTCGAAATCCTGTGTCAAACCCAGTTCTTTCTGCAAACTGAGAATACAGGTCCAGGGAATAGCCGATGGCCTCAATCATGAGCGGATCAGTGCGCAGTTGCCCAATCTGTCCCGCAGCCTGTTGAGTCGTCTCAGTCGCCACATCGTTGGCTCGTTCCAGCAACACAATTCGCAGGCCCGGATTTGTTTCAGTGAGATGCCACGCCGTACTCAATCCCCAGATTCCGCCGCCGACAATGGCGACGTCACAGGTCGCTGGCAGGGAGCATGTTGCACGCATCGAGTGATTCCGTGGTATCAGATTGCAGGCATGCCAATTCAAGGACTGCAAGAATGTAAAGAGATCAATGACCAAATCAGCCGGCACGCGTTAGCGTCCGGTTCGGAGGACCAATCGACTCGATTGACGTCCCGAACCGTGGGCTAGCGCCCTGCGGCTGATTGAGGAAACTCTTTGATCAGGGTGTCGCTGAGTCAGTGTCGTATTAATGTTCGGAGGCTTTGACCGACTTTCCGGAAAACGAGACGACCGGCGCCATCGACTTCGCTTTTGAGTCGAGCGGAAAATCGATCTCGGTGCCTCCGGGTTCGACTTCTGCCGTCAGCGTGGTTTGTTCGTTATAGGAATTGGGGATCGACTCGCGACTTTCCGACGGCTTGGAGTCCTTGTCGCGAGATTCCCGTTCCGCAGTCGTAATACTGACGGAGTGCAAACCGACAACCGCGCCTGGCTCACCCTGACGATAGTTGAGTTTGTACTTTCCTTCAGCATCAGTCATCCCGACCGAGCCACGGCCTCCGTCACGCGGTTGAAACGTCACGCGAGCCCCTGAAACTGGCTTACCGTCGAGCGTGACGATACCGGTGACGGCACCCAACGGGGGGCTGCCGGTACCCCAACATCCGACCGAAACGAACAATAAAACACTCACACAGGCAAACCGCATGGAATTCTCCTGCCACAACTGGAAAGACATTGGGCTTCCTCCCCGGATGTTTTCATTTGATATTTGCGCCCTCGAAATCGTGTGAGAGTATGAGTGTGTGAGAGTAACGGAGTGAAGATCCCGCCCACAATGGAACTGTTAGCTCCGTCACACTCCCTCTCTGGTACTCTCACACAGTCTCACAGCACAATCGATTGTTTTATGCCGCTATCAGCTTGATTGAACTCTAGAACTCACCCACTGGCTGTCCGTCATCTCGTCCGAGCAACCGTTCGTAAGCACTGTCGATGGCGGCCGTCGATTTGTTGTGGTCAATGTTGTCGCTGATGAACCTGACCGCTCCATCGACCATCACAAAATGAGCACCGCCGACATGCAGGCTGTTGAAGCTGTTTCTCGGATAGGCCGCACCATTAATAAACGATTCACCGACCCCTGTGACGTCGGCCATCCCGTAATAGGTATTCGACACGCTGGTCGCTCCGCCGAAGATGTGGGCACCATGTGGCTGAGTGCTGGTGCCGACAGAATCGGGTCCGAACTGGGCCTGCGAGTAGCAACGTTCGCCGACCAGAATCGTATTGCTGGAGCCATCGGTGACATCCTTGAAACTGCATTTGCTGTTGGCCCAGAAGATGCCGTTGACGCAACCAATGTCACGGCCGGCCGCCGCCGCATCGGCTTTGGTCTTATACATCCGCCACGATCCAGCATTACCCGCATAGTTGGCTCGGCAGAGGTAGACGTTCTGCGCCGCTGACGTCATGCCCTTCGGATTGATGTCGCGATCGGTGATATCGGGACCAGTGTCGCTGGGGCACTTGAAGACCGGGAAACCGTTGCGCATCGCGGCAATCTTAGTTGCGTCGAGCAACGCGTCACCGAGACTATATCCGGCCACGTTGATTTGATTGTACAGTGCCGACTGATCCATCTGCGGCAGGATCATGGCGGCCCAGCCCCAGTTGCCCTGGTCGCCGCTGGAGAAGACTTCCACCATACCCGGCGGGAACGAGCCGAAGGATTCGGAGTAGTTATGCAGTCCGAGGCCGATCTGCTTGAGGTTGTTCTTGCATTGGCTGCGGCGGGCGGCTTCGCGCGCTTGTTGGACAGCGGGCAGCAGCAGCGAGATCAGAACGGCGATGATCGCAATGACGACCAGTAGTTCGATCAAGGTAAAGCCACGTTGCCGAGGAGAGAGACGATTCCGCATGAGCCGACCTTTCTAGATTGGGACGAGAAACAAAAATCAATAACGCGGGCTGAGGTCAAAGTGGGGCGAGCGGCAAAGTCGACTTGAGCCACAGTTTTCGTCCGCGGCAGTCACATCGAAGTTTCCCGTGGTTCCTACGCCAACCGGGAAGCCACAGTCTGGAAGCAATTGCACGACGACATGTTCTGTTTGGCATTTCGAGTCACCGTGGGTGGCCGAAGACGATCGTCGAGCTACCACGATTATAGACCCGTCTTTTTGTGGGGCCATGACTTTTCGCACAAAGCGATTGTCGAGTTGCACACAAATCAGCGATACTATGAATAGGGGATGAAGACATTAACCGCATCTTAATTCAAAGGTGAAAAACTCCATGGATCGCAGGCCGTCGACTCTGCAGATGAGCCATTGGAAACGGCGTCGCGTGGTGCTGCTGATTCAGACCGCAACCGACTGGAGCCGCCAGGTGTTGTCGGGTATCGCGCGCTTCGCTAACGAACGTGGAGGTTGGGATTTCTACCTGGAGTCTCGTGGCTTCGACGAAGAGATGTCGATGCCGCGTGATTGGCAGGCGGAGGGAGCCATTGTGCGGCTCAGCCATCCCAAGCTGCGGCAGTCGATTGTCCGCAGACGGATTCCGGCGGTGAATGTTTCGTGGCTGGAGAATCACAGTGCGACGGTACCGAAAGCCGTTTCGGATGAAGCGCGCTGTGGCGAGGTGGCTGCCAGGTTTTTCATTAGGAAGGGATATCACACGTTTGCCTACGTGACATCACGTCGGCCCGGATATTCTGACCGGCTGGAGCGGCAGTTTCGAACGACCATTGGAGACCGGCAATTCCACAGGTTCGACCCCGACCCAGCCGGGACCACGGTTGATCGCGGACGCCTGGCACGCTGGCTGCGCAGCCTGCCGAAGCCAGTGGCGATACTGGTCTGGGACAGCAGCCTGGGACATGAAGTGGTCCTGGCTGGCATCAATGCGGGAATTGCGATTCCAGCCCAGATGTCGGTCCTGTGTCTGGAGGCCGACCCGCTCGTTTCTTCACTGTGTCCGATTCCGCTGTCGTTTATTGATCAGGACGGTGATGCGGTCGGATATCGAGCGGCCGAACTGCTGGAACGGCTGATGTTTGGTCAGGAACCGCCCCTGGAGCCGGTACTCGTCCCGCCGCTGCGCATTGTCGAGCGTCTGTCGACGGATGCGGTAGCGGTCCGCGACCCGTTACTAGCCCGCGCGTTGCAATTTATCCGTGATCGCGCCACGTCGGCGATCACAGTGGCCGATCTGGAACGTCACCTCGATCTGACGCGCCGGCAGCTTGAGCATTGTTTCACTAAGGATCTCGGTCACACGCCCGCGGTGGAACTCAGGAATGTGCGGCTGTCTCTGGCCAAGGAACTGCTGAGAACGACCGACCTGCCGCTGGACGTCATCGCCGCTCGCAGCGGGTTCGGGGATGCGGCGGTCCTGATTCGTTGCTTTCAACGCGAAGTCGGCCAGACGCCGGGCGCGTACCGTCGCGCGCCGGCGGCTATTCGTAGCTTGGAGTGATTGTCGCTAAGTGAAAGTCTGCAAAACCAGAACGGGAGCCCGGCAGCCGAAATCGGTGATCGTGTCCTGCCCAGTCAAAAATGACCAGCTTGACCCGTATCAGACAACTTAGCTCAAGCGGGCTCATTACTCACCTCCCAGGTCTTCGCGGTTTCCCAGCGTTCAATGACCGATTCGCTCACAGCGAGACTGAGCGTCATGCCATTGCCGCCGAAGCCGTTGACGAGATATAGATTCGATTCAACTTCGCGGATCGAAAACATGCGCTGGGGATGCTTGGCATAGAAACCGGCCCAGCGACGCGAGATCGCCGGATTGGGGATGAGCAGGACCTTGCTAATCTCGCGCATCATCAGCTCATCGATCTCATCCTTGTCGAACGGCTCGATATCGTCATCGTATTCATGAGAATCGCCCAGGATCAGTTCGCCGTTGGGCGTCGACGAGGCCATGACATGGATGCCATAGCGGTCGAGTTCCGGCATTGTGTCGGCGACACGTTGACGAACCTGTCTAATGCTCGGGCAAATGTTGAATGCCGAATAGTGACGCAACGTCAGCCCGCTGGCCATGTGCGGCCCGAGCACCCAGCCTGTGGGCTGTGGCGCGGAAAGCAGCATCTGCAACTTGCAGATCTTGAAGTGCTGGTCGCGATGTTGATCCGGGAAGAGTGTTTTGAAGTAAGCACCGTTGGCGATGATGATGCGATCGCTCGTCCAGGTTCTACCATCCGCGGCCGCGATCTCACCATCCTTGACCCGGGTGATGGGCGTCTCGAAATAGAAATCGATTCCGACGACATCTTTGAGATAAGAGACGATCGACGCAATCGCCGTGGGCGGGTGGACGCGTCGTTCCGATTCGCTGAACAACCCGCCCACGAGACCCTGAGGATTGGCTGCCGGCATGCGTTTCAGAACCTGCTCGGCACCGAGCACATCCAATGGCAGGTCTGAGGATGATGCGGACGTCGCGAACTCCTTGAGCACTTCCATTTCGTCGTCGTGATGCGCCAGAAACAGCGAGCCACATTTTTCGACGGGGAAGCCGGCAGCTCGGCCGAGTTCTTCCCACAATTGTTGATTTCTGAGCGAGAGCTCACGAGCCCGACCGGCCGGTTGACCGATCGGCCAGATCATGCCGAAGTTGCGGATGCTGGCACCCTCGGGACGCGAATTCGTTTCAAAAATCGCGACCGAAAAGCCACGTTTCGCGGCCGCCCAGGCATGTCCCAGGCCGACGATTCCACTACCGATAACTATGACGTCGTAATGCATAATAGCCCGCGAAAACTGCGAAAGTGTGGTAAGGAGGGAGTGACTGGACTCCAACGATTATATCATCAAGCTGAGAGACCAGTCATCCTCGATTTGCCAGGCGGAAACAATTAGAACTCACCGATTGCGTTGCCATCGGCACGGCTGCCGAGGTAGGACCACGTGGCGGAGTTGATGTTTTCCGAGATGAAGCGAACGGATCCATCACCGAGAGCAACATGCGTGCCCCCTTCGTGCTGGCTGCCGTAGGCCGTTTCCGCGAGTGAATTGATGATGACGCCAGTCGAACCCATCATTTCGGACAGATCACAGATATCGTCGTAATCGTCGCCGCCCACGTACCAGTGGTCCTGGATGCCGTTGGGCCAGACCGGTTCGTCGACGGTCGTCGAAGTCCGGGCCAGATTAGGCAGAACTTCGCCGAGCATCACGGTATTGGAGAGTCCGTCTGTCACGTCACGGAATTGACGCGATTTCTCGAAGGCGAAGATGCCATCGGAACTGTTCCAGACATTCAGGGCACTGCCGGCGTCGTCGTCCAAGTCGCCGCCCGTTCCAAACGCATTGGCGATGTAGCTGGCCGGAACGCGACGTGCAATTCGATATCCACCACCAATGCCACGCTCGTCAAGGTTTGTGGGGATCGCCGCCGAAGGGCACCGAAAAACTTGCATCACGGTTTCACACGCTCTGGTCTTGGCTTCGATATTCGTCCCGGCGCTATTGCCCCAATTCTTAATGTCGCCCGAGCCTTCGCCCCACGAGTTGATCGCATTATAAACATTGCCCATTTCGATCTGCGGCAGAATCATGGCCGACCAGGCCGAACCTTCGCGAGCCCCCCCGAACGGGAAAACCGAATGCGTCTCGTGATAGTTGTGCAGTGCGAGTGCGACTTGCTTGAGGTTGTTCTTGCATTGCGAACGACGTGCCGCTTCACGAGCTTGTTGCACGGCTGGCAGGAGCAACGCGATGAGGACCGCAATAATCGCGATCACCACGAGCAGTTCGATCAGGGTAAACCCCGTGCGGCTGGTCTTCTTCACTTGAACGAGTGGCATGACGGCTTCCTTTTTGACACAAAACTGAGGGTGTGTAGGGAGACTTCAGTTCCCGAAGCAGGAGCTGAAGGAATCAAGAATCAAATAAGTGGGGCGCAATTTGTTTAACGATTGGAGATACTGATCGAGAGCTCTTCAGCCGGAACCTCGATCTTGATTGGCGAGCTGTCAGATTTCTGGTAGCGGACTGGGACGATGCTTTTCGCATCAACTTCATCCGGCTTATCGTCAGGCCCAAGATCGGCGCCCGACGGTTTGACAAATTTATTACAAGTGACCGTGTACTCGCCGGCCGCCACATTTGCTTCCCGGACAATCTTGAAGCGTCCGGTCTCATCTGTTCTGGTCATGAGGACTGCAGTGTGTGGGACCTCAGAGGTTAGCCAGAGCGTCACTTCAGCATTGGTTGCTGACTTGCCGCCGATGGTCACCAACCCCGTGGCCGTTTCACCTGCAGGACCGGTACCGCAGCCCCCGATGAACGCCAGGATCAGCAGTGAGGATGCGAAAATCTGTGCTTGAGATTTTGAACTTGCTTGCTTGTTCGACATGGCAATGTCTCCTGCGTGGAGGCTGGGTTTACGATTCTCGGGTACCGTGGGTAAACCGTTGTGATGAAGAAACCGGAACTCCGATTGGCAACCGTTCAGAACTGCTGACCGAACCAGTTGCGTTCATGTAGGTCAAAAGTTACCGTGAGTCGTCCACTCTGGGTATGACTTTTTGCGCTGTCTTTGGTGACAGTTTTCTCACGTTTCTTTAAGCAATCTTCACATCCTTCGGGTACACTCGGGTTGGTCAGAGCTTGGAATTGAAGGTGTGATAGATCCAGGCGTGACGATTTATGAATGGCGGATTTCCTCGAAAAGCGGGTACGATTCGCTGGGGCCTGACGATAATTCCTGATCGCGAAGTCGATGGCGAATCTTCCCCCGAAACGGATCGCATTACTCATTCAGACCTCCACCTCGTGGAGCCGCCAGGTCTTGGCCGGGGTCGCAGAACAGGCCCTCGAACAGAACAACTGCGAATTCTGGATTGAACCCCGTGGCTTCTATGAAGCCATCGCCATCCCGCCAAACTGGTCAGGGGATGGGGTCATCTGTCGTTTGACAGATAAAAAACTCACGGCGGAACTCGAGCGGCGTCGCATCCCTGCGGTCAATGTTTCGTGGCTGGGAAAGCACTCGCTCAAGATTCCCAAAGTCGTCTCGGATGAGGTCGCTTGCGGGCAGATGGCCGCGGAGTTCTTTCTCTCTCGCGGCTGGACCAATTTCGGAGTCGTGGGATTCCCCCCGCGGCTCGATTATTCAGGTCAGGTCGAAAAATCGTTCTGCGAAGCGATTAAGGCGAGTGGGCGTGTTGTCTCGGAGTTTGAACACGAGCCCGATTTTGGCACATTGAACATCGGCGATCAGTTGTCGAGCCTCGCCGTGTGGCTGTTGTCGCTGCCCAAGCCTGCTGCGGTTCTGGTCTGGACGACCACGATCGGCCAGGAAATCACATTGACCTGCCGCAAGCTGAACCTGTCGGTGCCGGATGATATTGCGATCCTCGCCGTCGAAGTAGACCCGCTGATTTCCGCCCTCGCGCCGACGCCGATTGCTTTCATCGATCAGTCACCGCGACGCGTGGGGGCTCAGGCGCTGCAGTTATTGCTCAGCATTATCGACGGAAACGCACCACCTGAAGTACCCATTCTGATTCCACCGCGGCGCATCGCCGAGCGAACATCGATCGATACGGTCTTTGTCCAGGATCAGCTGGTGAGAGATGCCGTGCAGTTTATGCGCGATCAGATCGGCTCTCCCATCCAGGTTACCGACGTGGCCGCTGCGGTGGCCACGTCGCGGCGTGTTCTCGAGCAGCGGTTCGAGAAAGCGTTGAAATGCTCGCCCGCTGAGGTCATCCGTCGCTCAAAACTGACACGGGCGATGCATCTTCTCGGCGATACGGCTTTGACAGTGAATGAAGTGGCGCTAAGAACCGGCTTTCTGCATCTGGAAACGTTCTTACGCTTCTTCAAACGCGAAACGGGTGCAACCCCCACCGAGTTTCGGTCGGCATCCGCCAAGCCCCGATTGGACGATGTGGACGAGGAATAGCAGCTCTGCCCGTAGCCTGACTCGCTAAGTCGGGTACTCCTCGTCGAATTGCTCCCGACTCAGAGTGTCAGGCTACAGGTCCCCAAGAAAGCCCCTTCACGCCGCGCCGGATTGGAGTTCCACCAACTGGGCCGGTCCGCGCGAGGCTGCGAGTTCCTGATTAATGCGTTCGATCAACGCCGGCAACTCATCGATGGAGTTGATGACAGCGTGGCAGCCCGCTGCATAAAAGGCTTCTGCCGTGGCACGCAACCGCTCGGTCCGGTCGGACTCGGAGAGTGCACGATATTCCTCTAAAGACAGGCCGGTAATGCTGCTGCTGTCGCATACTCCGACCGACCAGCAGCCGGCGGCCAGTCCAGCCTTGATGTCCGCGATGGTATCGCCAATATTCACCACACACGTCGGAGGATAGATTCCCAGCCGCTCCATCACCCGGAAGATCATCCAGGGGGCCGGGCGACCGGCCGGGACGTCGTCGGCACAGATGTTGACATCCGGAAAGAAGCCCTGAGCTTGCGCTGCCGCGAGCACCGCGTCCGCCGCTTGCTGAAAGTACCCCGTCGTCCCGCCAGTGCGAATCCCTTGGTTGCGGAGTTCTTCGAACACCTCCAGCAGACCGGGCACTAGTGACGAGTGGCGTGAAATAGCCTCTAGCTGGACAGGGATAAATTCTTGATACATCGTGTCGACGTCGGTCGTATTCCAGTCTCGGTGATGGATGGCTCGCCATTCTGCAGCGACTTCGGGAACGCTCAGCATGGCGATCAAGTGATCGCGCTTGTTAGTCCCCATCGGGGCGCGTGAATTCGCGTCGCTCACGGCCACGCCATGCCGCGCAAACACTTGAGCGAATGCTGCCGCGGGTGCGCACGAGCCGAAATCGACGGATGTGCCTGCCCAATCAAAAATCGCCAGTCGAATGATGGTAGGATTGCTCACGATGAACCAGATTCTGTGAAGGGTGAAGGGTGAAATTTGAGGTTTCAAATTTGAGATTTGACATCGGGATGGCAGAAGAGCGTCTCTACGCTTTCGAGTAGTGTACGTTGTATTCCTATGAGGATACTGCGATCGCCTGCTTAGGTCTTTGCGTCGGTTCGGGGGCTTGTGACAACAATTCGAAGAGCGCTGTCGGCGTCGTTCGACGAGGATTGTTCGACATTCTCTGGACATTCACCGCGGCGATCAGGTCACGCAATGCTTGTGGCGTTTGAATCCCGGCCTCAGACAGCGATGTCGGGCCTCCGAGTTTCGCCAGCAGCGAGGCGATCGCTGCACAACCCTCTTGCACGCTGTTCGCTCCCAGGATCTCGAGAATCCGTGCAATTCGATGCTTAACATCGCGTGCGCTCCGAGTATCCAGGCAGTCTTCGTCTGTTACGGCCGCGTTGTAGGCCAGCATGAGGGCGAGAGTCACGGAAACCGCGAATCCATGAGGTACGCCGTATTTCGAGGTTAATGGATAGGAAAGCGCATGCGCTGCAGTGGTGCGAGTGATGTTGATGGCTTTGCCTGCCAGGTACGAGGCATGGCACATGGCCGCACGTGACTCGCTGTCGGGATTGTTCGTGGCTCGGGGGAGATGCTCGAACGCCAGAGCCGCCGCTTCGGATGCATAGCGCAGCGATTCCTCGGTCGCACCAACCGCCCAGATCGATTCAATTGCCTGACAAAACGCGTCCAGTCCGGTGGCCGCAGTCACCGCTGCCGGCAATGTCCGCATCAACTGCGGATCGACAATCGCGATGTCCGGCCGCAGCGACGGATGGTCCAATGAGAACTTCTGGCCATCGATATAGACCACAGCAAATTGCGTGGCCTCGCTTCCGGTCCCCGCAGTGGTGGGGACTGCGACAAAGCGCACGTCGGACGCCCAGATGGGAGACTCCCCACGAACAACTGCCTCGGGATCGGGACTATGGGACAACGTTCGAATCAGCTTCGCCATATCCATCGCCGTCCCGCCGCCGATGGCCACGACAATCTCGGCTTGAGCCTGACGATACAGCTCTATGCCCTGCGTCACATCTTCCAACTTTGGATTGGGTTCGAAGTCGGTAAAGCGGGTCGTAATCTGCTGTTGAAAGAGATGTTCGATCAGTTCCTTCGCGCCCGAATGCACATAGGCCTGTTGATCCAGCACCGCGAAGACCCGCAGCGGCGTCTCTGGGTTCAGAATTGTCGCCAGGTGCTTGCAAGAGTGGTCTCCCAGGTAGGCGATTTGGTCGTTCACAACAGACTTTCTAGATTGACCGGTGGTTGCAGTCAGCGATGCATGGGACTGAGAATCAACAATGTGTCCTAGTATGCACAATGTGTGAGTATAAATCAACTCGGCCTGCGCGAAGAATGTGTTAATGTGTGGCGAGCAGACTGGCTGCTCGCGTGGTTTTCGGAGCGGGTATCGTGGGACGGGTCTCCAGGCCCGTCCGTCCCTTTTCTGTCCCAACGCATCCAATTCCCTGACTCACCTCCTGGTCGGAATCATTAACCCTAAGGCATGTCTGGTGCATCAGGAGACAGGAAATTCCGCCACGGAGCCCTGACTGGAGATTTCTCCGTGTTCTCCGTGTTCTCCGTGTTCTCCGTGTCTCCGTGGTGAATCTGATCCCTTAAATTTCGTAGGTATCGGATTCATTGAGGCCAGCCTGGTTCTGGTGGGACAATCTCAGGCAGAGAGCCTGGACGGACGGGCCTGGAGACCCGTCCCACGATACTCGATTCGCCAAGTGATACGTCGATCAGTCCGCTGCCGTCGCGACGTTCATAGATAGCGCATGCCGTCAATCTGACGGAGAGTGGAACACGCAGAGCACGACCGCTTGTTTCTTGTACGGATTCATCAGGCGATGCGGGACCGTGGCGTCAAAATAGAGACTATCGCCGGCTGACAGCTTGTGAATTTCTTCGTCATACTCCAGATCGACTGAACCGGATTGGACGAACAAAAACTCTTCCCCCGGATGAGGCAGGGCCTCTTCGCGGGCAACTCCGGGGGGAATCGTGATCAGGAACGGATCCATCGAACGCGACGCCCGCTTGTAGGCCAGGGACTCGTAGACCGACGTGTTCTGCGGAGACTGATTGCGGTCGATGATCTTTCGCTCGCCCGGTTTCACCAGGACCAACGTCGGCCGGTCATCCAGCCCTTCCAGCAGCTTGGACATCGAGACCCCCAGGGCACGGGCGATCTCGGCCAAGGCCGGTAACGAGGGGGTCAAACGAAAGTTTTCCACCTTCGACAGCCAGCTGCGAGTCTGGCCGGTACGCGCCGCGACTTCCTCCAGAGTCAATCGTTGATCCAGGCGCAGAGTGCGGATGCGCTGGGCAAGTTCCACAAGATTCATGTTGGTATTCTGTCCGACCAGGACCGTACGCACGAGGCGACTGGCAGTCACATACATTTCGTGTGAGGACAGCATAGAAGCGAACGACTGCGCTTTGCAAGTCGCTCCTCGAGGCGATCATAACTCATGCCGTGATCATCGAGATGCCGTCTCCGGCTGCAGGTGATTTATCAGGAACTGTTGGCGTAGTCTGGATCCAGCGGGCGTCTCGGCCGCCCCGTGTCCGGCGTTGATGATGGTCATCATGTCGAATTGTTTGCCTGCTCGCTGCAGGGCGCCTGCCGTCTGATAAGTACTGGCGGGATCGACATTGTTATCCAATTCACCCACGATGAGCAGCAGTTTTCCGCGGAGCCTTGCCGCGTGTTCCGTGTTTGAACTGCGTAAGTAGCTGTCGTCCAATGGCCAGCCCATCCATTGTTCATTCCACCATAGCTTGTCGACGCGATTGTCGTGACAGCCACAATCGGCCACTGCGACGTGATAAAAGTCCGAATGATCAATGAGAGCCCGCATCGCATTCTGGCCCCCGGCACTGCCGCCCATGATTCCCACCCGCGACAGATCCATCCAGGGCCGACTCGCCGCTGCGGCCTTGATCCAGGCGATGCGATCAGGGAAGCCAGCGTCCTGCAGGTTCTTCCAGCACACATCATGAAAAGCCTTGCCTCGATAGTTGGTCCCCATGCCATCCGCTTGAACGACGATGAAGCCCGCCTCCGCGAACGCCTGCAATCGGGCATGCGATCCAAACCTTTGCGGGGCATGCGCGGAGTGCGGTCCGGCATAGACTTCTTCGAGTACGGGGTATTTCTTAGCCGGATCAAAGTTTGACGGTTTCACGATCACCCCGTAGATGTCGGTTTTGCCGTCGCGTCCTTTCGCGACAAACCGCTCGGGTGCCTGATAGCCACTGTCGTGGAATGTCGACTCCAGGACTTGCTCAATTTGCGCGACGAGACTGCCGTCCGCAGTGCGCCGCAACTCGACGATCGGTGGCTGGTCGACTCGAGAATAAGTATCGACGAAGTAACGATGCTCCGGGGAAAAGTCGATCTCGTGCATTCCGTCACCGTCCGTCAATTGCCGGAATTCGGTGCCATCGAACTTCACGCGACAGAGATGAATGTGGTAGGGATTCTCGCGGGATCGGAGACCGTTCGCGGTGAACAAGATCGTTTCACTCGCGGCATCAACATGCAGAACCTCGCGCACCACCCAGTCGCCCGTCGTCACTTGCTGCGGAGACCGTTGGCCCGAGACGTCGATGCGCCACAGGTGACACCAGCCGCTACGTTCGCTTGTCCACAACAGTTCGCCTGATGTTGGCAACCAGTGCCGCCAGGTCGTGGCATTATAATCGATAAACGTCTTGCTCGTTTCGTCCACAACCGGCCGCACATCCGCCGATTCGAGGTCCACAGCGAGGATCTGATATCGCTGATGTCCGCGTGAGTTCACATCGAAATAGAACTCGTGGCCATCTTCGGCCCAGTGATAGTCATGATGCGTCGAAGTGCAGTACTGCTGAGGAAACTGAGAATGATCGATGATTGTGGCTTGAAATGTCCCCTTGTCCAATCGGAAGAGGACGGGCACCGGTTGCGGCAAATCATCGCCGGGCTTGCGATAGTCGACTTTCGTTAGCTTGGGGTGGATTTCGTTGGGTGGAGATGATTGGATCAGTGTCAACTGGCGAATGGGAATCGGTACCGCTGCGGAGACGACGAACGCCTCGGATTTGGGTGACCAGACGATAGCGCCGTGAAAGCGGGCCTCGGCGGGCAGCTTGGCCGAGAGTTGCGTGACGTGATCGGTTTTGATTTCTCGAAGGGCGACCTCCGTTCCTCGAATGCTCGCGTGCCAGAGTCCATCCGGTGAAAGACCTGCTTGACCCTTCGGCGGAGGTTGGACATCCGCGGGCGCAAGCGAGGTCCCGTCAATGACGACTCGCGGATGGCGCGGGTCAGAGTCGACAACGGCAATCACTTTTCCAGAAGGATCTTCAATTTGCCATAAGTGACCCGCATAGGTGCTCAGCCGAGACTCGGCGCCTGGAGCGACCGTTGCGTAATGGACTCTTCCGCCGTCGAAGTTGAGCCAGGACAAACTGACTTGCACTGCAAGTTGATTCACGAACAGCAACGAGCACCCAGCGCCCCCTGATCCCGACCGAGTTTTGGACGACCTGTTCAGCTTGGATGTGTGAACTTTCAGCTGTCCAAGCAGATCCAGCGCCTTCGGATCAGCGTTTGTCGCTTTCTCTCCCGTCGCCGTATCAATGCGCACGTACGACCACTTATCGGCCTGCTCCTCGACGGCATACCACAATGCGGCGTCATGTGGCAGCCACTGCGGGTGGATCTTCTTGCTCTGCAGGGTCTGCCGGAACTTTTCCTGTGACCACCTGGACTGTGCCCGGGCACCGCGTGCGCCACACAAGATCCCCACGGTCAGCATCAATATCAGGATGCATTGTCGTCGGGCGCTGTGCGAAAATCTGGACATCGCTAAAACCTCTAGTACGTGCTTGGAAAGCCGGCTGATGGGAGGGCGAGGCTCCCGCCGAGCCTAAGACGACCGCAGGTCGGCGTCCGCCGGAGGCATTACATCCAGCCTTCGGCGGACTCCGAGCTAAAGCTCGTCTTAGGCTCGGCGGGAGCCTCGCCCTCCCATTCCGAAGCCGCTTTCAAAATCGAGCGGGCGAAAAAGGACGAGGATCAATATGCGGCGGGCGATTCTCCATCAGTTCAGCGATCAGTCGCCCCGTCGCCGTCGCGAGACTCATCCCCAGCATATTATGGCCGGTGGCGAGAAACGCATTCGACAACCGTGGAACCTGGCCAATAATCGGCAGGCTGTCCCACGTCATCGGCCGCCAACCGTACCAGCGTTCCGGGCGGCCGCCTCCTACCGGCGTGACCAAGTACGGGGCCGCGGAATCTCGCAACTGCTGAATGCGACGTTCGGGAATTTCCGTGTTATAGCCGACGAATTCCATCATCGATCCCAACCGATAGCCATTGGCGAACGGGGAAACGCCGACGCGATGTTCGGGGAACAGCATCGGATAGCGCGGGCAGATTTCAGGCCGCTCCATGGTCACTGAATATCCCTTGCCCGGTTCGATCGGAATTGGGCAGTTCAACATCGACGAGAAGCGCGTGCTGAGTGCTCCCGCCGCCAGCACGAGTCGACCGACAGGCATGGCACCTTGCGAAGTCCTCAGCGAGGTCACCCGACCATCCGCCTTGTCGATCCCCAGCAGTTCGCAATTCTCGATGAATTTAACCCCGCGGCTTTGTAATCGCCGTGTCCACTCAGAGTTCAGTAAATCAGGTCGGATGGATGCGTCGAGTTGATAGTGGAAAGCTCCTGCCAGTCCCTGTTTCAGTGCCGGTTCGAAGTCGGGCAGTTCGGCGGACTCCAGGCGACGTGCCGTCACTCCGAAGTGCTCAGTCAGCAACCGATCGGTCTGGGCAAATTCACGCATCCCGTGCGGAGTCTGCAGGACATAGAGTAGACCGTTCTCGGTCCATTCGCATTCCAGCTTCTCGACCTGCATCAATTGTTTGTACTCGATCAGCGAAGAGTCGAGGATCGATTTAAGATGTCCACCTGCAGTCAGCATCTGACGATGAGTGCAGCGCTTGGCAAACTGCCACATCCAATTCCACATGGCCGGGCTGAATCGCGGTTTGACTCGAAACGGAGCCTTCGGATTCAACAATGACTTGAGGGCCGTGCCGATCGCCCCTGGTTCCGTCAACGGCAGAACGTGGCTCGGGCAGATGTACCCGCAGTTGCCATGTGAACAACCCGCGGCGAGCGACCCTTTGTCGATGACGGTGACTCGCAGACCGGCCTGATTGAGGTAATGCGCGCAGGCAATGCCAATGATGCCGGAACCTACGATGACAACGTGATCAGACTCGGAGGCATCCATCAGGCAGTCTCCCGCAAGTCGATTCCATGGGAGAACGGGTCGCCAGATTGCTGCAGCAACACGACTTCTCCACAGATATAGGCCTGCCCCTCAATTCTCGGCACGATGCGGCCCGAGGGTGCCGCGCGATAGCTGGCGGTGAATTGACTCCCGATGATACTCTCCTGAATCCAGGTTTCCCCCGGCTGCAGCTTGTTGTCCGCGGCGAGGCACGCCAGCTTGGCACTGGTGCCCGTGCCACACGGCGAGCGATCATACGCTCCCCCGGGACAGAGCACAAAATTCCGACTGTGCGCCGTGGGAGATCCCGGCGGCCCGAAGAATTCGATATGGTCGATTTCCTCACCCCCTGCCCCAGTAATCTTTTCGCGGACTAGCGCTGCACGCACAGCCTCGGCGGCATCCGTCAACTGCCGGATCTGAGTTGCCTGCAGCGGGATCGGCGAGCCGTTGACTAGGAAGAACCAATTGCCTCCCCAGGCGATGTCACCGGTGACCGTTCCTAACGCTTCCACTTCTACGCTGACTTGGGTTCGATAGCGATAACTGGGAACATTTTCGATGGCCACGGAATTGGTCCCGAGCAAGTGGATTTCCACCCGCCCGACCGGTGTATCCAGATGATGAACTCCGGGCTGGATGCGACCCAGGTGCGCCAGCGTGACTGCCACGCCGATCGCGCCGTGACCGCACATCCCCAAGTATCCCGCATTGTTGAAGAAAATGACGCCGGCCGCACAAGATGGATCGTCCGGCCGGCACAGCAACGCCCCCACCAGGGCCTCTGAACCGCGGGGCTCGTTGATTGCCATTTGGCGATACACATCCGCCGTTTCACGGAATCGCCCCAGCCGTTCGCGCAGAGTCCCTCCGCCAAGTTCCGGGCCCCCTTCGATGATCACACGCGTCGGTTCCCCCGCCGTGTGAGAGTCGACTGCCCGCATCCGAATCCTGGAAATCGTCATGCTGCGGCCCCTTTCCAGTTCTTCCACCAGTTCTTAAACAGCGTCCATTGCGCCCTGGCAAACTCACGTTGTGTCGAACTGAGAGCGTCGGTTGGGTTGAAGTGGTTCTCATACTCTGGGTTCCCTTCGAGCACCATCAGGTACTTATAGTAGAGCACCAGATCCGTACCTTCGTCATACTGCGAGAGCACTCGCAGAGCCTCTTCCAACTCCAGTGCCAACCGACGCGATTCCGCGTCACCCGCCGCCGCTTGCTCACAGAGGCTGATCAGTCGTAACACCGGCTTAGGCAGCGCATTGCCGATGCCGGTAATCGCCCCGACTGCACCGCAACGGACAAATCCATGAAAGACCTGCGTATCGACTCCCACCATCAGTGCCAGTTCCGGATCACCGGTGGTGATGTGCTCGGCGGCGTAGCTCAAGGACTCCGCTCCGCCAAATTCTTTGAAACCGACCAGATTGCGGTGCTCGCGGCGGAGTTGGAAGAACAGTTCGCTCCGCGTCTGAAAGCCATAGTACGGACTGTTATAAATGACCGCCGGCAGGTCGCCCCCAGCCTGCAGCGACGCGGAAAAATGAGCCCGCTGTGCGGCCACTGAAGTACCGCGAGACAACACGCGTGGAATGAGCATCAGCCCGGCCGCCCCGACCTGCCGGGCATGTGCCGCATGAGCTGCTGCCAGGCTGGAGTTCTGAGCACCCGTCCCGACGACCACCGGCACACCGGCCTGAACCAGTCTGCCGACTCCTTCCTGTCGCTGCTGATCGGTCAACAGCGGCCAGTCCCCCATCGACCCACAATAGACAACCGCACGCATCCCGGCAGAGACGAGTTCCTGGCCTTTACGGACGAGTGCGTCGTAATCCGGCGTGCGATCGGGGCGACACGGAGTCATCAAGGCGGGGAGGCAGCCACGGAAGACAGCGGACGAATCTAACATGACATTCATTTCCTCATACTGTAGAAGAATTCGTGAGTATGTTGGCGTGATTTGATTTTGATCGTGCAGAAAGCTTTTGACAGAAAAATGTGACGACAGAAATATGAGAAGATACGAAGATGGGACGAACCGATCCAGTGTCCAATCCCCTCTTCATTTTTCTGTCGTTCCATTTTTCTGTCAGTACCAACACGATTATAGCCGCGATTGGTTTTGCATCTTGAACATCTAATGACAATTGACTTAAAAATGCGCATACTTTGACGATGCTCAGTACGAACCTGTTTAATCAAATCGGAGCCCAGTTGCAAAGCCCGTTCACGGGTGAAGCACTGTTTGACCAATTGTCGGACATCGTCTTTTTTATTAAGAATGCGCGTTGCGAATATGCGGTCGTGAATCACACTCTGGTCGAGCGTTGCGGGTTGCAGGACAAGTCCCAGATCGTCGGCCGGACCGCGAGCCAGGTCTTTCGGCCGCCACTGGGTGAAAGCTATGAAATGCAGGATCGCCGCGTGCTGAAATCCGCGCGGCCGCTGCTGATGCAGTTGGAATTGCACGTGTACCCCGGACGCGATGTCGGCTGGTGTCTGACGAGCAAACTCCCCCTGCTCCGCCCCGACGGCCAGGCGGCGGGACTTGTCGGAGTGTCGCAGGATTTGCGGGTGCCCGACTCGAACTCGGACGATTACCGGCAACTCGCGGTCGTTGTCGACTACGCCAAAGCGAACATCGCAGTCCCTCCCAGCGTACCGGAACTCGCCGAGCTGGCCGGCATGTCGAGGTACCAGTTGGACCGCCGCATGGTCCAGGTGTTCGGCTTGACCACGGGGCAATGGCTGGTGAAGTTGCGGATTGATTTCGCCGAACGCCTGCTGTCCGAAACCGACGCCCCAATCGCGACGATCGCCGTCGACGCAGGATATGCCGATCAAAGTGCATTCACCCGACAATTCCGCCAGGCAACGGGACTCTCGCCGCGAAAATACCGCCAGGCTCGCCGGTCTTCTTCCAAAGGAGATCGCATTGACTTTTGATTTGCGCCATACCTACGCATTGCAGAGAAATTATCTCACGCAAAGGCGCCAAGGCGCAAAGAAGATTGAGATGAATACTTTGCGCCTTGGCGCCTTTGCGTGAGATTTTGCCTTTCGCTTCCCAAACACGCTCTAAATGAAACAGGCGGGGAGATTCCTCCCCGCCTGCATATCACTCGGTCGCGGCTGATGCGGCAGATTACCAGTCGCCGATGACTGTGCCATCGTTAATTTGGCCCAGATAGTTCCAAGTCAGAGTGTTGATATTGTCGGACGCAAATCGCACGGATCCATCTGCCAGGCAAACATGGGCACCCCCAACATGCATGCTGCGAGCGGACAAGCGGGTCTGCGTGCCCGAAGTTGTGCAGGGGGCACGCGGCGATGTCACGCAACCAGTCGGGATGATATCCGTAATCGTGGTGTTCGGCGGGTACAACGTGGTAATCGTTGTATTGCCATCGTAGCTTTCCCAGACTTGTCCGGGGCGGTTGATCGTCGAAGGATCATCTGGCCCCACCAGAATCTCCGACATCATGGCCGTGTTCGTCGAGCCGTCGATCAGATCGCGAAGCCGAGTACTGGATGCTGTATAGAACATCCCGTTTGATTTATAGGGCACCGCCACCGGGATCAGGTCTGAACCTTGAATCGGCAAGTAGCTCGAGTGCAATCCCCGAATTGCTGGCACGGCACCTTTACGGCCGCCATTGGGATCGCTCGGGCAGGCGGCCGGCGGAACGGACGCCATCAATTGTGCGGTGAAGCCGCCGGTGCAATAGTAGGACGTGTAGCTGAAGTTGATCTGATTGTAGAGCGGAGCTTGATCGATATACGGCAGCAATCCCTGGAAGAAACTCAGCCGCCGCGTCCACGTAGTGCCACTCGGCAGTTTGTCCGTAAAGCAGTCGTGGCCCATCGGGAATGTGGAAAATGTGTCATGGTAGGTGTGCATGGCCAGGCCGAACTGCTTCAAGTTGTTCTTACACTGTGAACGACGAGCAGCCTCGCGGGCCTGTTGGACGGCCGGCAACAAGAGCGCAATCAGTACGGCGATGATGGCAATGACCACCAGCAATTCAATCAACGTGAAACCACGGGCAGAACGACGACCTAAACGCATTTCTTTGGTCCTCAGTAACGATAGATGGAATCGAACCAGCGTGCGGCAAAGAAGGGCGCCGCAGAGAGATGGATCGTGAAATCCTCAATATATCCTACTTGTCTTGATACGCAATATGACATCGGAACAAAGCGTTGTATCAAAGTATATTGTTTTGTCGATTGTGACTGTTTGGCGAGAAGTTGGAGGCATTACCTTCGCACCGAGAGGCTAATTCCTTCGCCGAAATTCGCACGTGCCGCGCAAAATGAACGACGGGCTGAGGGCATTTCGCCCCAGCCCGTCGTTCGTCACTCAACGTCTCGAGAACACTCAAACCGATACGCGAAGATCGTCGACACGCAAATACAACTCTTCGGACAGTCCTGTGAAGACGAGATCCACATCATCGCCGCCCCAGAGGACGTCCGACGCGCCGTCATCGTGAATCGTCTCGCCCCAGGCCAGATGGACGCCGGCGTTGTTGCCGGTCGTCAGTTGACCCAGACGCGCCGACGGGCTGTTCGGGCCGATCCAGATGGCCTGGAGTGCGGCCAGTGCAGAATTATCTTGATCGTAGCTTGTCAGTCCCCCGATCAGCAGATCCTCGCCGGAGCCCCCTTTCAGGTAATCGTGACCCGCGCCGCCGATCATCAGGTCTGCCCCGATGTCGCCATCCAGATAATCATTGCCCGCACCACCGATCAGGATGTCATTCCCTTCTCGACCGTACAAGAAATCGTCCCCGTCACCGCCGCGGATCAGATCGTCGCCGGCACTTCCCCACAGGCGGTCCACACCATCGCCACCATCCAGCATGTCATCGGCCGAGCCCCCCGTGATCTGATCGTGGCCTCCCTCACCGAAAATCGCGATCGGAAACCGCGCGTCGGTGGCATAGATCTGGTCATTGCCATCTCCGCCGTACACGACAACTCGGCCGCCGACGTCCATGTCGTACGCACCGTAGAAGACATCATTCATCCAGATGCAAACCTCGGCGTCAGTCCTGCCACTCCAGATATAGACGACGTCGCTGGCGGATGTCCCTTGAACTACCAGGTCATCGGCGAACCGGACCACTCCCGAGATGGCTGGTTCCACCACGTTCTGCAGACTGATCGTGATCAGGGCCGTATCGCTGAGCGGAGATTCGGCATTATCGGTGGCCTGGACCAGCAATTGAAATTCCGGCAAGGCTTCGAAGTTCATCGCCGCCGCATTGGCGACCGTGATCTGGCCGGTGACCGGGTCAATCGCAAATGCGTTGTTGATATTTCCATCGAGAATGGAATACGTCACCTGCTGTCCCGCATCGGGGTCAGTCGCCGAGACCATCCCCACCACAGTTCCTACCGCCGAATTCTCCGTCAGCTGCCAGGCCGCGTCATATGCAATTGGGGCCTGATTCATCGGCAATTCGACGGCATCTTCTGCGGCGGTTTGGACTTCGTGGGCAATTGTCAGTCCGAATTGCAGTGCGGCGTCGTAATTTTCCGCGGTGATGATTTTGCCGTCGACGACCACGTCATCGGCCACCGTCTCGGTATCGCCATATTGACCGCTGACCGTGTTGGCGATGGCACCGTTCGCCACGGCCTGTTCGTACTGCCCCAACTGATAGTAGCCGTAGTCAACTCCCTGGTAGTTGACTGCGGGTGAACCGATATACGGAACCGAGACGTGCTTGCCCTCCAGGGGGCTGACACCATCGACTCGAGCCCATGCCAGGACGGTTGTGCCATGGCAAATTGCGGCGACGTACTTGTCCTGTGCCACGAACTCGTTGATGAGGTCATTCACCACCTGCTTGGTGCCGAGATCCCCGTCGTAACTGTTATTGGTATAGTCGCCAGGGAAGGCATACTGATACATCGAAGAACCCCAACCTCCCACGAAGACGATCGCAGAGTAGTTGTCCGGATCGACCGACGCGAGCGTCAGATCCGGATTGACGCCGCCGTCGGTGCCCTCAGGTTCCCCCGAACCGGAGTGGGGCAACGAGTAGGCGGTCGTGGTCGCCGCAACCTGGACTTCGACTCCTTCCGCTTCCAGCGACTGCCGCGTATCGCCATACTCTTGGTAGTAGAAATCATGCTGGTCAGCGATGACCATCAACACCGGCAGCGGACTGGCGGTCAGCATTGCACGGTTTTCCAGTGACTCGATCGCCAGATGCGTTTGTTGACCGGCCATCCGACGACGGCCTTTCCGGCCCCATGGACTAAAGCTTGCTAAGAATTTCATCTCAAGTTCTCCTGAAATCAACTAGGGTGACCCCATCTTGTGTGTTACAATTTCCGGCTTCGGTGGCTGCGGTTCGGGTTGCTCGGTCGGAGGCCAGACCGCACAACATCAGACAGTGAAAAACATCAGACGGTGATGTGCCGGAACCCGTGCCGCAGTGGCCCACCACACAAGGCTCGCCATCGAATTCGGATTTGCGACAAAATGGTCGAAAAATCTGTTTTTTGGGCGAAGAACCCGACTAGAAACGTTTCCAGCAGAAAAGGTTGTGAGGTCCCCGTGGGACCAAGTCGTGAGGGATCGTCATGGGAGGGTGAGGCTCCTGCCGAACCGCAAGCGTTTATCGGTCCTCACCAGACTATGCGGTTCGGCGGGGTACCCTCTGGGTCCCTCACCCTCCCATCGACTCGAATCACCAATCGAATCGGCTCCTTCGATCGTCCGACGACTTAATGAAATCAACGGGAATCCGTCTGATTGACGATCCCACATCGGAGAGTTTGCAAGCGATGTCCTGGCCACCTCCCGTCACCGAATGGATCAATCAACTGAAAGCCGGCGATGCTGTCGCCGCACAGAGACTCTGGGAAGAGTACTTTCAGCGCATGGTTCAACTCGCGCGACGAAAACTCAGTCATGTCCCTCGAGCGTCGGCCGACGAAGAGGATGTGGCCCTCAGCGCGTTCAAGAGCTTTTGCCTGGGGGCTCGCGAGGGCCGGTTTACGCAGTTGCTGGACAGTGACAACCTCTGGCCATTGTTGATGGCGATCACGCTCCATAAATCGGTCGATTTGATTCGTGGCGAAAATCGCCAAAAACGGGGTGGTGCCGGACAAACGGCAACACCGGACTCCACCGCGCCGATGTCCAAGCCTATGCCCGTGCCTCTAAGCGAGATCATCAGTCGCGAGCCGACTCCGGAATTCGCCGCGGAAATGACCGAGCAATTGCACATTCTGCTGGCGCGGCTCGACAGTACGGGCGATCCTGACTTGCAGCGCATCGCTCTGATGAAGTTGGACGGATATAACACCACCGAGATTGCCGAGCGGATCGGTTGCGTCCGGCGGACCATCGAACGTAAGACGAACCTGATTGAGCGCCTGTGGGAAAGGGACATTGAACTTTGAGCGAGCCGCGTGACCTGGATTCCGAAGCCCTGCTCGAAACGCAGATGCTGCGCATCAATCGCCTGTGCAACCAGTTTGAAGCCGGTTGGCAGTCGGGGCAGCCACCTGTGTTGGAACAGGTATTAGGCGAACTCACTGTGGCTGAACGATCGGCTGCGCTGCGCGACCTGTTGCCGTTGGAGATCGAATATCGTCAACGTGCGGGAGAGACGGTCCGACTCGCGGATTACACGGAACGCTTCCCCGAAGCCAATCCTGACTGGCTGGCCAGTTTGTTCGGCGAGACACGCGTCGGTGCCGCGGCTCCGGCGGCTGTGCTTGAAGTCCCGGAAAAGCTGGGGGACTACCAGATTATCGACCGCATTGGCGGCGGCGGCATGGGGACGGTTTACAAAGCTCTCCATGTCCGCATGGGACGCATCGTGGCGTTAAAAGTTCTGCGGCCAGAAATTCAGCAGAATCCCCAGCTCATCCAACGCTTCAACCGCGAAGTCCGGGCCGCCGCACGACTGACACATCCGCACATCGTCGCCGCGCTGGATGCTCGCGAGCAGGACGGACTGCACTTCTTAATTACGGAGTTCATTACCGGCCTAGATCTCGAGCAGACGGTGCGTTCTCAGGGGCGATTGTCTGTGGCGGCCGCGGTGGATTGCGTCGTGCAGGCCGCACGCGGACTGGATTACGCCCATCGGCAAGGGGTCGTGCATCGGGACATCAAACCGGCGAATCTGCTACGAGATGAACGGGGCATAGTCAAAATCCTCGATATGGGACTCGCTCGTCTGGATGCCGACACCGGCAACACGGCAACTGAGTTATCGAACTCTGGGATGGTCCTGGGGACCGCGGCCTATATGGCTCCCGAGCAGGCTCGCGACGTGCGTCAAGCCGATGCCCGGTCGGACATCTATAGTTTGGGCTGCACGCTGTTCTATCTGTTGACAGGCCGCCAGGCATTTAAGGGCGCCACGGCCCTCGATACGGTCTTGTCGCACATCAGTCAGCCGATCCCTGCATTAACGACCGCTGAGGCACAATTTCCGCCGGAGTTGGAACGCATCTTTGCTCAAATGGTGGCCAAAGATCCGAGCGAACGGTTTCAGACCGCTGCCGAGGTCATTGCAGCGCTGGAACGATTGCAGTTGCCCGCGCAGACCGAACCGACTGCGATCTCGATTCGCGACACTGGTTCGGCAGATTCTGGTTCGCCAACGTTGTCACTGAAGATCGCGACGGCAGGTTCGTCCGCCGTTAGTGGACAATCTCAGCAAACTCGAACAGGTGCGGCCTCTCGTTTGTGGATCGGCGGTCTAGCTGCGCTGCTGCTCTTGAGCCTCGTCGTCACAGCTTTCTTCTACTTTGGAGGGAGTAACCAAGCACCAACCGACAAACAGGAATATGCCTTGTCGTTCAACGGCACGTCGAGCTACGTGGCCGTTCCGACTTTGAATCCAACTGCCGGTCAGACTTATACACTGGAAGCAATCGTCGAACCGACCGGGAAGCGGCTGAGCAATGTGATATCCTGGTTGGGCCCCGACTGGATGGCGATCTATCTCGACCGCGAACAGGGAACCTGGGGACTCGCGCGGCGACTACAGGGAGAATCTCACCTGATCCTCACCGAACAACCTGTGACACTGAATAAGACTGTCCATTTAGCAGGGATCTTCCGTGGAGAAGATCTGCAGTTGTTCGTCGACGGGAAACAGGGCACGCCACAGACGGCTGCATTTGTGTTGCCGGAGACCGAGGGCGGACTTTACATCGGCGGCGTGTCCCCCAGCAAATTACCCTCAGGCCAGAATGATCGCTTCTTCGACGGCCGGGTCCACTCCGTGCGCATCTCGCGCGGAGTTCGTTACACGAAGCAATTCTCACCGCCCGTAATGTTTGAGTCAGACTCGAAGACACTCGCGTTGTATCGCTTTAGCGCCGGAAAGGGAACGACCATCAAGGACGAGTCTGGTCACGGACATGACGCACAAATTTACGATGCCGAATGGACTGTCGAGGAGAATTGACCTGTCGACTGCGGCCTGTCTGCGATGGCGTTTCGGCCCAAGCCGGAACTCATGGGGCGGTCCGGCATGTGTTATGTCGCTGCGATCAGTTGATCCGGGACCGGCTCGGAATTGGGGTGTCGGGAATCGGTGACCTGGATCGAGGATTTGCGTTGTCTGCTGCGCCGTCGCCACAGCAGGAAGCCCGTGGCATACAGGACGGTTGGAACGAGGCCACCGACGAAGAATATCCAACGCCCCGCAGGGCCGAAGGCGTCTCCCGAGTGGAGCGCTAGCTGAATGCGGAACACGGTGTCCGCGAATGTGAATTTGCGCCAGTCCCGTGTCGCCACCACTTTCCCACTGTATTGATCGACCCAGACCCGGCCAACTCCTCGCAGTTGGCCAACTTCTCCGGGTTGGCGGACAAACACGCGATAGGCATCGTCAGGCTTGATCGGCAGTTCGATCGACATCAACCGGCAACCTGGCATCTCAGCCAAGGCGGTGCTGGCCGCGGCATCCGGATTGATGGACGGCCCTCGCGGCTTCGGGATCTTCGATTTGACCTTCGCCGGCAATTTAGTCTCGGCGGAAATCGTGGTCACCAACGGCTTAATCAACCCGGGCAGCGTGAGGTAGATCCCCGTGACGACAACCAGCAACAGGACCACCGAAAACGACGCTCCCAGAGACTTATGTAGATCAAACAGCAATGTCCGCTGGCGAATGCCGAAGCCAATACGGAAACCTTTCCGGATCAACGGCCACCACAACATCAAACCGCTCGTCAGAGAAACCAACGCCGCCAAGGCCGTTCCACCGAGCAGCATTTTGCCTGAATCCCCGGCCAGTAACGTCGAGTGCAACCGGTAGATCCAGGCCAACACGCCGCTGTCCTTAATTCGCTGGCCAAGGAACTCGGCCGTGACGGGATCAACGAAGACTTCCGTCGTCTCCGACTTGTTCGATTTCTCGGGATCTCGAAAGTGCAGAGTAAACGTGCCGTTGGCGACTCGGGGATAGAAGACATTGACCACGCGTCCGGGGGCAGGAGCACGTCGTTCTGCAGCGGCCACGATGTCCGTCACGGGCGTCTGCGTTCCGTGATTGCGAGTCAGCTTGAGACTCGCATTGAGCGACTCATCCAGCGTGAGATTGAACACAATCAAACTGCCCGTCAGGCCGCTGAATGCGAACAATAGACCCACGGTCAGCCCCAGCCAGCGATGCACGTTCAGCCAGACTTTACGCAGCGGCATATATGACTTTTCTATACAGGTACTAAAGGCCCTACTGAACGATCAGCGTAGCTCGATCAATATTCGCCGACAGGCAGGCCATCCTGACAGGTAACGAGCCGACATACGGTGTAAAAGTCGACGTTCTCCGAAATAAACCGCACCGATCCATCTCCCAGGGTGATCTGTGCTCCGCCGGTGTGGAAGCTAAACAGATTCGAACCGCCGGCGCCGCCAAAGCAGTTCACCAGGCAGGGATCCAACGATGCGTCGCTGGCCGTTCCGTTGTCTTTGTAATCGCGAAACGAAATGCGATTCTGGCCGGCCCAGTTATGGAAACGCAGTTTTTGCGAGGTCCCGTCGCGCTGCATGCTGGTCGTGTAATTGTCCGCGCCGCCACACACTTCACCGAGCATCATTGTGTTCGACAAGCCGTCAGTCACATCCACAAATCGTTTCGAAACTTCGGCCGGATTGGCCGCCGTGCTGTAATTCATCATGCCAACGCCCGACAATTTCGGAGTTGTGTCCGGCGCGATCTGCGAATTGGCGACGCAGGAGTACTCGCAGATACCCCCGGGATATTTGCCGCTGCTGTCCGCGGTAAACTGTTGTGGATCCAGCGTTCCCCCCGCCGAGGTCCAGCTCCCGACAATCGGGGCGGGCGAGGAGGGGCATTTGTAAGCCGGAATCGCAGTTCGATTGAGAACAGCATTCGAGCCCACGCTGAAGTTTTGCGTGTTATCCCAGCTGTTGGTGATGGTTGCCAGATCCAGCTGCGGGAAGATGGCCCGCGTCCAGCAGGTCAGCGTGAGGTAGTCACCGGACGGCTGCGAATCGTACTGGGTGATCGGCAAGCGGTTGTAAATGTCGTGATAGTTGTGGAGCGCCAGGCCAATCTGCTTGAGATTATTCTTGCACTGCGTCCGTCTGGCCGCCTCGCGCGCCTGTTGGACCGCCGGGAGCAACAATGCAATCAAGACCGCGATGATGGCAATCACCACGAGAAGTTCAATCAACGTAAAACCACATCGCCGCCGCTGCCGAAAACTCAACATGCCAACACCTCAGGAACAGAGACTTCAACGAAACGGACTGTCCGTCAAGCTTTGGCTGTACCGATCCGGCAGTGGCTAGTCGCAAGAGACGATGGGCTGAGACTGAGTCTCAGTGTCTTCTTGACGATATCAAATTCGGTGATCACGTACAAACTGAACACACCACAATTTCACCGTCGAACAAATCGCCGTGGACCTGATTGCGGGATGAAACCGGTCTCTGAACCAGATTTCGCTCAAATGTGGTACAGACTTTAACCGTTCCTGATCGTTGGTACTGCCCCGTTCGTTGTGAAGCGTTTGGCCGCGTGTTCATGCTTCAAGAAAGATGGGTTCGTAGCTGCTTGACGCTCTCTTAGTATCGGTGAGTTCTCCGACTTTAGCCGGCTTGAACTCTGCCGGGACAATTCTATCGGCGACCGTCTATTGATGTCTTTGGGAAACAAACGTGTCAGGCACGAAGGGCACATC
>JAKFVC010000098.1 GCA_021732415.1 Planctomycetaceae bacterium
GGCCCCTCTCCCCGGAGTACCAGGGCGAGGGGAGCTAGGATCAGAGACATAAATTCGGTAATAACCAAACGCAATAATTGAGGATGTGAATCAAAAACAACTGAACGGTAGCTGGACGACGTGTAACGGCTGGTAAAGTGTGACAGACGGTAGAAACTGCTGGAACGGTGCAGAATTGTCCCCCGTGTTCGACGGGGTTGGGCAGCTGGCCATTCCAATTTCGACTATAATTTGTCATCGGGACAAGAACCTGTGTCGGCGCCAATTACGGCAATGGTAACGGGGCTGCGACTCACGGTGAGGCGCAGTGTGGGACAATTGAAAAATCCCGCTAAACTGTTGGTTTGGGTTTCGAATCGCGCTAAATATAGGTGGGCCACGGTGCCTGCCGAGTGCGAAGTTCAGTCCCGAACCGATTTCGTTACCGACATCTCACGGAGACTTCGGCTTGCAGAAGATTCGTATCTTCGCTCTGGCGAAAGAGCTCAATATGGACAGCAAGGACCTCATTGAGGCGTGCGCCAAGGTTGGCGTCATCCTCAAGAATTCGGCCCTTGCGAGCATCTCGCCTGAAGAGAAAGACAAAGTTCTCGATTACCTCAAGCAATCGAGCGGTACGAGCGCGCCGGCGACCAAAGCGGTGGCTGTGCCCCCTGTGCGCGAAGTGGTTAAGAGCTTCGACAAGCCGCTCCAGAACTTGATGGCCTCGCGTCCGCAACCCGCACGTCTCGCTCCCAAGCAGCGTGTCGCCGGCGGAGACGTGGATCATGACGACGATTCAACCGTCGCCGTGGCCACAGCGGAGGCACCGCCCGAAGTTCCGACCCAGACGGAATCAGATTCCTACACGGGCACGACCGAAGAGCAGATCGTTTCGACGACGGCGACGACAGCCGCGGAGACTCTGGTCGCACCGGTCGTCGAATCTTCGAGCACCACGACTCCTCTCGCTTCGACCACGAGCGCCGACGAGTCGAAAGCCGGCGACGCCAGCGTCATTCAGGACGTTACCGATCTTCCGGCTGACGAGACCGCTGGTGACGAAGGAGCAGTTGAGCCCGAGGAGATCGCGGAAGGCGAATCCGCGACCGGCCTGCCGGTCAAGCGCGGGAACCCGTTGCGGCGCGATGACTACATTGCCCCGGCTGGTGGCCGTCGTCCCGTTTACAACATGAAGCCACAGGGGACTGTGGACATGTCGAAAGCGGCGAACGATGCTGCCAATTTGAAGAAGGGGCCCAAGACGCGGCCCGGTCCCAACCTGCCGACGTTTGCGCCGATGCCCGAGTTCCGCGGTCCGACAATCGCTCCGCAGCCGGCTGCTCAGAAGCCGGATATGAAGCTCCCCACCGGCACGACGATCAATGACGTCAAGCCGTTGGCGCAAATGCTGCAAAAGCACAAGGGTCACCCGGAAACAAAGAAGCCCGGCGACGACAAGGCCGTGCCCCGCAAACGCGGTGTGCTGACGCTTGAGGAAGAGATTGAGCAAAACAAGGCCAAGGGAGCCAAGGCCGGCGTCAAGGGCGGAGCTGGTCTGGAAGACAGCCGCAAGGCACGGCAGGCGAAGCGTGGCCGCGAAGTCGAAGGCGAAGACGAACGTGGATTCGGCAGGTTCAAACCCGCTCGAAAGCACAAGTCGTTTACCGCCCCCATTAAGACTTCTGCCGAGATTGAATTGCCGATCTCGATCCGCAGCTTGTCCGAATGCATCGGACGTCCCGCCAAGGATCTGCTCAAGATTCTGTTCATGAGCAATCCCAGTGTCGCCACCAACATCAATTCGCTCATTGATGAGGATCTGGCGATTGAGCTGGCGTTGGAAGTGGGCGTTGATCTGTCGATTCGCCGCGAACGCGACTTGGAACAGGAACTCTTCCAGGAAGAGGAAGATGAGGGATCTGTGGAAGGAGCCGTTGCCCGACCGCCAATTATCACGATCCTGGGTCACGTCGACCACGGTAAGACGACGCTGCTCGATACGATCCGCGGGGCTCATGTGGCCGCCGGAGAAGCGGGTGGTATCACTCAGCATATCGCTGCTTATCAGGTCGAAAAGAACGGTCACAAGCTGACCTTTGTCGATACGCCAGGCCACGCCGCGTTTACCGAAATGCGTGCCCGTGGAGCCAACGTCACCGACATCATCATCCTCGTCGTCGCAGCCGATGACGGTGTGATGCCGCAAACTGCGGAAGCGATTGCCCACGCCAAGGCCGCCGGTGTGCCGATCATCGTGGCACTCAACAAGTGCGACTTGCCTGGCCGCAACGAGCAGAAGGTGCTGCAAGAACTCGCTCGCTACGAAATCATGCCTGCCGAATGGGGTGGCGATGTCGAAGTGGTGCGAACATCCGGCTTGACCGGCTTGGGTATCGACAAGTTGCTCGAGACCTTGTTGCTGACTGCCGAATTGCATGAATACAAGGCCAGTCCCGATGCACCCGCCGCCGGTGTGTGCCTGGAAGCCTTCCGCGATGAAGGTCGCGGTACGGTGGCCTGGTTGATGGTGCAACGCGGCACGATGAAGATCGGCGACATGTGCGTCTGCGGTGAGTCCGTCGGTCGTATCCGTAATATCTACAACGACCAGGGTAAAGACATCACTTCGGCTGGCCCTTCGACTCCGGTCAAGGTGTCTGGCCTGGACGTGGTCCCGAGTCCCGGAGACAAGTTTGTCGTCACGGCCGATGCGGATGCCGCTCGTCAGCTGGCTGATGAACGCCGCATCAACGAGCGGTTCACGTCCCTGGCCTCCAAGGTCAAGACGCGCACGCTCGAAGATGTGCTGGCCATGGTCAAGGGAAGTGCGATCCGCGATCTGCCGTTGATCATCAAGGCCGATTCACCAGGTTCTCTCGAAGCACTCCGGCATGAACTCGGCAAGTTCGAGCATCCGGAAGTTCGAGTGAAGGTCGTACACGACGGCGTCGGTGGCGTCAACGAGAGCGACGTCTATCTGGCCGGAGCAACGGGTGCCGTCATCATTGCCTTCCATGTGATTCCTGAAGATCGAGCCAAGATTCTGGCCGAGCGTGAAGGGGTCGAGATTCGGCAATACCAGATCATTTACGAAGTCATCGATCACATTAAGCTCGCCCTCGAAGGCCTGCTGAAGCCGGAACTGCAACAGGTGGCGACAGGTCGGGCACTCGTGCTGCGTACCTTCTTCATCAGCCGTGTCGGTGGCACGATTGCCGGTTGCCGCGTGTTGAACGGAGCGATCGAACGGTCGAACCGGGTCCGCGTCATCCGCGATCACCGCGTGTTGAACGAATACAGTATTGGCTCGCTGAAGCGTGAAAAAGACGACGTCAAGGAAGTCCGCGAAGGATTCGAGTGCGGTATCCGTCTCGACAACTTCAACGATGTGAAAGAGGGAGACTTGTTCGAAGCCTATCGAATCGAAGAGGTAAAACGGACGTTGAGCTAAGTAATTTCGATTGACCACGACGCCGTAGCGGAATCTCGCAAGAGTTCCGCTGCGTTACCGTAGATCAGCGGAACTCTTACAAGATTTCGCTACTCACGGCTCAACATCATCCATTAACAACTAATTCGATTCCTCAATTCGCAGACAGAATTCTAAGTACACAACCGCATGACTACTCGACGTACAGCCCGTGTGAATCGCGCCATTCAAGAGGCGGTCAGCACGGCCGTGCTGTTTAAAGTGAAGGACCCCCGGGTCAAGAACGTAACTGTCCTCAGGGCCGAGGCAACGGAAGATTTACGGCAGGCGAAAGTCTACGTGACAGTGATGGGCGACGAAAAACGCCAGGGCCTCACCATGAAGGGCCTCACTGCCGCACGGGGATTTCTCCAGTCCAAAGTTGCCGAACGCTTGATGACGAAGCAGACTCCGATATTGACTTTCGTCCTGGATAAATCCATCAAGCTCGACGCCGCGGCCGAAGCAGCTCTCAATAAGCTGTTTCCGGTCCCCCCCGCAATCACTTCGGATGATTTGGCAGACGATGAAGATTTCGATGACGATGATGACTTCGCCGACGACGAAGACGGCGAAGAAGATGACAACGAAGATGACGACGACTTCGATGATGAAGACGACGATGACTTCGAAGACGACGACGATGAAAATGATGATGACGAGGCTGAAGAAGCAGAACTGGAAGAGCATGAGCAGCTCCCCAAGGATGAGTGAAGCAACAAGCCCCGGGCAACTTGAAGACCATGACAGCTTGGCATTGACTGGATGAGACTTCTCATTCGGTCCACCGTGCGGTAAGAAGAGTCAGCCGGTTTGACTTACTTGCCGCGATTCCTGGTCTCAAGCCACAAATCTGTTTCCACACCCGTTGAAGACACGCATTATGGCCGCTGCTCCCCGTCTGAAACTTGCTGACAAGCAGGAAATCTATAAGAAGCTGCTCACCGGCTTGAAAAAGCGGTATACGGCACTTCCCAAGCCGCCGGAACTTCCCGTTCTGGAGACCATGCTATTTGCGGTCTGCCTGGAGAACGCCACCGTCAAGGACGCCGACGCGGCCTACAAGCGGATGCTGGCAGCCTTCCATGACCTCAACGAGATCCGCGTCAGCTCAATCGACGAACTGGAAGTCGTCTTCCAGGGGATGAGCGATACCGACTGGCGAGCCTCCCGCATCCGGGGCATCCTGAGCTACGTCTTCGAAGCCAATTACTCCTTCGAGTACGAAGGTCTCAAGCGGAAGACTCTCGAACTGGCGACGAAGCAGCTCTCCAAGATCAAGGAACTGACCCCGTTCATCCGCGACTACACGCTGCACGCGGCTCTCGGCGCACACCTGATTCCTCTGGATGCTGCCCAACTGGCCGTCCTGGAATTCCTGGACCTGCAAGCCGAAGGTGGCGGTGCTGAGCACACGGCCGAGTCGATGCGTCCCCTGGTTCGTAAGGCGGAAGGCTCTGAGTTCTGTAGCTTGCTCCGCGAATTCTCGCTCGACGCGAAGTTCCGCCCGCAGTTCGGAATCGTGAAGCAGACCCCGGTCAATGAAGGCGCAACGCTGCCGCCAGCACTCACTCGTCTGGATCGACTCCTGAAGGGCGATACGATCAAGTGGGAAGGTGGCCAGCCACGCAAAGCCACTCCCGAGAAGAAGCCGACCGACAAGAAGGCCGCAGCCGCTCCAGCTCCCGCCCCCAGCAAGAAGGCCGAGCCTGTCGCCGCCAGCAACGCCAAGAAACTCAAGCCAGCAGCCCCGGCTCCCGCCCCTGTGAAGGCCGCAGCCAAGCCGGCGCCGGCCAAGCCCGTCGTTGAGGTCAAGCCGCCAAAGCACGCCGCACCAGCAGCCAAACAGGCCAAGGTCGAGGCTCCCAAGAGCAAGCCCACAGCCCCGGCGGCGGCAGCAAAGAAGCCCGCTCCCAAGAAGCCAGCAGCCCCGGCGCCGAAAGTGGCAGCCAAGCCAGCGCCTACTCCCAAATCAGCGGCCAAATCTGGCAAGAAGCATCCGGCCAAGTCCGGTAAGTAGCTGACGGGCCAGGCGCGTGCGATCAGGCTCATCGTTGATCGAGACTGCATGTCATTTGCGAGGCGAATACAAGCCTGAAGCGCAAGCGAGTGCATCCACTCGGCAAATCTCTGGCAGTGCCCCTGAGCACTCTTCGGCCAACATCTTCGACTCATGAAGATCTCTTCTCTCGCGTTCTGACCTCGTTTCGCTGGGCATCTCATGCTTCGACTTGAGTAAAACCGGTTGCCGCGAAGTCAAATTATTTTTCTAAACCATAAGCAAACTCACACCCATCACAGTTGACACGCTTGGACTCACCGCTAGAATGAATGGAGAACTTGAGACTCAATCTCAACAACGACGGTGCAATCTGCTATGGAACTGACGCTTCAAGCGCCCCGCCTGACAACCACCGAATGCTGCTCGACCTCTTCCGAGGCTGTGTCTGGAGACCGCGTGATCTGCCGCTGTCTGAACGTCACGGAATCCGAAGCCCAGACGGCGATCTCCGCATTTAATGTGGAATCAGTGAGAGAATTAGGCCGTTGTACCGGCGCCGGCAAAGGCTGCATGGCCTGCCACGGTCGCCTGCGATCGCTGATTAAGGCTCAGATGGGTCAGTAGACTTCGGTCAGTCGCAAATGCTGCACATGACTGAATCAAAACAAAAGCCCGACTGCTCTTAGCAGCCGGGCTTATTCATTGATGGCGCTCTACTCAGCCCATCCCTAGTGCGTCAGATCGTGCTCGCCCATCTGTGATTGCAGATAGTTCTGCAACCCAACCTGATTAATGAGGTCAAGCTGAGTCTCCAGCCAGTCGACGTGTTCTTCCGACTGCACCAGAATCTGCTCGAGCATGTCGCGGCTGCCGGCATCCTTGACTTGCAGGCACAGGTGGATGGCCGCGTTATAGGCATCCACGCCGCCGCGTTCGAGAACCAGATCGTTCTCCAACTGTTCCTTGACATCAGCCCCGACCCGGATGACGTCGTACCGAGCGATCTCGGGCACGCCTTCCAGGAAAAGAATGCGGTCGATCAGCATTTCGGCATGCTTCATCTCGCCCATGGATTCGGCATAGTGCTTGGCACCGAGCTTCACCAAGCCCCAGTTCTGACACATCTTGGCCTGGCAGAAGTACTGATTGATCGCGGTGAGCTCGATCGTCAGACCTCGGTTCAAAGCGTCGATAACTTGTTGATTCCCCTGCATGGTGGTTGCCTCGCAAAAGTGTGGTTGGGGTGTCGGGACACGCTGACGGACGCCATCAGGGGAGGGGCTGGTTGGCATCCCGAAGACTGGTCACGACAACGAAATAATCGTGGAGACGTCAGGCGTTCCACGCGATTGGCCGAGGGGGATTCTAGGCTGTCTCACAACAATCCGTCCACCACCCTCACACGACTTCCGGCCTGATTTCCGGAACTGACATCAGATTTCTTAAGTCTAGCAGAATTCACTGAGAATCGATCCCAAATCATCCTCCGTACGACTGGCGGGGAAAACCCCACGTGGGCCGTTTGGCTGCGTCTGCCGCCTCTAGGGGCTGTAACCCAGAACGCAGCGGGTCGCGGCCAAGGGTTGCCGAAAGCCCCACTAGTCCCTTGACATTCCAGCCCCGGCGGATAAAGTTGGGGTTCAGACACCGGCATCTCTAGCTCAATTGGATAGAGCATCGGTCTACGGAACCGAAGGTTGATGGTTCGAGCCCATCGAGATGCACTCAAGATGCCACAAAGACTCAGGTCTGGTGGCATTTTTCTTTTCCAGCCGGTTCTATCTGGATATCATAGCGAAACCGCCCGAGCAGTGGCGTGCGGCCAGTTTTAATTGGCCATCTGTCCCATTTTGCGTTTGGCGAATCAGTACGGCCCCTGTCGATTGCGGCCAAGGTTCGGTAGTATGCGGGTGTCGCACCTTGTCCACCTCTAACGTGAAAAATGCGCTCACGTCGTCGGTTCAACTTCTAATTGCTCTCCTTCCGCAACACGCTTGCTGCTCAGTCAGCTCTGTGGATGAATCTCATGATGCGCATGCTTGCCGGATGTGCGTGCTTCCTGATCCTGGGGATTGCGCTCGTTGCCGGAACCCGGCTGAATGACGATTGCAACCTGACGTTGCGTCTGACCGATGCGGAGACCGGGCAGCCGGTACCCGGATTGGTGCGCTTTCGCGACGGCGAGGGCGCTGGCAAGACGATCTCTATCTCGGAACTGTTTCCACGCAACTTGACTCCCGGAGTCGAACAGCGAATCGACAACTGGGCGGTCATCGTCAAGCCGACTACGGTCAAGGTGCCGCGCGGGAAGCTGATCATCGAAGCGTTCTTCGGCCTGGAAACCGAACGCGAGAAGGTCACGGTGGACTTGACCGGCAAGGCGGAACATTCCCTCACGGTGCCTCTAAAATTCTTCTATCGAGCCGCCCAACATGGCACTCGATCCGCGAACACTCATCTGCATCTCATGAAACTCACGCGCGAGGTCTCTGAT
This sequence comes from Planctomycetaceae bacterium, assembly GCA_021732415.1. Classification (GTDB taxonomy): domain Bacteria; phylum Planctomycetota; class Planctomycetia; order Planctomycetales; family Planctomycetaceae; genus JAKFVC01. The sequence continues at coordinate 7,948 of JAKFVC010000098.1, forward strand.
CGCTATCTGCGCGAGATCCCCAAGGCGGACGGGTTGGATGTCTTGTTCCTCTCCTATCTGGAACGGGCAGAAGCACAGAAAGATTACATCTCGAATCGGTATACCCAGGCTGACCTCGACGAATTGACGCGGCAATCGGGAGTGGCGTTCGGCAATGGTGAAGAACATCGCCACAACTTTACGGCCCAAGGGCAGGGCTTCGGGCACGTGATGCTGCTGGATATCAAGCAGTTGATTCTGCCGGTCAGCATCGGGCAGGGGATCATGAAAACGGGGACTGATGGCTTGCCCGTGCAGCGCGGCATCGATCAAGCTCGCCGGGATGGAGCCACCACGATCTGGTGCCACAACGATTGGGGTCTGGAAGACGTCCCCAATCTCGTGAGCGGACGCATCCACGCGTTGAATATCTTCGACGGCAACAAAGTCACCAGTTACAAACACAGTTTTTATAGGTACTTGAACGCCGGATTGCGAGTTCCGTTTTCCACCGGCACCGACTGGTTCATGTACGATTTCGCCCGAGTCTATGTCCCCGCGGATCAATCTGTCGTCACGCCCCGCACCTGGCTGAAGAATCTGGCAGCCGGCCAGAGCTACATCACCAACGGCCCGTTTCTCGAATTGCGAGTCGCTGGTCGCAATCTCGGTGAGACGGTCAAGCTGGAGGCTCCGGGCGAAGTCGAAATCTCCGCCCGCGCGGTGGGTCGCCTCGACTTCGAACGGATCGAACTGGTTCAGAATGGCAAGGTGGTGAAGACTCAGGCCAGTCATTCCGAAGAGGGGCACTTCGTCGCCGACATGCGACTGCCGTTGAAGATGGACGCGTCAGGCTGGATCGCGCTGCGGCTGCCACCGCAACCAATCAAAGATGATCCCGAACTGGCCGCGCCCGTACCGCTCAATGAATTAGGACAGCCGCTCTTCGCACATACCAGCCCCGTCTATGTGGAAGTCGCCGGCCGCCGGATTTTCGATCGTGTCGTGGCTCAGTCCTTGGTCACGGAGATGGAACAATCCCTCGTGATGATCGACAAAGAGGGGCAATTCGCCGATCCCGAGGAAAAGTCCCGCGTCACCAGCGTCTATGCCGAGGGCATTGAAATCCTGAAGAAACAACTGGCCGCAGGCGAGTAGCCACTCATGTTGATTCTTGACTGTAGGACGATCAGAATCAGATTCATGAAGAGGATTGAGCCACAGAATGACACAGAAGAAACACAGAAAGAAGAGTGGGATGCTTCTTCTCAATTCCGTGTTTCTTCTGTGTCATTCTGTGGCTAATCTCTGCTTAAAGTCGGTATTAGCATCCCGCCTGAAACTTTGATTGCGGGGCATCCAGTCACTCACTTCAGTGACTCCCTTTGCTTCTGGCTCTCAGAAAGTCTGTGCACATGTCTGAGTTGTATGCGGTAAGCTGCCCTCACTGCGGGGCCTCCGGCCAATTGTCCGACCCGACCTTGAAAGGGACGGCCATCTACTGTCCGGCCTGCTCCAAGGCGTTCGTCATACCGGCTGCAACCAACACGGCAACCGCGCTGCCCATCGCTCCGCCCGTCGCAGCAGTTGCCGCACCATTGCCGGGTGCCGTCCCAGTCGCCACTCCAGTCACGCAACCGATAGCGACTCCGCTCGCCGCACCCGTGGCGGTACCAATCGCCCAAGCAGTGATTCCCGGAGCACTGCCCGTCGCGACGGCCATTCCAGTGGCTTCAGTCGCGACTCCCCTCCCAGCAACACCCATGAGTCAACCGACGGTCGTCGATCCCGCGTCGCTCGACTTTCCGAATGTCGCCGCATTTCAAACGGACGCGCTGACTCCCACCGCCGCAAGTGCCAAGCCAACGGCCCGACGTCCCGGCAAACCCCAATCGGCTCAAATGGGACTGTTGAAGGTCGCCTTACTGAGCATCCTCTCGGCGGTCAGCTTGTTCGGGATTGTCGTCCTGTCCCAGAAGACGCCGAAGAAGCGGCTGCCTCCGGTCCTCTCCGAGGTCACGAAGAAGCCGAAGAAGTCGTCCCGCCGTAAGACGACTTCTGTCGCACCAAAGGTCGCTTCCGTGGCGCCCGGGACCACTCCAGAGGAGATGTCCGAATCTGAGGAAATCAAACCAGCGGAACCGGAATTGGCACTCGCGGCAACCACGACGAAGCCGGCAGCTCCCAAGATGGAAAAACCTGCCGCGCCACCGCCGGCCACGCCGCAACCGACCGCACCGGCTCAGACTGTCGAGAATATCCCCGCCGATGTGAAAGACGAGCTCGACGACGCCGAAGAGAAAAAGGATTCGCCTCGTTTGATCAAGCTGCTGGCACATCCACATGCCGGAGTGCGTCTGAGGGTTGTTCAGCGTCTGGACTATCTTGATCCAAATCCAGATCTTGCCGCGGCGCTGCTACCGCGCCTCGAGGACTCCAATGTTGAAGTACGTCAGCGAGCTATCGGGCCGTTCACCAAGCATGGTGCCAGCTTGCCGGAACTTATCCCGGCACTCGGTAAGGTGCTGCGTCAGGATCGTGACTCAGTCGCCAGAGCGTACGCTGCGAACGCGCTGGGCGAGCTGGCCAGAACATCCCCCGAGCGAGCTGCCGCTGTTGCGGGACCGTTGCTGGAGGCGCTGGATAAGGGGCCCGCAGAGGATCTGTCTACAGTCATCTCCGAAGTTGGCTCACTGGGTGACCCGGGTAAGCCGGCCCTTCCATTGCTCGTCTCCTTGATGCAAGACATCAACTTTGGTGAATCTGCCGCCACGGCACTGGCGCAACTGGGGTTATTCGAACCGCTCGAACCAATTCTTGCTAAGCAGGATGGTTCGACGAATGGGCGAAAGGCGGCGATCGCAGCTGGACTTGAAAAACGCAAGCCGTTGACCAAAGAGGCCTTCGCCATCCTGAAGAGACTTACAGAAGATGCCGACAAATCCGTCCAGGCCCGGGCGTTGAACGCTCTGAGTCTGGCCGAACCGAAGTTGCCGGAAGCGATTCCCCTGTTCGAAGCAGGACTCGCGTCGACAAATGAAGATGTCCGTAATGCGGCAACGAAGGGGATGGGACTCTATGCGAGCAGTGATCCTGAGCGGAATATGCGTGCCCTGCTGGCACAAATGATCAAATCGGAAGATGAAGTCTGGAGCTTCAGCAAGATTGCCGCCGCCATGGTGAGCAACAAAGTGGAGGGGTTCGAGGCACTCGTCAACATTCTGGCGAATCCGGAATCCACCCCCGAAATACGGACCGCAGCGGGCCAGGTTCTCGCGATGAGCCGGCACAACGATTGGTATGACACGAAACACATCGACAAGATTAAAAAGTTGTTCGATGACTCGGAACAGTCGCTCACTATTCGGACTGGTTGTGCGATTGCCCTCTTGAGCATGAAGGAGGCCGATCCGCGGCTGGGTGTCACGGTCCTGCAGGTTCTGACTGACCCCAGTATCGACCTGCAGGTTCGTGCGGCAGCGGTTTATCAAGTCCCCAAAGAACAACCGGGATTCCTGCCGGCACTGATTGCCGCGGCGACACAGTGCGAGGCACCAGTGCCGGAAGGGGTTTCACTTTTCGAATCGAAAAAGCAGGTCGACTTCTACACCAACTTGCTGGGTGCCATGGAGCGGTTCAAAGCGGATGAGGATCAACAGCAGCTCATGCCGCACATCGTGCCGGCCATCCGGCATCAGAGTATGTATGTGAAGATTAGCGCCCTGTCGGCGTCCCAAAGGTTGAACAAGCCGTCGCCAGAGATTATCGATGCCATCCGCGAGACTCTGAGAGCCAATAGTCATAAAGATAATAGTCAGTATGTCCGTGAAGCGGCGTTTGAGGCGATTGGCAAACTGCATCGCGCTGCTGCTTCGGCCCTTCCGGATTTGCGGGCGGCACTGAAGTCCGAGGATCGTGACGTCCGTTCGAGTGCGGTCGACGCACTGGAGGAATTCGGACCGGAGGCGGTGGAGGCCATCCCCGACTTGATCACCGCATTATTGGGTGATGAGAAGCAGTCGGCGTCTTACGTGGCGGATACCCTGGCAGCGATTGCTCCGCAGAATGAGATGGTGTTGGCCGCCATCATTCAATCTCTGGACCGACCTAATTTACAGGAGGACGGCGCCAAAGCATTGCAGGACATGGGGCCGGCGGCAGCCAATGCCGTCCCCGCCTTACGCAAATTGCTCGCGAGCGATATGTCGCAACTTCGGACCGAGGTTCTGAAGGCGCTCGGGAAAATTGGAGCAGCAGCCAAGCCTGCGATCCCTGACATCGTAACGCAGTTGGCGGATCGGGACAAAGACGTGCGGAGTGCGGCCGCAACGGCTCTCGGCGATCTGCAGCAACATGCTGCCGAAGCAGTTCCGGACCTGGCCAAACTGTTAGGCGACCCGGTGGAAGACGTGCAGTTCAGTGCCGTCTATTCTCTGCAACGGATCGGCCCGGCCGCCAAAACGGCGGTTCCCGAGCTCGAAAAGTACCTCGCCGCGACGACTTCCAATCAGATGAAGAAATTCGCCAAAGATGCTTTGGAAAAGCTCCAGGCGGACCCGGGTGACGCGGACCCCGTTCTCTTCGACCGCTTGCTTGACGATGCGAAGTGGGAGGCGTTGTCGGGAAACCAAGTCGCTCAATTGGAACTCAGTGTTCCGGAACTCGCGAAGCTTCTGCGCAATCAGAGCTCCGCAGTGCGTGAACGCGCTATGATCCTGCTCAACGGCCTGCGTTATCGGCACGCCGGACGCAAGGTGCTGGAAAAACTGTTGAATGGATCCGAAGTGCGCGATCAGGCCCTGGCGGCCTCCCTCTTACGAGAGCTGCCCACCAGTGGAGGCTCGCCGGAACTGGCACAGGCACTCTTGCCCTGGATCGAGAACAAGGAAACCAGCTCCTACGCGGCCCACGTGTTGACGGAAATCGGTGCCGCCGCCAATCCTGTGATTGTCACCGTATTAACCAACGAGAAGTTGCCACCAGAGATCCGTCAAAATGTTGTTTATTCGTTGTTATCCCCGAGCGCATTCAACGTGGCACAGCTCTTGCCCGATTTGCAACCGGCGTTGAAATCGGAGAATCCCGATCAACGACGTGCCGTCGCCCTGTCCATCTTGCGGCTCGACCCGCGCAATGCAGAAGCCTTGCCCATTGTGTTGGAATGTTTGACGAATACTGATAAAGACATCCAAACGTACGCCCGGGAAGCGCTGCGTCAATCGGCCGAGTCTGAAGTCGACGTGCAGGCGGCCATTCCCGAACTCGTTGCAATCCTGGCGAAACCCCCAGAAGACCTCGCGAGCGACTCGAGTGACGATAGTTTTCGGGCACGTCTTGATGCCAGTGCCATCCTGCTGCTGACTGGTGTTCGACAGGAAGACGTGCCAGCTTTGCAAGACAGCCTCGCCAAACTCGCCGCTCCGAAGGACCGGAACGGCCAGCCCATCGAGAAGCTCAATTACTTCGGTTCAATGAAGGTCAAGATGTGCGCATCACTGGCAATTCAAGCCTTGGGAACGGTCGGTGCCCCCGCCACCGCCGCGCTGCCCGAAATTCGTCAACTGTTGACACAAGGCCACGGGGTGAACGATGACGAATACGCAGCAAGATACGCCCAAGGCATCCTGCGCATCGGAGAACCTGCCATTGAGATGGTTATCGAACTCGCGAAACAGGCCGATGCCAATCGTCAGGGCCGCCAATTGGCGATCCAAGTGCTGGGGCAAGTGGGTGATGGCGATCAGCGCACAACCGCCATTTTGACTGAGTTGCTCAAAGATCCCGATGTGGATGTGCGGTTGACTACGGCCATGGTTCTGGCCGAACATGCGGCGACATTTGAAGCGGCAATCCCCGTTCTGTGCGAAGGCTTGCGCATTCAAGCAGAGGGCGATGAGAACGGTAACCGACAATCCCAAATCGTCAGCCGCTTCCTGAACTTCAAATCGCAAGCTCAAAGTGCCGTGCCCAGCCTGCTGGAACTGGTCAAGGAAGACAAACAACCGGCAGAGTTGCGGGGCAATGCGGCGCGGGCAATGCTGCAGATCGCGCCTGATTCGCCAGAGGTACGTGCCGCGTATCTGAACTGCCTGAAAACAGCCTCAGAATCCGTCATGGGCGGTTTGATCCCTTCGACTCAAGAACTCCCGGCGACGGTTGTGGCCGAAATTGTGGGGGAATTGACCAAGATCGTGGAGGACGCAGCCCATCCCCGTCGTGCGATCGCGGTTGCCATGTTGGCTCAGTTCGAGGATCAAGCTGCCGCGGCAATTCCCGCACTCCGGTCTCTAATCACCACCGATAAAGGGCCAGCGGGGATCTCTGCGACGATTGCCGTCGCGCGAATCGATCCGACAGCCAAAGACCTTGTTCCGCGCGTCGTGGAACTGCTCCTTGCGGACCCGCACCGACGCTCGGCAGCAGCCGAAGCCTTACGTTGCCAGGGTCCGAACGCCGCGACCGAGCTACCGTCGATCATCAAGTTCTATCAAACAGAGGGGTATTTCGACTATCACGTTTTTCGCATTATCGGCAGCATGGGACCAGAGTCCAAACCGGGTCTGCCGGTCCTGTTCGAGGAAGCTTTAAAAAGAGAACGTTTCAACTATACCGCATTTGAGGCGTTGAAAAACTTGGGTCCGCACGCTGCGGAATTGTGGCCGCAATTGCTGGCTCAGTTGCAGGACCACGACGACTTGCCCGGGGTGGCGTTGGCTCTCGCGGCAATCGGAGGTGAGCCCGCGCGTGACGCTGTCACTCTGCTGCAAAAACGGCTGTCGGATGAAAAACGCAGGCTGGCAGCCATTCGGTATCTGGCTGAGTTTAAAGCTCTCGCAGCACCCGCAGTCCCCGAATTAATCACGTTCGCAACAGGGACGGATGTGGAACTGCGGCTGGAGGCCATTCGAGCCCTGGGCCAGATCGGCCCTGAAGCGAAAGCCGCTGCCGAGACACTCGCGGCACTTCTGGCTGACCCTGATCCCGCCATCGCTGGGTACGCCGCAAGTTCATTGGCTGGGTTGCGTGCCGAAGCACTTCCCGTTCTGCCGCAAATCATCGCCGCTCTGGAAAAACCGCGGCGCTGCACGCAGACCAACTTACTGTACTGGTTGCAGGTGACGGCCCCCCCCGTTAAAGACGCAATCCCGACCATCACCAAACTGCGAGCGACAACCGATTTGCGACTCCGGCATCAATGTCGCTTAGTTCTGGAAAAACTCGAGTCGCCCGCTGCGGCCAAGGCACCGTAAGCGATTTTCGAACGGACCCGTAGGATGGCCGCCCCGGCCGTCTTCTTCGTGTCACACGATCGCGCAATGCAGACGGCCGGGGCGGCCATCCTACGCCGCATTCTGGCGAATGCGGCGACAATTCGCTCACGACCTCCAACTAATCGATAGACCCGTCCTACTTCGACTTCAAATCATCCAGCAATTCGTTGACCGCGTTCTTCTGATCCTTGCTGGGCTTCTTGCCACCCTCGATCGACTCATCCGCGAATGTCGAATCGGCACCCGGTCGCTGATCGTGGAATAGAACCGTACCCCACAGATGAGGCGTCAGGCGGGCTTCGCTGGGTGCATCAGCGACGATCTGCGTGGCTTGATTGGCCCAATAGACTCGACGCAATACGTCATGCCCTTCGGGACCCGAAACCAGCAGACCCCAATCCATTTTCAATCGGGTCTCATCGGAAGCCTTAAGACCAATTTCGGCCAACGGAATTGACGCTTCGAGAATATAGAGACTCGGGTCGTCCTTGCTCAAAGTTCGCACCAGCCGTGTCGTGGCTAGCTTCGTGACTTGATCGATGATCGTTTCCCCGACCGGTGAGGTCACTCGTAAGGCCTGATTCGGTGAGGCATCTGGCGCGGTAGGACGATAAAGCACGGTCATCGGCTTCTTATCGACATACGTCATCAGCAGACGAATGTCACCCGCGACCGGTGATTGTCGGTTCGCCGCAGCTTGAGGATCGGTGGCCAACAACAAGTCACAGGCGGCTCCCGATTTGAAGATCCGCTGCCAGTCGGCTCCTGTGTTTTGCAATGGCCCTTGTCCACGCACTCGATAGGCCACATAGAGATTCTCATCGTCATAAACCATGTAGAGTGCGATGTTATTATCAATTTGAGCTACCGCCGGACCGAAGCTCGACAGCTTGCCATCCAGTTCCGGCGGCTTCTCGACGCGATAGGCATCAATGATTGGCGCCCGTGCGTAGACCAGTGATTCTTCACGCGAGGAGTCGTATTGCCGAGCCTTTTTCAGGTCCGCCTCGGTCACTTCGAATTCACCCGTCAATCGCTGGAATTGATCCATCCCCTGGACTTCCAACACACTGATATGGTTATGCCCTGCGACGGCGTAGAACTTACCGTCAACCGTTTTGCAGAACCGGCCAGAGAAATGCTCCTGACCCGATGTGAGATCAGTCATCACATGGCCGCGGGCATGTTCGGGCATGCTCCACGGACGGGCCGCCTGATCTCGCAGATCGCGGAAGATTGGACCCGCCAGGATGCCATCCGCCGTCCAGACGTTCCAGGCCCCGTTGTTGGAATGGATCACCAGGAACTCACCCAGTTGTGGGGCGGTTTCATGCCCCACGATTCCGAATTGAGACACCACTTGCCCGGGACTATAGGGCTTGGCACTTTGCAGGCTTTGAACTCCCCAGCCCTCGTGAGGATAAGTCCAGCGAACCTTGCCGTCCGCCGTGACACCTCCATCAGAATTGCGATCCGCGCTGTAACGATAGTAAGTACCATCGTTGAGTCGGTAATTTTCGCCAACAGTCAACTTCTCAAACGGGACTTCCTCATAGACCGGAACGCCGCTGGGAAGGTACTCACGCACTTGATAACGCACCGTACCACTTTGCACGCCCAGATCGAGATTGAAGTTCGTCAGTTGCGTCCGCGGTGGTGCGTGGGTCAGCTTCACTTCAGCGGCTTGGACAGTGCCGTCGCTATTGAGGTCCGACCACATGAAGCGGTATTCGGGTAGCGGCTTATTCCCCAGTTCTTCGAGTAAAGCAGGGGCCTTAAGAGGCTCGAACTGATCGGCTCGGCCCAAGGCCGCGACCAGGCGCACCTGATCTTTTTCGTATAAGTAGACCACTCCCAATTGCATCGTCTGGAACATGGGGCGGGTGACGAGATACGTGCGGCCGTCGATGGCCACCGGCACTTCGCCCGGCGGGATCGTGCCGCGCCACAACAGGTTCTTGATCTGCGACAGGCCAGTCTTCCAATCGAGTTCAAACTCGAGCGGTCCGTAGAACACGCGACGTTTGTCATTCGGATCGAGAACGCCACCACCACCATACGGCGTATTGCCGAGCAACTCTTTCACGAACTTCCCGGCAGTCGTCCAGACGGTAACCCGTTTGGGATGATACTGAGTTTCCACGCACCAGATCTGCCCGCGTGAATCGACATCCAGCGAGACCACATCCCCCATGCGTGTCGGATCCCACTTGCCGACCTTCAATCCGCCATCCGTCCCGATCGTACGCGCCAGTTTGCCTTCAGCATCATAAACGCGAATGTGATGTCGCTCGGCGCCATTATCAAACACATAACAGTTACCGGCAGAATCAAACGCGAAATCGGTCGGCTCCTGCAGATCGGTCACGAACGGCACATGCTGGCCTGCAGTGAGGTCGACTCGGACAACTTGCTTCCCGGAGATCGCAAACACATCTCCATCCGGATTACAGGCGACTTCACCCGGCTGCGGCAGCGAGATCTCACCGACCTGCTGGCCGTTGCTAGTGTCATAGACTTCCAGCCGCTCAGACGCGGCACTGTCCACCGGAGTCTCGCCACCAATGTACTGCAACGCGGCCACGCCCCAACTGCGACAGCGGGTCGCATCAATTGAGTCGGCACCCAAATCGTTCCGCAGACCCGCATCCCCGCGCTCACCGTGGTCAGTCCATTGCGCAACGACCCGCAGTCTGACGCCACGCGTCGTCACCTCACGACCAAAGTCGACATAGCCATCGAGATATCGGGCCGTCGCATTGCAGCTATCAAAGCCACTGTGGCGGTCGCGACGCTCCTGGCGATATTCACTAATCTGTTTCCATCCGGTATTGCTGTTGGCATCGGGTTCGCCGGTGCCGGTAAATACGTCAATCTTCGTGAGAGCACCGTCGATTTCCTTGAGCGCCAAGCCACGCAGTTTTTGCGGCTCTTCCCACGTAAGTCCATACACTCCGGGATTGGATTCGGTCAACGGCGCAGAACGCTGAGCATCCCAGAAGCCGTCGGCCAGCACCTTGCCCGAACTGACTTGGACCTTGGCCGATCCCGCGACATTGACCAGCCGACGACGCAGAATCTTCATCCCTTCGATCTGCCCCTTCCAGGCAGAACTGTCATCGCCGCCCAGCAATTTCTCCGCGTCAGACTTCTTTTCTGGATCCAGATCGACCTCAAGATCCCCCTTCTTGGCGGGAGTCTCAATCGCATTCGCCAGCAGATCGTCCTCATCCTCAGCCCCGCGGGAGAACGTCAATCGTAAGGCTCGCGTCAGAGTGTTTTCGGGGGCCGCCACGCAGTCCCAGGCTTGATCGCCGGTTGTCTCGAATGATTGCCATTGCTGCGCATTATCCGGATTCGGCGGGCCGGTCACATCGGATTTCAACACGCTCAACGTGAACTTGGCATCCTTGAGATCGTCTTTGAAAATCGGGCGAGGGAAAACCACGCTACCAATCGGCACCGGTCGTTTGAAGGCCAGCACAATGTGTTGCCGCGACGAGGGACTCTTCTGCGTTTCGAGATGCGTGGCGGTGAATCCCGTGGCACCGCCGGGGGGCGTGCCGCTCAGACGAAACAGGCGGACAAAATCCCCTTGCGGATCCGGAACAACTTCATAGGCCACGCGCGGCTTCCGTTTGGGAGCACGCAGCGGGCGACTCAATTGCAGATCAACGTCATCTCCCGAGGCGGCATTCGTCAACCACGATTCTGCAGCCTTCACGGACATATACAACTTGCCGTCTCGCGCTGCGACCCCTTGCATCCCGCGACGACGCGTCGCCGTAGGAGTGAGCGACAGCAGGTTCTTCACCGAATGATCTTTGGGATCGATGACCCACACCGATTCATTGCTGGTTCCCAGAATGGGTGCCGCCGCATAGACCAGCTTGCCGTCAGACGCCAGATAGCGAGCCCCGGTCCAGGCGGCAAACGAGTGATGTCCCCACTTCTTTTTGCCGTCGAGATCGCACTCGATCAACGACACGCCACTCTCTGCCACGTACGAGCCCAGGAACACTTTGTCACCCACCACGCAACCACTGCAGGGAGGCGTATGATCGGCCATCCAACCGCCGCTGCCGTCGGTGCCGGTCAACCAGGGGGCGTTCTCCGGGGCATGTCGCGAGACATTCGGATAAGCCGTCATTTCATACTTGAGTTGCAATTCCGGCCAGGTGAGGGCCGTCCATTGATATTTGCCGGCTGAAACGAACGCCTCGTTCTCATCCTTCAAATCCCAACCGACGGTCTGCTTGCCAGCCGGCAGATTACTGCGTGCAAACACGTTCTTCATGCGTTTGCCCGTACTGTCATTAATGACGAACGAGCCACGTCGTGCCTGATCGGTTTCAAACGCCAAGCTGAGGACCGATTCCCCCTGTTGAGTCGCCGGCGCGGCAGGGATTGCTTGATCGTCGAGGACGTGAAAGGCGTGCAAGCCTCGAATGAGGGCGATCGGTCCCGAATTCGTCTTCGTGAAGCGAACTCGGACGGCGCGTGTCGCGACGGGCGGGAACGAGATCCACCGGACGTTCTCGTCACGATCGTTTCGCAACACGGCTTCATCGAACTCGCGCAACTTCCGCCATTCGCTCTTCACACCCGCTCGAGGATGAATGTCATCCGGCCCGTGGAAGAATTCCAGTTCATATTTCGCCGCGTTGGATTGCAGCCACAATCCGACCAACTGGCGCGGCTGTGGCCAAGTCAGCATGAACCAGGAATTTGCCACGTCACTCACGGGGGGTGCGGCGACGAATCCGTTCGCATTCTTACCGACATTCACCCAAAAACCTGTTCCAGCCGGGATCAGCGACGCGGGATTCGGGATGAAATCGGTATTCGGTGGAGTGAACTCTCGATCGGCATAGGCGAGGGACCACGGTGTCGCATTCAGCAATCGCTCTTCCAGAATTCGTACTGCCAGGAGTTCTGCCTGGCCATTCTCGCGCGAATCAACCAGGGCGATCGCCCGCGTCTTCAACCCGGTAGGGCAGGGGGCCAGGTGAGCACCACCCTGAGCACGCGGGATGGCGATCGTGTCCCAGGCCTTGGCATTGCCTGGATCAACGGACGTGGCATCCGCTTTGAGGACCCGCAGTTCCGTCGGCGTGCCTTCCCAGAAGACCGATCCAATGGCAACCGGCTTCGTGAAGGAGATGACAAACACCCGCGGCGGAGTCTTCTGATCAGCTCCTGGAGCACGAGAAATCCAGCGGTAGCTCGCTTTGTTGTAACCCAGCAGCGTCTGCAGATCGAATTTTTCGAGCGGCACACTCACCTTGCCGGCAGCCACACGGGTGTTCTGCAGGTCGAGTTCGCCGCGAACCGTCGCCAACGGGGCGGCAAACGCGGAATTCAGTGCAGAAAAGAGAACGCAGACAGAACAGAAAAACCGCCAACTTGCCATGTGAGATCCTTGTCGCCAATCAGGAGCGTACTGCTACCGACAATTGCTCTTTGCACGCATTAAGTTACGTTGATTTGAGCGCGGAATCTATGGCATTTCGGATATCGAACGGGATGGCCCCCCGAATTCACCTCGTGAAGGATTTTTCGACGTCATGGGAGGGTGAGGCTCCCGCCGAACCGCAAGCGTTTATCGGCACTAGCCAGACTATTCGGTTCGGCAGGAGCCTCACCTCCCATCGACTTGGTCTCGAATCAATGAAGAACTGCCATTCAAGCCAGCAGTTCTTTCACGACATGCGCCCGAGTCAAATCGAAATCGGTCAAACTCTCTGTTCGGCCATCGTGATCGAAGGTCAGTCGCTGGTGATCCAAACCGAGGGCACTTAGCAGAGTGGCATGTAAATCGTGCATCGTGACGACCTGTTCGACCGATTCGTAACCGAATTCGTCGGTCGCTCCGTGTGAGTATCCGCCGCGAACACCGCCGCCGGCCATCCACATCGAAAATCCGCGGCGGCTGTGATCTCGGCCATTCGCCCCTTGCGAGACAGGGGTCCGGCCAAACTCACCCATCCATACGACCAGCGTGGATTCCAGCAACCCGCGCTGCTTCAAATCCTGCACGAGTGCCGCCGAGGGCTGATCGATTTCACTCGCGACTTTCTTCGTGGCGTTCGCATTGTCAGCGTGAGTATCCCAAGGCTGCCCCTTGAGGTAGACGCCGACAAACCGAACTCCCTTTTCAATCAACCGCCGAGCCAGCAGACAACGCGTGCCGTACGTTTGAGTGGCCGGCTGATCGAGACCGTACAGCGTGCGAGTAGCGGCCGTTTCGCCGCTGAGATCGACCACTTCCGGCACGGCAGACTGCATGCGGGCCGCTGTTTCGAAATCTCGCAGCCGAGCTTCCAGGTCGGTGTTCTCCGGGAATCGAGCGGCCTGTTGTTCGTTCAAGCGGCGAATCAATTCCAATTGCCGCGCACGGGCCGCAGCAGGAGTCTTGTCTGGCGTCCGCAAATTCAACACGGGAGCGACGGAGAGCTCGCCGGCATTGAACGGAGTCCCCTGGTGTTGAGCGGGCAACCAACCGGCCGACCAGTTCAACGTGCCATTGATCGGCAAACCGCCCGGATCCGGCAACACCACAAACGCCGGCAGATTCTGGTTGAGCGACCCCAGCCCATAAGTCAGCCACGATCCCATTGCGGGACGATCGGTCGCCAAGGGATGCCCACTATGAGCAATGCGTAATGCGGTCTCATGACAGACCGATTCGGTCGTCATCGAACGAACCAGAGCGATGTCGTCGGCAATCGCCGCCGTGTGCGGAATCAACTCCGACAACACCATGCCACTTTTACCCGCCGGCTTAAACGTGAACGGCGAACCCAGCAGATTACCCGAGGCCGATGGCGATAACGTCTCAACCTTCTGCTTGCCGGGATACGGTTTGCCATTGAGTTTGGTCAGCTCCGGTTTCGGGTCGAACAAATCCATCTGGCTGGGTCCGCCGTTTTGAAACAGGCAGATGATCCGCTGCGCGCGTGGCGTGTGATGCGGACCGGCAGGACGCCCCGTTTCCGCAGCACGGCCAGCGCCGCGCTGTTCATGAGAATTCATCCACGCCCAGGCGATAGAGCCCAGTATGCCACTGGCGGAACGTCCGAGAAAGGTGCGGCGTTGCACACCGAATCGTGATCCGCCGACACCGCTGGCAGCGTCAATTTCGGAACCGAACCGCAGATCATATGGGTTGAACGACATCTTGAAGTAACTCCCGCACGGAAGGACATATTTAGTTGATTTGTCAGCGTTGCGGCCCCGTGGCAGACGCTGCCAGCATCTGCGCTCCGACGCTGGCAGCGTCTGCCACGGGGGCGAAAACTTACTCCAAGTACAAGAAGGAATTACTCGCGAGCAACATCTGACAGAAATCCGCCAGGGCACGGGTCGCAGCGTCTGGTCCGGTATACTGCGTCCGCTGTCCCTCTAAAAACTCCAGAGCCAGCGTCTGCTCGGCCGGTAACGGGTCGCGACCAATCGCGACTCGCCAGGCGCGTCGCACGAGTTCAGCCGGCGAACCATCGGTCTCTTTCAACAAGCGACCGGCAAATGCTTCACCACGCAGGATCGCGAAGTCAGAATTCAACAACGCCAGCGACTGCAACGGCACCGTCGACGACGGCCGCGTCGTACAGACGGTGGCGATGGCCGGAGCATCAAACACCTTCAACATACTGAGCGTCTGCGAACGCCGTTGTTGCAGATAAACAGAACGCCGGCGGGCACCAGGAACGTCTTCATTCACGACGACTTCACCGACAACCGTCTGCCGCGTGGGGACATAGGACCCGAACGATGTTGTATCCAATTGACCGGAGACCGCGAGCATGCCATCGCGGATGACTTCCGCCTCCAGCCGCCGCATTGGCCAACGCCACAGATAGCGGTTGTCGGGATCGGCAGCCAACCCTTCCGGCCGCGGCGCAGACGACTGACGATAGGCCGTCGAGGTCACGATGTGCCGATGTAACGCCTTCTGACTCCAACCGTGTGAGACCAGGAAATTTGCTAAATGCTCCAGCAGCTCAGGGTTCGTCGGAGATGAGCCACCCAAGCCCAGATTGTCTGTGGTCGCCGCGATTCCCCGGCCGAAATACTGTCGCCAGATGCGATTGGCATGCACCCGTGCCATGAGCGCCGCGGGACGGCTTCCAGGCCGCGTCAACCACTCGGCAAAACCCAGTCGGCGGCCCGTCATGGGGATCTCACCACCCGGGGGCAACGGCTGATACTCGTTACCGGGATCGGTGAGGACTTGCAGGGCGGAGGGTTGAACACCGGGGCCTCGCAAGTGATACAGACCACGCGTCAGCAAGGGGACTTCCGGCGGCTTGGCCGACTTGTCGCTGACCCACGCAATGGCGCGACCCGGCTCTGCCGACCGCTGGCTTTGCAGCTTGCCACGTTGCTCTTCGTAGGCCTTGCGTTTCACTTCAATCTGTTGCCGCAACGCCGCGATATCGAGCTGACCTTTAGTTTCCGCCAAGCTGCGTTCGACCCGCACCTCATCGACGACATAGCTCCGGCCCGCACAGTAAAAGAATGCGAATCCACCGTCCGGCAAATCGGCTGCCGTGACCTCGAACGACTTGCCATCCACCAAGCCATCGATCAGGTGTTCCAACCGGAATTTATCATTGCCAATATTGGTCACCCGCACGCCGTAGTTGCGGCCGGGAACATAGCCCTGTTCGCCAATCGCTCCCAATACTTTCTGGTCGGTCCCGGGGTAATCCGCGTAGATATTAGTCGCCGTGGTCGGATTGCCGTCGATCAGCAGATTACCGCCGTTCCGTGAACCGGTATCATCGAAGTCGTGGGCCGCCAGCGTATAGCCGATGCGCTCCGCGGGATTTCCGCCGACCTTGTTGTCCAGCAAATCAAATGAGACCTGCATCCAGGCACCTTGAGTCTCCGGCGTCCAATCAAACGCGTTGATCGTCGACAGCCAGGCTTCAGCGGGACCCGAGATGATTTGCAGAGTTCCGTCGACGACATTCGCCCCATTCGCGGCGGGTCCACCGACATTCACCGCGCCGCCCGGATGGTCGTCACCCGGGGCCGTGTTACTCCAACGCGATTTCCAGCCTTCGTCCGCGAACGATTCGTGGAACAGTACCTCTGACGGTTCGCGGTTTTTCGTCAGCCACTCCGTATAGTCCTTTCGCAGTTGAGCCAGTTCCGTCTTGACCCGCAGCTCATTCTGCTCCCAGCTCTCCTTTTCGCCCGGCAAATAGGCATAGATCGTCCGGTCCTTGGGATTGATCCAGTCTTGAGGATTGAACGCCGGGAACAAGATGGCTTGTAACTGGTAATACTCGGCCTGGCTGATGGGTTCGAACTTATGATCGTGGCAACGCGCACAATGGACCGTCAGCCCGAGCAGCGACGACGCAGTAACTTGCACGGCCGCCTCGAGCGCAGCGCGGCGATCGACTTCGAACGCTTCGGGTTCCTGCACACCGATGTCACTCCCATCCTGACCATTGCGCAGGAAGTGGGTGGCCTCCAGTAATTCAATGGTCTCAATGGCCGTGGGTTGACCGGGCCGGAACTTGGTCATCTCGTCACCAGCCAATTGCTCGCGTACGAAACGGTCGAACGGTTTGTCGGCATTGAGAGACCGAATCACGTAGTCCCGGTAGCGGTAAGCCAGGGGCCTGTCCGTATCGGCACTAAAGTAGCCATTGGAATCAGCATAGCCCGCGGCATCGAGCCAGTGTTTGCCCCAGCGTTCGCCATACCGCGGAGACGCGAGATATTTATCGATGATCCGCTCGTAACTCGCTTCGGACGAATCCGCAGCAAACTGTTCGACTTCTTCCAGCGTGGGAGGCAGTCCCGTCAGATCAAGGCAAACGCGACGCAGGAGAACCCGCGGATCGGCTTCGGGACTCATCGCCAAACCTTGCGTCTCAAGACGAGCTTGAATATGTCGGTCGATGTCAGTGCGAACCCGGCTGGCATCGCGAACTGCCGGCGCGGGTGCAGAGCTCAACGCTTGAAACGCCCAGTGATCTCCGCCAACCGCGGGGCCCAAATCACCCGCAGGCAGTCCGCGTGCCCCCGCGTCAATCCACTGCCGCAACACGGCCTTCTCATCGGCCGACAGGGGAGCATCGGGGGGCATCTCGCCGGCCTCAACACGTTCCCACAGCGGGCTTTCGGTGGCCTTTCCAGAGACGACGACCGCACCCGTTTTCCCACCCCGCGCGACGCCACGGAAAGAGCTCAAATTGAGATCACCTTTGGGCTTCAGCGGGCCGTGACATTTGACGCACTTCGACCGCAGCAAGGCCTGAGCTTTTTCCTGATGACCGTCGTCGGCCAGCAACATGGTCGTCGAGCCGTCCAGCGCTCCGCAATAGAGGCATCCGATCAGCGCAACGAACCGCCAGATTGCGGCCCGCGGAAAACGGTTGCCATCAATCTGCGGACAAACCACAAGGTGCTTCGCGTCGAACATCAAGGGGCGCTCCTTGGCTGACTCCAGGCAACATGGTCTCAAGTCGTATATTGTCGACAATCACGACGTTTCATTGTGGACGACACCTAGGCTCACGTAAAGTGCGACCGCAAAATCGTGACAAATCTCGCCAGCGTTTGATATTGCATCAAGACTGCCGCATGCGACAATAGCAACACGGAAAATGCGGGACTTTTCTGCGGTCTGAATCCCATTCATGATGGCCACCGTGAGCTCGTGAGATGCACACTGACACGCTCCGACCAGAAACGCGTCCCCAGCAACGCGGGCTCGCGCATCTCCCCGTCACTCGCCGCACAGCGCTCCAAGCCGGTAGCATTGGCCTGCTCGGTTTGGGAATGAACCACGTCGCTGGATTGCGAGCCTGCGCTGCCGAGACTTCCCCCTCGCCCCAGCGCGCCCATAAGGCGGTCATCTTCATCTTCCTGTCCGGAGGATTGTCGCAGCACGACAGCTTCGACCCCAAGCCCGACGCCCCCGATAACATCCGCGGCGAATTCTCCCCCATTGCTACGCGGACGCCCGGTATTCAGATCTGTGAGCATCTGCCCCTGTTGGCCGCGCAGAGCGACAAGTGGGCCCTGGTTCGCTCGTTGACTCATCCCTACAACGAACACTCCATCGGCCATCATGTGATGCTGACCGGCCGCACTGAGCAACCCGTCGGATTCGACAGCACGCGTCCCACGCCGCACGATTTTCCGACCTTCGCTTCTGTAGTGAATGGAGTCGTCCCTCCCTGTAATAATCTGCCCCCTGCGGCCGTGCTACCCGAGAAGCTGATTCACGTCACCGGCCGCACGGTTCCCGGGCAATTTGCGGGGCAGATGGGCTGGAAGCACGATCCGTGGTTTATCGAAGCGAGCCAGTTTAAGGACACCAAGTACATTCATGGTGCCTTTCCCGAATATGGTTTTCAGCGCTGGGAGGGGTCCAACAATCCTCCCGATTATGTGTTCGAAGCCCCGCGGCTCCAACTCCCTCAAGGCGTGCTGCACGACCGCTTCAACAGCCGCTTGCAGTTACTGCAGACTCTCGACTACCAGCGACGGCAACTCGACGCCGCCACCCGCTGGCGCGAGTTCGACCAACTCCGCGCCTCGGCCGTCTCGCTGCTCAACAACGGCCGGGTCCACCAAGCCCTCGATGTCCACGGCGCTCCTGCCGCGCTACAGGCCAAATACGGCCGCAATTCGTTCGGCTGGTCGCTGCTCATGGCCCGGCAACTCGTGGAAGCCGGCGTCAGTCTGGTCCAGGTCAACCTCGGCAATGACGAGTCCTGGGACACTCACGAGAAGATTTTTCCGAATCTCAAGAACTACCTACTGCCGCCCACCGACCGCGCCGTTGCGGCCCTGATCCAGGATCTCGAAGAACGTGGGATGCTCGAGGATGTCCTGATCGTGATGGCCGGAGAATTCGGCCGCACACCCAAGATATTTACGTTCGACGGTGCCAAGTCGAAGCTGCCCGGACGCGATCATTGGGGAGCCGTCCAGACCGTCTTCTTCGCCGGCGGTGGAGTCAAAGGGGGGACCGTCATCGGTTCCTCCGACCGCCTGGGAGCCTACCCTAACTCAGCCCCACAACAGCCGGAAAACATGGCGGCGACCATCTATCAAGCACTCGGACTGCCCCAGACGATCTACTGGAAAGACTCTCTCGATCGGCCACACCATGTTTATTATGGTGAGCCCATCGCGGGTCTGACTTGATAACACGCACGTCTCGAGGACCGATTCCTCATTGCAGTCCAGATTACCATGAACTGGTACAACACCTTTAATGCCATTGAGGCTGGTCTGTGGGCCCTCGTGGCCCTCGTCATTCCGTTGCGAGTGACCTGCCTAACCTGGCAGCAACGGTACGGGGCACTCCTGGGTAGCCTGGCGTTCGCCGCGTTCGGCATCACTGACCTGCTGGAGATTGGCAAAGAGGGCTTTATCCCGCTCTGGCTCTGGGGATTCAAGATCGCATGTGGCTGCGGTATCCTGGCAGCTCGCTATACATGGCTGGGCTGGAACAAGTTCCGCTGGCGCGATCGCGAAGTTCTGTTTGGATTGTTTTGCCTGATCTCGGTCTGTGTACTGATCGTATTGCAAAGGTACAAAGAGGCTCTCATCATGCCAGCAACTTCTGTACGACGTTCCCACTGATATCCGTCAATCGGAAATCACGCCCCTGGAAGCGATAGGTCAGCTTCTCATGGTTGATCCCTAGCAAATGCAACACGGTTGCCTGGAAGTCGTGGACATGAACCCCGTCCTGGACGACGTTGTAACCGAAATCATCGGTCTGACCGACGGTAACGCCCCCCTTGATGCCGCCGCCGGCCATCCAGATCGAATAGCACCGAGGATGGTGATCGCGGCCGTAACTGTCCCCCTTCAAGGCGCCCTGATTATATGTCGTGCGGCCGAACTCTCCGCCCCAGATGACGAGAGTCTCATCCAGCATCCCTCGTTCCTTGAGGTCTTGAACGAGAGCCGCCGCGGCCTGATCGGTCTGACCGCATTGCTGACGCATGCGATTGGGCAAGTCGCCATGATGATCCCAATCGCGATGGTACAGCTGCACGAAACGAACACCCCGTTCGACCAGTCGCCGGGCCAGCAGGCAATTATTGGCGAACGAAGACTTGCCCGGTTCCGCTCCGTATTTCTCTTGAACGCCCTTCGGCTCGGATGACAAGTCCATCAATTCCGGGACACTCATCTGCATCCGGTAGGCCAGCTCGTACGAGTTGATCCGCGTCTGGATCTCGGGATCGGCCAGCGAATCAAACTTCAACTTGTTGAGTTCGTTGACTCCGTCGATGAGCGACTTTCGAGATTGCGCATCGATCCCCGGTGGGTTCGAGAGATACAACACGGGATCCCCCTGCGACCGGAACTGCACCCCCTGATATTTACTCGGCAGAAATCCATTACTCCAGTAGCGTGAGACCACCGGCTGACCGCCGCTACCCGACAGCAGCACGATAAAATCAGGCAGATTCTTGTTTTCACTTCCCAGCCCATAAGACATCCACGAACCCAATGTCGGCCGACCCGCCACGCCACTGCCGGTCTGAATAAAATTCACCGCCGGATCGTGATTGATCGGTTCCGTATGCATCGAGCGAATAATCGCGATGTCATCAGCGATCTTGCCCGTGTGCGGCATCAGTTCGGTCAATTCCTGTCCCGATTGACCATGCTTAATGAACTTAAAACTGGATGCCGCGACAAGAAACTGCCCCTGATTGCGGGTCATCAGGGTGACTCGCTGCTGGCCGCGAACCGAGGCTGGCAATTCCTTGCCGTGCATTTCCGCCAGCTTGGGCTTCGGATCATACAAGTCGATATGTGACGGCCCGCCTGACATGAACAGGTAGATGACCCGCTTCGCCTTGGGAGCGAAATGCGGAATCGTGCCGTCGCCAGGGGCGGCAAACAGCTCCGGCTTCAACAACGACGCCAATGCCGCACTGCCCAGGCCGGCAGAAGTCCGGGTGAAAAAGCTGCGTCGCGTCTGGGCGAGATTTTCTTCTGCAGGCGAAGGAAACATGAATTGAGCCCCTAACTTTTTTCACCTAATACGATTGAAGCATTTCAATGAAACTCGGCGGCTTCCAACTTCAAGCATCGCCTTTCTTAGTGTCCTTTGTGACCTTCTGTTCAAAAAGAGGATTGGAACAGAAGGTCACGAAGGGCACGAAGGAATTCAAGGACGGTCAAACAGCATCAATTGTCCGATCATTCGCGGGAAATCGTCTCATCGAGATTCAACAACACATTACTGACGGCCGTCCATGCCGCGAGCTCCGGGACTGCCAACTGACTCGGCCGGGCGGCGCCACCATTGCTGACCAAGGCCACGGCTGCCACGTTATCAGCCTGGTACTTGCCGAGTTGCGCCGTATAAATTTTTTCGAGGACCACCAATTCCTGATCGCGCGGCGGTCGAGCCACACACAACCGGAAGGCATAAGCCAGCTTGTTCGGCACACTATCGCCCCCTTCCAGCATGACCCGCTGACCAAACACCCGCGCGGCTTCCACATAAACGGGGTCGTTGAGAGTCACGAGCGCTTGTAAAGGCGTATTCGTCCGCGGTCGGTCCACAGCACACGATTCTCGGGTGGGGGCGTCGAACACCTGGAAGGAGGGGTAAAACGTCGTCCGTCGCCAAAAGGTATAGAGGCCGCGACGGTAGAGATCGGCGCCCGCACTCTGCTGCCATTTCCAGCGGCCTTTGTCCGAATAGTAGTCCGCCGGCTGGTAGGGATAAACACTTTTGCCGCCAAGCTCACGATTCAATAATCCGCTGATCGCCAGGGCGTTGTCACGGATCATCTCGGCCGGCAGGCGGAACCGTGCCCCATGTGCCAGCAAGCGATTAAACGGATCGCTCTCGATCACCTGGCCTTGCGGATTCGATGATTGGCGATAGGTCGCCGATGTGACGATCAGACGGATGATTTCTTTGACATTCCAGCGAGCAGCATTGGCGTTCGCCGGGACTTCCCCGGGGCTCGTCGCGCCACTTGACGGACTCATGAATTCCAGAGCCAGCCAGTCCAGCAATTCGGGATGAGTGGGGAATTCCCCTTGCGATCCAAAATCTTCCAGCGTCTTCACTAACCCCGTGCCGAAGAACTGCTTCCAATAGCGATTGACCGTGACGCGCGCGGTCAATGGATTCTCTTTGTCCACTAACCAATAAGCGAGCCCCAATCGATTTGCTGGTTTGTCGACAGGCATGGGGGGCAAGATCGAGGGCACGTTCGGAGTGACCGCATCACCGGGCGTCTGGTAGTTGCCGCGCATCAGGACGAACGCGCCGCGGGGCTTGGCCATTTCGGTCATGACCATCGTCGTGGTAATCGCCGCAGTCGTCTTCGTCTCCAGGGTCTTCAACTCGTCAAACTGCTTGTTGATCGGATCAAACACGTCTCGCGACTTCGAATAGATATAGCGAACGAAGTGATTGCGGATCTCCAGCTTCTGAGCGTCGGTCCGTTTGTCTGCAGCAATCTTCAGCAAGTCCAGAATGGGAGCCGCCAACTTGGTGGGAGGATTGGGCGGCCCCAGTTCGAACTTCTCCCACGCCACCAAGGATTCTTCCGGCAGGGGGGCTTGCGGCGTACGCGTGGCAATTCCTGCCTTATCCCAGTGAATCTTGCCATCCACCTGCGTGAAGGCCATGCCGTTGACCATCGTTCCTGGAATCAGGCCGATCGCTTTGGCATCGACCTCCAGACGAACCCAACCACCAACTGTCGGCACGGGCCCCATCGGCAGACGACTCGCAGTTCCATTCGCCCCCCACGTTACTAAGTCTTCACCCCAGTAGGCTCGATGCTCCCACGATCCATCATTGAACTGCAACATGACGGTCTTGGGAGGCGTCGCCGGATCAATGAAGAGGTAGGCGAACAGTTTATCACCCTCACCAATCTTCAAGCCCCCAGCAGCTCCCGTGAAATAATGCTGACTGAGCCCCTTGGCCGTCCGGGTATGGGCGAACTTGCGGCTGAAGACTTGAACGGCGGGTTGCTCGGCCCATTGCCAGGATTTTTCGGCTTCGTTTCCCTGCGGAGCAGCTCCTGTCGGCAAGGCATCGTCGACCCACACATAATCACGAAACTCAGTCGAAGCCGAAGGCGGGGCTTCGTCCAGATTGACCTTCGCCAGTTCCTGGACCAGCCGAGCATCCAGCTCGGTCATTTTCGTTTTCGTTTGCTCGAGAGTCGCAGTTTGCTCCATCGTCGGAAACGACAACAAAGGGGGCAGGGCGATGTCGTGCCCCTGGGCTCCACGCTCGCCGTCGACACTATTGAAGAACGCAAACAGGGAATAGAAATCCTTCTGCGACAGCGGATCGTATTTGTGATCGTGACACTCGGCACATGCCATTGTCATTCCCAGGTAAACTGTCGACAGCGTGCTGGTCCGATCGACCGCGTACTTGACGAGGTACTCTTCCGGATCGGCGCCCCCTTCTTCGTTATAGGTCACATTGCGGCTGAATCCGGTCGCGGTCTGTTGTTCGGGGGTGGCATTCGGCAGCAAGTCACCCGCAATCTGTGCGATGGTAAATTCATCAAACGGCATGTTCGAGTTGAACGCATTAATCACCCACTCGCGATACTTCCACATGGAGCGATCACTGTCGTTTTCATACCCGTTCGTATCGCCATAGCGAGAAAGATCAAGCCATTCCTGGGCCATCCGTTCCCCAAAGTGCGGGGACGACAGCAGCCGATCGACAACCTTTTCATAGGCATCGGGGCTCGGGTCATTGACGAATTGATCCACGTCTTGAATCGTCGGCGGGAGTCCCGTCAGATCGAGAGTCAGCCGGCGGATTAACGTCAAGCGGTCCGCTTCGGGTGCCGGCTTGGATCCCGCCTTCTCGAGGCGATGCAAAATAAAATAGTCGATGGCGGTGCGCGGCCAGGCTCGATTTTGGATCTCCGGAAACACGGGCCGTTGCGGTTTGATATACGACCAGTGCAGCTTGTAGTCAGCGCCTTGCTGGATCCATTGCTGCAGCAGTTCGATTTCCTGCGGAGTCAGCTTCTTGTTCGCATCAGGAGGCGGCATGACCTGCGTCGGATCTGTCGAGGTAATCCTTGCGATTAACTCGCTCGCGGCCGGTTGCCCGGGAACGATGGCCTTATCGCCCGACACCGCCGGCATCAACGCCGCGTCTCGCAGATCCAGTCGCAAACCACCTTTACGCACCTTCTCATCTGGACCGTGGCATTTGAAGCAATGATTGGACAGGATCGGCCGGATATGACGACTATAATCCAGTGCGGGAGTTCCGCTCGCCGGAGCAGGAGTCTCTGCGGCAGACACCAGCGATGCGCCCCAGACCACCAGCACGCAACCACAGAGGGCGCCGGCTCGAACGACGGATGTCCAAAATCGAGTCCACAAATCGCAACGGGTCAATCGAGGTGTGACAAGCCGCATCACGAGGAAGATCCTGAATATGGAGTGAGGATTCTCAACGATTTGTCTGCTTGATTTGCGAGACAATCCCAGGCGGCGCTTTGGAATCGCACTTTTTGCTCCTTGGGAAAGGAGTCCGCAAACAAACCGGCTCTAGCAGTCTACTCCCTCATCCGACACCGATCAATCTTCTTTGATGCACGATCACCAGCAATAGGCAAGTTTGCGCACAGACCGAAATCGTCAAACTTCGCTCTATCGCATTGGCATCTCAGGGTCAGCATAGCCTCCCGTTCGAGGGCGCACATCGCATCCCACATATTGCCAAACCGCAAACGGCTCATGGTCTTGCGAAAATCGGAACTGTCTGAACAAGCGAAAACGCTGGGCTTTTTCGCATCCCGTTTTTGTGGGCAGGCAGCGGAGATGCGATAAAGGATGTCATTTGCAGCCCATTGCCTTTGTTCTTTTTACCGGGTTCCGCGGACCGGCCACTGAAAAAGGTCGGGATGCCGGCCGAGATACGTATACATATGCGCAAAGAGTTCAAAGAGTTCAAAGAGTTCAAAGAGTTCAAAGAGTTCAAAGAGTTCAAAGAGTTCAAAGAGTTCAAAGAGTTCAAAGAGTTCAAAGAGTTCAAAGAGTTCAAAGAAGTCACGCCCTAACAATCCAGATCCGCCCCCCCGTGGCAGACGCTGCCAGCGTCTGTGCCCGCCGACGCCACCAGCATCGGCCACGGGCGCACTGGGGACTTTGGGCGTTCGAAGGGTTCAAAGAAGTCGAAGAGTTCAAAGATGGCACAAAGCTCGCGAGTGTCGTCGACGCTGGCAGCAGCGGCCACGTGGCGGACGCTGCCAGCGTCCGCGAAATCTTCGGGCAGGAGACCACACGGATCAACAACAATGACGGACAGCAACGATTTCAAAGATGGCGCGGTATGACACGCGGGGGCAATTTGTCAGAGCATTTCACTCAGTGATTGACCAGCAGAGAAGGCCTTACCACAATGCACTGAGTCACTGCCAACTAGTTCAATCAGGGCTCAACGTTCCGAGGGAGGCGCTTCATGACCACTGACCCCCAAGCCGGCTACGCCATGAACACCAATGAAATTCCGTGGCTCGAACGGTTCAACGAACGACTCGGCTGCGCGCTATTCCGCAAAGAGCTCTACGAAGATCCAGACAACGGAATGCTGATCCGGTTGGTGCGATATCCCGCTGGCATTATCAACCCGGGCCATACCCATCCCTGCGGCCACGGCATGTTCGTGCTCGAAGGCACGCTGGTAACGCACCGCGGTTCCTTTGGACCCGGCGGATTCGTCTGGTTCCCGGAGGGGGAAGTCATGGAGCACGGCGCGAGCGCTGACGGCGATGTAACCGTCGTGTTTATTACCAATAAAGCATTTCGGCTCGATTACGTCTAAATTGCGTAACGCTTTCGGAATAGCATGAGATCCACTTATTCGTGTTATCCCGGAGGGATTAAAGAGAGTAGCC
Source organism: Planctomycetaceae bacterium (assembly GCA_021732415.1). Lineage (GTDB taxonomy): Bacteria > Planctomycetota > Planctomycetia > Planctomycetales > Planctomycetaceae > JAKFVC01. The sequence continues at coordinate 34,109 of JAKFVC010000098.1, forward strand.
GGTGGTTGAGCGCAGCGACACCACCGGTGAGTAGCATTCAGTGTTTTCGACCCTGAAGGGGTCGCAGAGCAACGTTTCTGCGACCCCTTCAGGGTCGGAATTCATTCGTGTAACCGTTTCCGGTGGTGTCGCTGCGCTCAACCACCGGCTACTCTCTGCGACCCCTCCGGGGTCAAATCCTGACGGTTTGACCCGTAATGAAATCCATGGATTAGACGAAACGGTCCATGTCCCGCGCCATCCGCCTAAAGGGCTACTAGAACGCAGCCGTCCCCGACCTGATTGGCAACCGCTCATACTGCTCGCTGCGCTAGCGATTCACGGGTTGCGATTCGATCGAACTCTTTGAGCAACGATGGAATCAAGCTAAAAAGGGCACCGCGGAATGCCACTTGCACCTCTAATACTTTCCTGACTTACATTGTGTGCTTTACAAGTTCGGAAGGGTATTGATTTCCATGATTCTGAAAATCGTACTGATGCCGGCAGCGACAGGCGGATTCACCGTGTCGGTTCCGCGGCTGCCGGGGTGTATCGCCGAAGGTGAAACTCACGATCAGGCATTGGCCAATATCCGGGACGCGATCGAGTTGTACCTGGAAATGGACGAGGATCTCCCGATTGCCAGTGATGCGCACATCGAAGAGATCAGTATTTGACGCCGCGGAAACGCGCTGGATGCATCGGGATCGCAATGGGTGGAAAACTACGAGAAATCGTGCTCGATTTAGGGATCGATAAGATCCAACGGCACATCTTTTTGTGTGCCGATGCATCGAAGCCCAAATGTTGCCATCGAGGCGACAGTCTGGAGTCTTGGGAATACCTGAAGAGACGGCTGAAGGAGCTCAAGCTCACGGGAAACGGGATCTACCGCACGAAAGCCAACTGCCTCCAAGTGTGCGAGAAGGGGCCGATCGCGGTCGTCTATCCGGATCAGGTCTGGTATCACTCATGCACGCCCAAGGTGCTGGAGCAGATCATTCAACAACACCTCATTGGTGGCCAGCCTGTCGAAGAATACCGCATCGACACTCGCCCTGAAGGGCCGTGAAATCCATCACCCAAAGTCAAAACAGAAGGCCATATCATGATCAGTCCAATTCCCACGCCTGATGAAGGCGCGCCTGTCGATGTCGACGAACCTTTTGATGAGGCTGTCGTCGCTGACGGCGATACCGATCAGGTCACGCATGCTCAAGAGAACCAAGACGAGTTCGACGATCCGCGTGAAAATGTGCGGAACGCACCCGAAGAGAGCGAAATCGAAAAACATGTTGAGAAGCCTTGAGAGGGATCGGGCACGGTTTAAAAAAAAAAACGCGGCGAACCAGCTTACGCCAGCCCGCCGCGTTTCATTCTAAATCACACACTGCGATCACGCGGATCACAGCAAGTTAACCACCTTGTCGGCCAGCCCCTTGTCGGTCAGGACAATGTTGAGCTTGCCACCCGCGGCGATCTTCTCCAGGACTTCCAGCTCGCGCAGCCGCATTAAGGTCGGGCTGTCAGCCAGCAGCTTGGCCGTGTTGGCCTGGCTGCGGATGGCTGCCGTTTCTTCGCGACGAGCGATCAGGTTGGCCTCGGCGGCCTTGTGAGCTTCCGTGACCTTGTTCATCAGGTCCTTCATCTCGCCCGGCAGGATGACATCTCGGATGCCCACCGACGCGATCTCCAGACCCAATTCACCGGCCCGACGACGCACGTTCTCCTCCAGTTCCTTCGCGACGGCATCCTTATCCGCCAGGAAGGCATCCAGTTCCCGCACGCCGACCACGCCGCGCAGCACAAGCTGCGTGTCACGGTACAGAGCCTGCCGCACGTCATCGGTCTGGCTGATCGCCTTGCGAGCGTCCACGATCTTATAGGTCACTACGGCGTTCACTCGTAGCGTGACCTTGTCAGCCGTCATGATTTCCTGACCGCTGACATCGACCATCGTCTCCCGCAAATCAACATCCACAACCTTCGCTTCGGCCGGTCCCTTCCAGAAGGCGTACTCGCCCGGAGGCAGAGTTTCCACGTATCGCCCCTCAATGAACAACACGCCTACGCGGTCACGCTGCACGCTGCAGATATCGAGCACACGGCTCGCCAGGGTCGAACGGACGACAACCTTGAACTGCTCGTGCTCGAACCGGACTTGCCGAGTATCCACAATCTCCACCCGGACCTGCTTCTGACCAGTCCAGTAAGCGTACAAGCCCGACGGCAGAACGTGGCTGAATCGGTTTTCGATCCAGACCAGGGCCCGCTCGTGATCCTTCAGGTCGAGCACAATCGCGCGGTCCTGCAGCGCCCCCGACTTGACGATCAGGTCGAGCTTCTCGTGGACCAGCCACGGATCGCGCTGCGAAACAACATCCACCCGAACCTTACCGAACGGATCGAAGAACCAGTGCTCGCCCGCGCTGACCAGACCACGGAACTCCCCGTCGCGGAACAGCAGGCCCATCTCATAAGTGCGAACCTTGTAGAACTTGAACAGAATCACGATTCACCTCCATCCCCGACTAACAGACAACATTCTCTATCGAATAAACTAGTATCTTGAATTACGCGTGGTGAGCCGGACGGCGTGAGCGGCATGGCGCTAGCCACCGGTTTTTCAACGTTATTGGAGCAAAGAACCGGTGGCTAGCGCCACTCCGCTCACCAGCCGAATTCCATTTGACGAAGCCGTCTATAACATTAGTCAACACCGTAGTGTTGCGCACGATTAGAAAAAAGGCCTTCGAGAGGCGAAGCGTTCACCGATCACATGTGACAACGCGGAGAGACACTTAAGCCGTGGTCTCAGTCGGCGTCGATGCGCTGCAAGGAAAACCTTCGTCCCGAGGCGAACCTCAGAACCCATCGGCCATCCCGTTCACGCATCGTTGCCGAGCGAGCGCCGCGGCGGAATCCGCGTCCTGCAGGGCGTTTTGACATGTTGCCGCAGAGCAGGACCCTGCGGCCGATCAAACAAACGTTCGCCTCCCTTGGGCTTCATGGTCGGACAGGTCTCGCGACCTTTCCAAGGAGTCGGTTCACAGCCGACGTTGGTGTGGTACGGGAGTCGAACCCGTGACTTCCAGGTTAATAACCCGGCGCTCTACCCTCTGAGCTAACCGCGTCGATGACTGCTGGTTTGAATCCATGTACGGAACAGGCTGAGTCCAACCCTGCCGGGTGACCCGCATGCCGCTGGCCAGACAATGTCATCAATGCTTGCTTACTAAGAGACGCAGGTGGGAGTCGAACCCAACTCATGCGGCTTTGCAGGCCGCCGCCACTCCGAGTGACTTCTGCGTCATGACTTCTGTCTATCAGGATCCCCCGGAAGCCCAGACCAGAATCGATCCGCGTTCAGCAATGCGGCCCGCATCGCCTTGGCTCCCTCGACGTTCATCGAATGAATGCACCAGTCGATCCGCGCCAACGTTCCATTGAAGGCACGTTCTTCGATCCATCGGGCCACGTCATAGCCCGTCGCCGTCGTGCCCAAGTCATGGTCCAGAGAAATCGAGCGCACATTTCCACTCTTCAACCGACTGATCGCTGCGTGAGCCGTCTTGACCCACAACATCCCCGGAGCCGCATCGAATAACTCCTGGATTTTCGGATCATTCGGATCCCGTTCATCATCCAGCCAGAGATCGATCACGACTACCCCCGTCTCTTCGAAAAGTGCCCTGCGGGAATCGAACCCGCCTCGCCAGGGTGGAGGCCTGGGACCTTTGCCGCTCGGCCAAGGGCACATCTTGCTAACTGCGATTTTTGTCATTAACTCTTCACTGTAACACCGGCTTCATTCCACTCCCAACAACGAACAAGCCCAGTGTCCTGCGTGTGACACCGGGCTTGTTGAGAGCTCGTGGAAATTGATTCCTATGTCACGTGCGCCGGGGACCTGTGAACCTTTCCCCTCCGAAACTCGTACACCGATTCCCGACAGTTCGTTGATTTATGAGCTGCGGACACCCACCTTGCGTGGTGCAACAATTCGCCGTCCGGGCGGGGATCTTCGTGCCGAGTTGATCGATTTCGAGGAGTTGCTGTGAATATGTCATGATCCGCAATACTGCGAGGTTGAGTTATTGCTAATCGCTGACGGGCAGCGATTAGCATCAGCGCCGTCCCGAGAGAGACGCGCGGTAGCGGATGAAAGTTCACTCTGATTTTCAAATGACTCCTGTTTTTCGTACGGGCGGATTTCCGGACCCGGCCAATTCCGTTGAAGAGTTTGGGGGTACCCCTTATTGGGTGGGGAATAATTATCGAGGTTCTGGGTGACTGTGTCATAGTCAAGCACAAATTGCCATGTGTTGTCGCCCCCGTTGGGCTTGTCCCAACGGAGCGGTGACTGGCCAGCTACTAGAGAGAAACGTTCTTGACCCTCAACGCGTGGTCTCCGATGCCCCCTGCCGCCGTGAGCGAACCGTTGTCACAGCAGCGACTGGATGGCGGCAGGGGGCATCGGAGACGTAAAGGTTGAGAATTCTGCAAAACTCACTGTTGGGTAGCCGACCAGTCAGCGCTCCGTTGGGACAAGCCCAACGGGGGCGGTTTCGAAACGCCCCCACCAAATAGCCGCTCCGTTGAAGAGTGGAAATGCTGCAAATCCTCTGTCAGTCCTCTTTAGAAATGTCACATCGCGTCCTTATTAGAAATGTCACAATGGTGACGTTTCTGAGGGACCGATGGGCAAGTTGCGTCTGAGTCAGAAAGAACGTCGGAGACTGGATGTATTATC
>JAKFVC010000267.1 GCA_021732415.1 Planctomycetaceae bacterium
CCTTCGCACATCATCTTGCTCCATGCATTTAAGGCAGAACACTTCTGTCTTAAATGCTGGCGCAAATCTCGTGCCGCTGGGGGGCGGCTCCCCAGAAAACTTGACGTACTTGTGTATAACCAACAGGCGCTCAACCACCGGCTACTCTCTGTGACCCCATCCGGGGTCAAAAAATCTTTTTCGACTCTCATGAACCCGGTTGCAACCCACACGCCTGCAACAACGTCGTCTGCACCGTGAGGTCATGCGCGTAGGAGAAATCACTCGGTTTCTCACCACGGATCACCCGCGCCATATCTGCAGCGTCGTCGACATAGCGTTCGTACTTCGGGAACGTGACGTCTTGATATCCCTTTTTGAACTCACCGCGCGGCTTGGAAAATGTCACACGGGCTGAGGGATTATCCAACGGTTGAATGTGAAACGTCCCTTCCGAGCCGCAGACCACCAAATGCCGACGGTCGCCACCATCGACTTCCAGGGCACTCGATTTCACACTCGCCGTCGCTCTCGGGTATGTCAGCACGGTCAACATGTTGTCGAGCAGCTTGTCATCCAGCACAGAAGAGTGCCGTGCGAAGGGAGTCACCGTATCAGGCTTGCCCAGGACTCCGATCACGAGATCCAGAATATGGCAGCCCAGTTCGAACATAATCCCCCCAGGATATTCAGCCAACTCTTTCCGTTGTACCGGTCCGACGACCTTGCTCATCACCGCGTGGACTTCGAACACCTCTCCCAGCCAACCCTCGGCGAGACACTTTCGCAGCAACACCACGGCCGGGTTGTAGCGAAACATGTAGCCCATCTGGACCATCAGTTTCTGTTTTTCGGCCAGTTGCAAGAGGCCTCGGTACTGCGGCAACGACTCTCCCGCGGGCTTATCGAGATGAACGTGCTTGCCCGCCGCGACGCAGATCTCCGCAGTCTTCAACAAGTCGCGAACACGGGTCTCCACAAGGACCGCCTGTAGGCCGGATTCATTCAGCAATTGTTCCTGCGTCATCCACTTCAGCCCGCTAAATGGAGCCTGGGCTTCGGCTTGCTTCCGCAGCTTGGCGTCTGGCTCAACGATGCCGACGACTTCATAATCATCCGAGGCTCGGTAGACCGACAGCTTATTGGCATGTGCGTGCCCGACACCGATCTGGCCGATCTTGATCTTCGGGCGATCGGCTTTCGGAGCAGCATGAACGGGCATAGTCCAAGAGAGCGAACTTCCTAACGCACCCGCCAAAGCACCACTGCCGACAGTTCCGAGAAATTCGCGGCGAGAATTGGTCGTCATGCGGAGCACCTTTGATTACGTATCATTCGGGGAGATTGCCATCCTGTGATAACTGCTATCTCATATCCCCCGCTCAAACGCAACTTGAGATTGATTTCCGCTCACGGATTGTCGACAATATAGGCCATGAACAAGATCCCAATGACGTCCCCGAATCGGAGTTCGACACAGTCTTTTTCGGGTCCTGAACTGCAGCGAGGTCAACCTTTGGATTTGCGAGCGAGTTTCGAATTTCACCGTTTGGCGTGCGGCACCTTCACATTTATTGCTTGCGGATTGATACCTGTTGTCGCCCAGGCCGAAAGTGATACTGACTTCTTTGAGAACCGCATTCGGCCGATTCTGGTAGCCAAGTGCGACGGATGTCATTCCAACGCCAAAGGTAAGACGAGTGGCGGGCTGGCCCTGGATACCCGTGATGGTTGGCAGAAGGGGGGCGATAACGGAGCGGTGATCGTTCCCGGCAAGCCCGACGAAAGCTTGCTGATCAAGGCCATTCGATATCAGGACAAAGATCTGCAGATGCCGCCCCCGGAAAAGGGTGGCAAGCTGAGCGATCTCGAAATTGCCGCGTTGACCGAATGGGTAACTCGAGGAGCACCGGATCCACGCATTACAGCCGCACGCATTGGTGGTATGTCGCGAGACGAGGCTCGCCGATGGTGGTCCTTTCAGCCGCTACGTGCCCCCGCAGTGCCGGCTGTCGCCGATGCCGCATGGCCGCGGACTGATCTGGATCGATTTATCGCCCATCACCGTGAGCAACATAGTGTGAAGCCGGTCGCCGATGCCGACAAGCGAACGCTGATTCGCCGCGCCACGTTTGATCTGACGGGACTACCGCCGACACCCGAGGAAATTCAGGCGTTCCTGCAGGATGACTCTTCGGATGCGTATAAAAACGTTGTCGACCGGCTACTAGCTTCTCCTGACTACGGGGTCCGTTGGGGCCGGCATTGGTTGGACGTGGCCCGGTACGCCGACACGGCAGGGGATGGATCGGACTATCCGGTTCCTCAGGCGGGCTTGTACCGCGATTGGGTCGTGGACGCGATTAATAAAGATCAACCCTTCGATCAGTTCATTCGCGATCAAGTTGCCGGAGACATCCTGGCTCGATCGGCTTCCCCTGATGACTATGCTCGGTTGGTCACCGCCACCGGGTTTCTGGCGATTGGCAAACGCTACGGATATGCCCCGAATCCCGATTATCAGTACCTCGATTTTGCCGACGTCATTGATTCGGTCAGCCGGTCACTGCTGGGATTGTCGGTCGGCTGTGCTCGCTGTCACGATCACAAATACGATCCGCTGACGGCCGCCGATTACTATGCTCTGTATGGGATTTTTCAAAGTACGACCTGGGCTTTCCCCGGCGGTGAAGAACAAAAACGTCCCTCGCAATTTCCGCCCCTGGTCCCCCCCGAGGAAGCCGCCAAACGCGATCAGGCCAAGGCGGCCGAAGTCGCCCGCTTGGACGGCGAGATCGCTCGCATCAAAACTGAAAAGGCCGCATTCGACGGCAGATTCTTCGCGGGTGGAATCGACCTCGGCTTCGAAGGTCAGCCGCTCGGAAAGCCACCATCCACGCCTTGGCTCGCTGCGGGAGCCGTTGCCGTTACGCCGGATGCTCAAAGTCCATTTACCCACGTGCATCCTGCAGGCAAGCAGGGGGCTCGATTGAGCTGCGCCGTGTTGAATGACGGAGTGCGGTATGTCTTCGAGAGATCACTACGAGCCACTCCCGGTCAACAGATGCATTTCACGGTCGATTTTCGCACCGTCGCGAATGCCGATCAACCGGGCTCATATCGGTTCTATCTGGGGCGCGGCGTCGTGGCGTCAGTCGCGATTGATTGCAGCGTGAGTGCGAAAGAATTCGCCATCCGTAATGGAGCCAACTGGGAGGTGATTCGCAAATTGGAGCCGGGGACCTGGTACACCTTGCGATTGAAGCTCGATCCCGCCAAGAAAACGTTTAGCGGAATTGTTGGGACGGCGGCTGATCTGATTGCCTTCGAAGACAAAAAACTCGGCCTGAGTTGGGATGGTGTCGCCGACACATTTATTTGTGATGGAAATGGACACGCCTCAGGTCCGGCTCCGACTCGCGATCTCGATAATATCGGTTTGCAGACGACACCCTTTAATGCTCCCGGTGGGGAACCAATTCCGACGCCCGTGCTGCCTGCTGATTGGAAGGAACGCCTCGCCAAGCTGGATGTCGATCTGGCCGCGACAACGAAGTTGCGTGAAACGGAAGCGGCCCGCATGACCTATCCCGTGGCCTACGGCGTCAGCGAAGGTAAGCCGGTCAACGCAAAAATCCAAAAGCGGGGCGAGCCCGACCAGTTAGGTGACGAGGTCCCACGACGGTTCCTGGAAATCCTGGGAGGGGATCCGCTTCCCGCAGAAAATCCAGGCAGCGGCCGGCTGGAATTGGCCAACTGGCTTACCCGCCCATCCAATCCACTGACTGCTCGAGTCTTCGTCAACCGAGTCTGGCAATGGCATTTCGGTCAGGGACTGGTGGCGACGCCGAGTGACTTTGGGACGCGCGGCGAATTGCCCAGTCACCCCGAACTCCTCGACTGGCTGGCGTCAGAATTCATCGCGTCGGGCTGGTCGATGAAATCGCTGCACCGGCTGATTATGCACTCGCGAACATATCAACTCGGCAGCGATGACGATCCGGCTAACTTAAAGTCCGATCCTGCGAATCGCTGGTATTGGCGTTACACCCGCCGCGCGCTGGATGCCGAATCAATCCGCGACGCGATGTTGACCATTAGTGGCCGTCTGGACCGATCGACACCCGAAGTGCATCCGTTCCCACCTGTGGGGACGTGGGCCTTCACGATTCACAATCCGTTCCATGCGGTCTATGACAATAATCGTCGCAGCATTTATTTGATGGTGCAGCGTAATCGCAGGCACCCGTTTCTGGCACTCTTCGATGCCGCCGACCCGAACCAGAGTGTGGCAGAACGCCAGCCGACGACCACTCCCACGCAGACACTCTTCCTGATGAATTCGCCCTTCGTACACGAACAGTCAGAGGGATTCGCCAGCCGATTGCTCGCCATGCCTGGAGATGATGCGGCGCGGGCCCGGTTTGCATTTGAAGCCTGTCACGGGAAAGAGCCCTCAACGGACGAGATCAATGGTGCCCTGGCGTTTGTCGCCGGTTATACGCAAAAGTTGGCCGAACAGAGCGTTCCAGCAGATAAGCAATCTGTTGGAGCCTGGGCGGCGTTGGGCCGAGTGTTATTGACGAGTAATGGGCTGCTTTATGTCGACTAGTAAAACTTGAGGCAGGTGAGCCGGTTCCCGCGGCCGACGCTGCTAGCGTCGGCGCACCACCGACGCTAGCAGCGTCGGCCACGGGAGCGTTGAATTCAATATCGAACGTCGCAATCCATAGAAGGTCTTGAACAGTGAATTCTCCGATTACCTCTCGCCGTGAGTTTCTCCAAACTGCATCCGGGGGCTTTGGTGCGCTCGCTCTGGCCGGAATGTGGAACGAGTTGCAGGCCTCCACGTCGAATGATCCGCTCGCGGCGCGGCCCGGGCATTTTCCGGCGAAGGCTGAACGAGTTATCTTCCTCTATTCAACCGGCGGCGTGTCGCAAGTTGACACCTTCGACCACAAACCCAAACTCACGGCCGATCACGGCAAGTCGATCACCGCTTCCCGCTGGCTCAATAAGCCGGGCCAGTTTGCGCGGTTCCTGATCAAACCGCGGTGGGCGTTCAAACAATACGGCAAAAGCGGGACCTGGGTCAGCGATCTGTTCCCGCATATGGGTTCGGTCATCGACGATGTCTGCGTGCTGAATGCCATGTATTGCGACAGCGATGGCCATGATAAGGCAACCCTTGCTGCTCATACCGGTTCGGCCCAGTTTGCCCGCCCTAGTGCCGGAGCGTGGGTCAGTTACGGCTTGGGAACCGTCAATCGCAACCTGCCGTCGTTCATGGTGCTGGCTCCCGCCGCTCCCTATGCCGGAGCCCAAACCTGGGGCAGCGATTTCCTCCCCGCCTGTCATCAGGGAACCCACGTCATCCCCGGCCCAGAGCCACTGCCCAATCTCAAACCACGCGTGCCCGGTGTTGAGCTCCAGCAGTTGGAACTGAGCCTGTTGAGCAAGTTGAATCGCAGCCATCTCGAACGCCGCGCCGCAGACCAGGCCCTGGATGCCCGAGTGCGTTCGTTTGAGACCGCATTCGGCATGCAGAAGGAAGCCCCCGAAGCATTCGACCTGTCGAGCGAGACGGAAGAGACCTTGAAGTTGTACGGGGTCAATCGTGGCGCGACGACCGGCTTTGGCTGGCAATGCCTGGTGGCTCGTCGGTTGGCGGAACGTGGGGTCCGGTTCCTCGAACTGATCGACGTCGGGTCGAGTAACAACTGGGATTCGCACGGCAATATGGCCGACCACGAGCGACTCGCCAAAGCGATTGATCAACCAATTGCCGGCCTCATCGCGGATCTCAAGCGGCGCGGAATGCTGGAGACCACGCTGATCGTATGGACGTCAGAATTTGGCCGAACCCCATTCCACCAGGACGCCAATCACGCCGGCCGCGAACACCACAATCTGGTCTTCTCATCCTGGATGGCAGGGGGCGGAGTCAAAGGGGGCCTGGTCCACGGCAAGTCGGACGAATACGGCATCCTGCCCGCTGAAGGAGGCGTCCACACCCATGATCTGCACGCGACAATGCTGCATCTGCTGGGCATGGACCACGAACGCCTCACCTTCCGCCACGCCGGCCGCGACTACCGCCTGACTGATGTGAAGGGGAAGGTGGTCAAAGAGGTCCTGACGTAGGCCATGATTGATAAATCCAGTAACCACCAAATTATCGGATCAGATTCACCACGGAGACACAGAGATCTAAGAAGACGGAGTTTTTGCCACAGAAGGACACGGAAGAAACACAGAAATTAGGAATCGAATTCGTCTTCTGATTCAGTGTTTCTTCTGTGTCCTTCTGTGGCAAAACAATCCATTGTGGCAAATACATCTGGGTTGATTTTCGGAGCCGTGGTCTGATCTGCGGCGGCTAAATCAAAGTGCATAATAAAATGAGTCGGTGAGCCGGGCGGAGTAAGCACCCGATTAATTGACGACGTTTGAATTGTCCTCATCAATGTACCATAATGCACAAACGATTGGCTCGCAGACACATGCTAATCTGCAATGGATTCGGGGGATGATTCTCAACTGCTCCCACGAGAGCGGGAAAGACTGCCTGATATGGCCCAGACCGGCAATTCGTTTTCGACCTCGGCGTCGTTAATTCGCCGCGTCAAAGCGCGAGACCCAGTAGCTTGGCAAAGACTTTCTCGGTTGTATGGTCCGCTCGCCTATCGGTGGACTCGGCAATGCGGGTTGCAACCAAGCGATGCGGCGGATGTCGTGCAGAATGTGTTTGTCTCGGTCTCGCAGAGTGTCGACCGTTATTCGTCTCAGGGGCCCAAGGCCTCCTTCCGAGGCTGGCTGTGGACGATTACCCGCAACGCTGTGCGAGAATTTCACCGCCAGCAAGCGTCGCTGCCACAGGCGGAGGGGGGCACAGATGCCCAAATCAGATTTCAGGAGGTCGCTGAGCCACTCGTCGCGAACGACGATACCCCTGACAGCAAGGATGGTTTCGATACCGCCGCCAGCCTGGCTCATCGCGCCCTGGGCTTGATCAAGGGGGACTTTGAGCCTCTTACCTGGGATGCCTTCTGGCGAACGACGATTGACAATCAGCCCGCCACAGAAGTGGCCGCCGCACTGGGAATGACGGCCAAGGCTGTCCGGCAAGCCAAGTACCGGGTACTTTGCCGGTTGCGCGAAGTCCTGGCGGACGGATGATGACTTCCAGGTAACCGAATTCGCTAAAACCCCGTGAAATCTGACCTTTTGCAGCCAGAACTCTGGGCGAGTTCTGCTACGTGCGAATTTTCGCGTGGCGCTCGCGCATTGTATTAATAGCAGAGGTGTGAATTGTCCGCGTTCAGACTGGACCTCAGTCCGAATGAATCGAATGCAGGCCGCCAGAGTCCTCACAATGCCAGCGCAAATCGACTTCGAGTGCCTGATTGAGACCTTAGCCGAGCACGACGAGACATTTTCACGACCCGACGAAACCTCCGATTCCTCAATACTGGAGATCAAGGCGGAACTGCAATTGCTGGAGGCGAGTCTGCGTCGCTCCGATCCAGCCGACCCATTTGGCGAAGAATCCGCCTGCAATGAGGCCTTGAATATCGTCGAAGCCATCGGTCGCAATCCGTCATTTACGACGCGGCAACAACTTGCTGAAGATCCACTCCCTTCGTCCGACGAATCAACGGTGCTCCCGTTGGGCGGTGTACTGGGGCAATATCGGTTGTTGCAGAAACTGGGCGAAGGTGGTTTCGGAACGGTTTATAAGGCACTGCATTCACGTCTGGACAAAATTGTCGCCTTGAAAGTCCTTACAGCCAGCCGGCTGCGAGACCCGCATGCCGTCGATCGTTTTGATCGGGAAATGCGCGCGGTTGGCAAACTGCATCACATCAATATTGTGGCCGCACACGATGCGGGCGAGATTGACGGCATGCATTACCTCGTGATGGAACTTGTCGACGGGATCGACCTGAGCAAACTGGTGAAGCAACACGGACGATTGCCAATTGGCGCCGCGTGCGAACTGATCCGGCAGGCGGCAGTCGGATTGCAGCATGTCCACGAACATGGATTGGTTCATCGTGACATCAAGCCCTCCAATCTCATGCTGACTCTGCCACAGAACCATGACGATGCCCCCGCCGTCAAGCTGCTCGACCTGGGGCTGGCGCTGCTTGATGAATCCCATCTCGAGCATGTTGGTGAGCTGACCGCCACCGGCCAGGTGATGGGAACGCTGGAATATATGGCGCCAGAGCAGGGCTCCGATACTCACACCGTAGACATCCGCGCCGACATCTATAGCCTGGGAGCCACACTTTATAAACTCCTGACGGGCAGAGCCCCCTTTTCGAGCGATCAGTATCGTACGCCAATGAAATTGCTGATGGCACTGGCGACTCAAGATCCTCCTCCGCTGACAGACCGCTGTGCCGAAATCTCTCCCGAACTAGAAGCGATCGTCCGGCGCATGCTGGCCAAGAATCCTGACGACCGCTACTCCACTCCGCGAGAACTCGCCGAGGCCTTGGCCCCATTCAGTCATCCCGCCGATGTGCAGGCGCTGGTGGAGTTCCTCGCCAAGGCGGCGGACGAAGAAGTGATTGATGTCAACGCCCCGGAATTTATCGGTACTCTCAGCACATCTCGATTGGGTTCGCCAGTGAGCGTGGCTTCCGATGCCGGCCACTCGACTCGGCGACCAGCGGGGCGGTGGCGTCCAGCGAAACTGGCACTCGCGATCATGGCTTGCGGGATGCTCGTCGCGGCTGCGATCTATGTAATCCAGATTCAGACTCCACGAGGTGAGCTGATCGTCCAATCGGACTATGCGGGAATCATCGTGAAGGTGAAACGCGACGGACTCGAAGTCGATCACGGCTGGAGTTTGCTGAAGGGCAAGGACAACAAACAACTTATCCGCACCGGCCAGATCGAGATTGAATTGCCTGCGGAACTGACCGGTGAATATACCGTCACGCCAAATCGCGTGACTCTCACCAGAGAGCGTCAAGAGATCGTTAGAATCGAACGGAAAGCAACGCCAGCTACGCCAATCGGAGAGAGAGAGCTTCCTCATCGCACACCTCCCACCGAATTCAGTAATGCGCCCAAGCCTGACGATCCAGCGAACTCAGTCGACCGCGACCGCGTAGCTGCGCAACACTGGATCAGCCGCGGTGGTGGAGGCAAGGTTGTTCTAAAGAGCAATGGAAAAACACTGTCAATTTCTCGCGACACGCGACTTCCTGTCGTACCGTTTGAATTTCGTGCTGCCTCGGATTCCATTCCCGATATGGTCAGCGAAGACCTCGAACCACTCATTGGACTAACAGGACTGCAGAGCGTCGTTGTGGAGGGAAGTATGGTCGACGCTCGAGCGATTCGCTTTATGAGCAAGATTCCCAATCTCCGGAAAATTCGATTTACCAATAATCAAATTTGGACGTCCGAACTGGGAGAGCTCCGCGAACTCTCCTTTCTGCACGAAATTCACATTGGTTACAGACAGGTAGATGATGACTGGAAGTTCATTCGCGAATTGTCACACCTGCGCAGCCTCGAGATCGCGAAATACACCGAACCTTCGATGGCAGATTTTCAAAAATGGAGTGAATTCCCCCAACTCCGTTCGATCCGGCTGGACTGTTCTATCACTGAAGCAATGTCAGTCAAGGTTCAAGAACGCAATCCGCGCTGTCGGGTCGTCGGACGCTGGGTCGATCCAGACTCGAAGAACGGAGACCCTCCCCGAACAAACCGCATCTACGGTGCCATAGGAATCGATCCCATAAGGACCGCCGCCAAGGTGCTGTTGCCGCTCGGGTTTCGGTTCTCTACTGCTGATCGTTGGGACTCGAGCCATGAACTGACTCTGGCTTATGCGAAAGATCTCAGAAGTATCGACGCGTTTAATGTCTACACGGTACTCGTACCGCAGCACGTTCCATTCAGGGAGCAGGACCTGTCTGTCCTGGCACACTTTTCTTTCATCAGGCTGAATGCCGCACACTTGCCACAGGCCGACATATTCGCCAAGGTTCTACCGTTATCGCTGGCAGTCGAAGAGATCAACTTCAGCAACTCCGACTTGACCGATGAAGGCTTACGGCACATTCAACGCATCGAATCATTCCCCATGTTGAATGTGCAGGGCACCAGAGTCACGCGAACCGGAATTGAATCCTTCAAGCGAGCTCGACCCGCTTGCCAACTGATCAGCAATTTTTCTCCCCCCAGCGTGGCTGCCGCTCCGGAAGAACTTCCCTCCGCAACTCCGCAGAACCCTGTCCTTGCTGATCGTGAGCGTGCAGCAGCTGAGCTATGGCAGCAGCGTCTTGGTAGCGGAGCAACAAACGTTAACTTGCAGGGCGAGCCCACGTTCTTCGAACCATTCTCAAAGTTGCCTGACCAGCCTTTTTATCTGACTGAAGCGACAGGGCGGAACGTCAAATTCCTGACGATCTCGGACCTTAAACATTTCGTCAACCTGACGGCTTTAAGGGCCTTTAGTCCTGGGGGAGAGGACATTGGCGTCAGGGCCATTCCTTACCTCAAGCAAATGAAGGCACTCACTCGGTTGGATCTGACCAACTCCCGCATTCCGAGTTCCGCAGTCGCCGAGCTCCGCTTTATTCCGCACCTCACCAATCTGGCAATTGCCGGAGACATGGTTGACGACGATTGGAAATTCCTGGATCAGATCAAGGTGTACCGACTTTTTCTATCCCGCTGTCAACCCATGTCGAAGGACTGGCAACGACTCCAGGAAGTCTCGCACTTGCGCCTGATTGAATTCCAGGACGACGTCGACATTGATGCCGCCGCACTCGCAGAATTCCAGCGACGAAATCCTTTGTGTCAGGTGAAGCTGAGTCAACCAGAACCAAGAGTCGTCGGCGTGGATCCGGTCCGTGAGGCCGTTCGCCAACTCGCGGCAGGAAATTCCGGGTTCAATATCATCTTCCCCGGAGTGCTCGGCCCCATCACGCAGAAGCTACTGGATGATCCGGCACCATTCGAAACACACATTATCCTCTTCAATCTTTCGAACGAGGATCCGACTCTTGCGCCAGATGCGTTAAGTCCACTGCGCGCGACTCCGTTTGCCGAACTACAGCTTCGTTCGCGGGGAGCCAGTGTTGACAAGCTTCTGGCAGCGATGCCGGACGGTCTAGTGGGCAGACGTGTTAATATTTGTGACTGCAATTTGACCGATCAAGGGCTGCTGACTTTAAGCCGCATTTCGCGACCTAATACGCTAATCCTGTATAATACTCAAGTAACAGGTACAGGAATTAATGCTTTCCGTAAAGCACATCCGGATTGCCTATTGATAGGCAATTTCCCCACTTCCAGTACGGTCGCTGCCCCAGCAGATCGTGAACGTGCCGCAGCCGAGTTATGGCAGCAGCGCCTCGGTCGAGGCGTGTTGATGTATGCCGAACAAGCCAACACGGTGTCATTCGATCCTTTCTCGAAGCTGCCCGACAAGCCATTTCATCTGTGTTTTGCCCAGGGCGAGGGGCTCAAGGAACTGACCAACGCGGACCTGGAACAGCTCACCAATCTCGCCGATTTCAAATCCTTGTGTGCCTGGGGCGACAAAATCGATGCCGGAGCCATCCCCTATATCAAACAAATGCCGACGCTGATCGGGTTAGACTTGTCGAGGTCCCGCATCCCGAGTTCCGCAGTCGCTGAGCTAAGCGACCTGCCTCATCTTTCCAATCTGGTCCTTTCAGGAGAAATGATTGACGATCAGTGGAGATTCCTGCGGCAATTGAAATCGCCATACCGGCTCACGCTTACCAAATTTCAACCGACAGCAACAGACTGGCAACGTCTCCAGGAAGTTCCCCAATTGCGAGTGCTCCACTTCCACGACGACATTGATGTCGACCCCGTTGCGCTGGCCGAACTGCAGCGTCGAAATCCTTTATGCCAAGTTCTTGTCGGGTACCCGAAACGTCGATCGGTCGGCGTCGATCCCATGCGTGAGGCCGTCCGCGAACTCGCCAGTCGAAATATCGGATTGCAAATTCGAGTTGATCCTGCCATGTCGCGTGGTTCCACGGTGCAAGAGGTCCTGGATAATCCATCACCTTTCTATGTCGATATTCTCGAAATTCGACTTCCGAAAGATCACCCAACTGTTAATCCAGAACTCTTCAAGCCGTTGCGCGCCATAACATACAACGAACTCCAATTTCGCTCAGAAAATGTCAGTGCAGACGATTTCGTGGCCGCACTTCCGGATGACTTGCGGGGCCAGTGCCTCAATTTCTCCGACACCGATCTCACCGATCAAGGACTTCTGCGATTGAGCCGCATTTCACGGCCAATTCGATTAATTGTCAATAACACGAAGGTCACCCGCGAGGGAATCAACGCCTATCGCAAAGCCGATCCACACTGCCGGATCTGGAATAGTTTGTAGCTCTTCACGCGCACGATTGAATGGGCGATCCATCCCAGTCACACGCGACTTGTATGAGTGGCGCCGGTCAATGACAAAAGCCAGGTGTCTGGAGGCAAAGCTCACCAGCGCTCTGGTCATTCGGCGGAATCTATAACGTAACGGCGCATTAAGCTGTTGAGTTGATGCGTCATCCTGTCGTATCGCTAGGTGGCGCGCGCCACCATGAGTCGTCGTAGCCCCATGGATTGACATGCGCGGCCACGGCATTCTCCATAGCGCGCCAACACACTCTCTATTGTGAGGTCAATATGCTAAGACCGTTCGCATCGTTGCTCACGAATATCCTATTCATGGTTGTGCTGATCGCTGCACTAACCTGGGCAATGCGCGAGATCTCGCAATTCGATATCTCCGCGAATGGGGAGTCAATGAAAATCTATACGCAGCGAGGCGCAATCGTGATTCCACACTATCCACACATCCGCGAACACGAGGAAGACATGCGACGCCGTGGAATCAAGCTGTATCGATAATAAGTCAAGTCCGTGGAGTTCTCATGCTGAAGCCTCTCGTATCAGTGCTCAGGAGCGTTCTGTTGATGGCCGGATTGATCATGGCTCTTGGGTGGTTAACTAACCGGGTTGTCCAGTTCGATAGTGACGTCGCTGGTCCGGCAATGAGCATCATTCCGCGGAAGGGCGAAATGGCGGAACGTCAGCGGTACCGCCAGCGCCAGGCAGAACTGCGAAGGCAGAAACACAAGCTGAGTCATTAGGACCCAAACGAAATCTGCGTGTTGCGATCACTCTTTCGGTACGCGCTTCAGCAACTCCGCAGGCTGACAAACAAGCCCACTCCGGATCACGTTCTCGATCTTGCGTGTGTTCCGAATGTCATCTAAAGGATTCGCCGTCAGCAAGATGATGTCGGCGTATTTGCCAGCCTGAATTGAACCAAGGTATTCTTGCTGTTTGAGAGCCGCAGCATTGTGCAGTGTGGCCGCCTTCAAAGCTGCCGCTGGGGGCAGGCCCGATTCGACCAGCATTTCGAGCTCCTGATGCATGGAAAATCCCGGCACACACTGCGGTTCGGGAGAGTCCGTGCCGACCAGCAACGGAACGCCCGCCTTATAAAGTTTGCCCGTTAGCTCCTGGAACTTCGCGAATTCGCGGCGACGATCTTCGAGTGCTCCGCCTTGCGGGCAACCGGTCCGTTTTAAATAGACGGGCCAGAAGTCTCGCAATCTTTTGGGTACTAGCGCGTTGTCAGGGTGATCTTTAACCTCGGGAACATCGGGCAACAGGATCATGTTGCGAAAAACGGCCAGCGTGGGATCGACGTACGTCTTGCGTTGCGCCAGATCGGCGACAAGTGCCTCGCACAGCGGATTGGACAGGTCGAGACGTCCGCGGTATCCCGGTTCTCGTTTGACATCACCGGGGATGACGTAGTTGTATACGGACCAAATGTGCTCTAAACAATCGATGCCGTCCTCGACCGCGTGCTGTGCGGAATAGTTTCCCAGATGAGCGGTGATAAACAATCCACGGCGATGCCCCTCGTCGATGATCGCCTTGCCGACTGGTCGCCCCGTACCCGCGTAAATCTTAACCGTGCTGATATTCCAGCGTTGCAGGTCGTCCAGGATCGCTGGGACCTGTGCCGGATCGGTGATGCCACGTCCGATGTCGCGGTGGATAGGAGGGTCCCCGTCGAGCAATGGACTGCACGTAAAGACTCGCGGAGAGGATTCAGGATGAGCCATGGCCCAGCGGGCGACCAGCGTCGCCGCGACGATCTCTTCACCTGTGCTGCGAATTGAGGTGACTCCGGCGGCCAAGTAGAGCGGGAGGACTTCATCGCCGGTCATCCGCGCATAATCCAGGACATGGACGCTATGGGTATGCGCATCGATCAAACCGGGCAGAGCAAATTTTCCTCGGCCATCGATCCGTGTGGCGCCTTCGGGAATCTCCACCTTCTCGTCGGCGGCCGTCACCGACACAATTTTGTCGCCCCGGATCACAATCGTGCGAGGAGTGAGCATCGTGCTGGATTCGGGGTCGAATACCGAGCAACCTTCAATCACCACGGCAGACGGAGTCTCTGCGGCCCATGTCGTTGTCGGGGAGGTCAGAACGACAACTCCCACGATGCCCCAGACGATACGAGATGCCGTCGTGCAACGTACTGTCGAAATCACGGTGATTCTCCGCGCAAGGCATTCCCGAGTCGAATAAAGGACTACTGATCGGTGTGTAGAATCGCACATCGCACGACTTATTGCCATCTTGGCGACGGTGAAGGGTTATGCGGCTTGGGTAGGGTCTCAATTTGCTGACGTCGGATCCACGTTCTCCGTTTCTTGACACTCGCTTCCGTTCCGCAGTAACATGTCAGACATCTAACACGTTGAAAGGTTTCGCTCACTGTTTCCGCTGTTGGTCGGGTCGCTATGCGCTTAAAGCCAATTCCACGTCGGTCGACGGTCGATCAAGTTGTCGATCGGATCCTGGCTGTCATTAAACAGCAGAATCTCCAGCCAGGCATGCGATTGCCCGGCGAATTGGAATTGGTCGAACAACTGCAGGTCAGCCGCCCCGCCCTGCGAGAAGCACTGGCGCGACTCGACAGCATGGGCCTGGTCAGTATTCAACGCGGCCGGGGAACTTTCGTCAGCGATCGAACCAGTCTCGTCAATTGCGTGCAACTCGTTCGCAGTGCCTTGACGATCTCCCCCCGCGAATTACTCATGTATGCCGAATTGCGATCGGCGATTGAGGTCCAGGCAGTCCGGCAAGCGGCCGAGCGAGCCACCCCCGACGACATCGAGATGCTGGAAGAACTGCTGCGGGAATTGAACGACTTCGACCGTCCCTACGAACAGGCGCTCGAGGTCGACTTTCGCTTTCATCGCAAGCTCGTCGATATTGCCGGCAACGAGTTGATGCAGAATGTGATGGAGGTCATCTACGAATTCGTTCTGGTTCAAATGGCCCGCACGACTCCGGCGCCGCGTGATAACGAGTTGGGGCACCGACTGCATAACGAGATTGTCGCGGCCATCCGCCTGCATGACCCTGATGCCGCCGAACGGGCGATGCGGGCTCATATGCAGGCCGTGTTGAGTCGACTTAAGATCGGGATCGTGGCCGACGCTGCTTGCGTCGGTGCGGACGCTGGCAGCGTCCGCCACGGGGGGGCAAATGCTCGCCACTAAACTTCTCTCACTAGCGACCCCAGCCATGCTACTTAAACTGCAATCTTGCTTGCTTGTGGGATGTGTGCTCGTCGCGATGACCGGCCAAGTCCAGGCAAACGATGATGAAGCGTTCTTCGAATCGAAGATCCGGCCGGTGCTGGTCGAGCACTGCTACGAGTGTCACTCCAGCAAAACCAAAGTCCCCAAGGGAGGCCTCCGGGTCGATAGCCGCGCCGCATTGTTGCGTGGGGGCGATAGCGGCCCGGCACTGGTGCCCGGCAAACCGGACGAAAGCCTGATCGTCAAGGCGATGAATTATGCGGATTCCGCCGTCGAAATGCCCCCGAAAGCGAAACTGGCCGATCCGGTGCTGGCAGACTTTCGACTCTGGGTGGCCAGAGGAGCGGTCGATCCGCGTAACGAGGTTCCACTCGTGGCTCAGCCGGCTGGCACGGACCCGACCAAGGGCCGAGATTTCTGGGCCTTTCAAGTGCCGAAGTCACATCCAGTCCCCGCTGTGAAGGATTCCCACTGGCCGCACACGGACGTTGATCATTTTCTACTCGCCAAGCTGGAATCGAAAGGACTGAAGCCGGTTCCCGATGCCGACCGTTATACATGGCTGCGACGCGTTTCCATCGATCTGACCGGCCTTCCGCCGACCCCCGAGCAAATCACCGAGTACATCGCGGACACAACGCCCCAGGCCAACGAACGCGTCGTCGATCGACTGCTGGCGTCGGCAGCATTCGGAGAACGTTGGGCGCGGCACTGGCTGGATCTGACTGGCTATGCGGATCAGATTGGGACGGCCAACGATCTCTTCGCCGAGCACGCCTGGAAATATCGCGACTACACGATTGCAGCGTTCAATACAGACAAGCCGTTTGATCAATTCATTCGAGAGCAAATTGCCGGGGATCTGCTGCCTTATAAAACAGTGGAAGAACGTGCCTCGAACTTGATTGCAACCGGCTTCCTGTTGCTGGGCGATCTCACAGTTGTCGAAGCCGATAAAGCCAAGCTGCGGATCGATGTCGTTGATCAGCAGATCGACAAAGTGAGTAAGGCGTTCCTCGGGCTGACGGTGAGTTGTGCCCGCTGCCACGATCATAAGTTCGATCCGATTTCACAGCGCGATTATTATGCGCTGGGCGGAATCTTTAATAGCACGGAATCGGTCCATAAAGTCGAGTGGGGCGTCTGGAGTTGGCCCGTCATCGCTGAGCTGCCAGAAACGGACCCTCAACGCGCCGAGCGTGCAACCAAACTCGCCCAGCAGCAGCAACGGATCGAACAACTGAAGGCCGAACGCGAGCAGGCCAAGCAGCGAAAGACTGTTGTTGCCACGGCCCTAAATGCGAAAGATGAAGAGGAGCCCGATCAGCCGACTCGCGAACGACTGGAAGCAGAACAAAAGGAGTTGGATGCCCGGATCAGGGGACTCGACACACAGATTCCGCATGCCGAGTTCTTCGCCCCCGCGGTGCCGGCAGCGTTCGCCGTACACGATTATCCTCAACCCGCCGACATGCAGATCACCATTCGCGGGAACGCACATGCGTTGGGAGAAGCGGTGCCGCGCGGGGTCGTGCAGATCATGTCGCCCAAGCCGGTCACCATTCCCGCCAACGAAAGTGGTCGCCGTCAACTCGCCGATTGGCTCATCAGTCCCGACAATGCTTTGACCGCCCGTGTCACGGTCAATCGCATCTGGCAGAAGCTCTTCGGCGAGGGGCTGGTGCGATCGGTTGATTACTTTGGAGTGCGTGGCGAACTCCCTTCGCACCCCGAGTTACTCGACTATCTGGCAACCCGGTTTGTTGCCGATGGCTGGTCGCAGAAGCGTCTCATTCGCAATCTGGTCCTCAGCCGGACATACCAATTGAGCAGTTCTCATAATGCCGCCGAAAACGCGGTTGACCCCGACAATCGTTTGCTGTGGCGAATGAATCGCCGGCGCCTGGATGCTGAATCACTGCGCGACTCATTGCTCGCCACTTCGGGTCAGTTGATGACGTCGGCCGGTGGACCGGGTCTTCCCTTAGAGTATCCTGAAAACACCGGCGGCCTCTCCAAAGGTGGCGTCAATCCCCCCAACTTCCGACTCAACAAATTCCGGCCCGAGCAGGAGTTTGTGCGGACGATTTATCTGCCAATCATTCGCTCGGCGCCCCAGGCGGGACCAGCCGAGGTTCGCAATGTGTTTGACTTCACGCTGCCCGCGGAATTCGCCGGTCAACGCTCGGTGACCACGGTACCGACGCAAGCCTTGTTCCTAATGAATGCCAACGTCTTAAAGCAACGAGCCCGCGAACTGGCCCAAAAGGTCTTGTCTGTACCCGACGACGCGGCGCGGCTGGAGTCACTTTGGCTCCGTGTATTAAACCGCCCCATCACCGACACCGAACGTGCCGAATCTGTCGCGTTCCTGAATGATTTGCGTACGCTAGAACCAGGAACTGAAGCGGCGGCGACGGACCTCAAGGTCTGGTCGGAGCTGTGTCATGCGTTGCTGGCTTCTAATGAGTTTCTAGTGAGGATGTGATGACTTGTTAAGAAACCGACTTAGGAGAGCCGGGCGGCGTAAGCCCCGGATTCTTCGTCAACACCGACGATAGCAGCGTCGGCTACGGAATCCTTGAGACTGATACGCTTTCACTGCCGCTGAGATCTAATATGAACAAACTAAACTTCCAAACGAGTGACTGCATTAATCGTCGTCAAGCACTGCAAGCAACCGCCTGTGGATTCGGTGGATTGGCTCTGCAGAGCATGATCGGCAACCTGGCTCGCGCGGCGACGAATCCGCTCGCGGTCCGCGCGCCGCACTTCACTCCGCGTGCTAAACGGGTCATCTTCCTGTTTATCGCGGGCGGGCCGTCTCAGCCCGATCTGTTCGATCCGAAGGAGCTGATTCGTAAGAAGCATGGCGAGAAAATCACCCCTGGGATCGATGGGCGAGAAGTCAGCGTCGGGATCGACAAATACCTCGCATTGGCTCCCGTCGCACCTGTGAAGCCGCGCGGGCAGTCGGGGATGATGATCTCGGACCTCATGCCGCATCTGGCCAGTGTGGCCGACGATATTTGTATGCTCCGCGCGGTCCACACCGACAACGAAGCTCATGCCCCCGCGACATTGCAACTGCATACCGGCGTGTCGATTGATGTGCGGCCCTCGATGGGATCGTGGTTCAGCTATGGCCTCGGATCCGAGAATCAGAATCTGCCGAGCTTCATCACCATTCATCCCGATAGCGATGTCCGCACTTATGGATCGGGGTTCTTGCCGGCAGCCCATCAGGGAACTCCGGTCAACGTTTCAGCGGGTAAGGATTCGGCGATCAAGTATCTCGTCGATCCCGAAACGAGTCCCGCCGCCCAGCGCCGCCGCCTTGACTTCGTCCAGCGGATGAATCGCCGGTTACTGGATCGTGTGCAATCGGATCTGCCGATGGAAGGAATGATTGAATCATTTGAGTTGGCATTCCGGATGCAGACTGAGACTCCGAAGTTGATCGATCTGAGTGGAGAAACGAAACCTACCCAGGAATTGTATGGAATTGGCGAAGGAGCGACCGACCGAAATGGACGGGCTTGCTTGTTAGCGCGACGGCTCAGTGAAGCGGGCGTCCGTTTCGTGCAAGTGACGATTGGAGGCTGGGATCATCATGGCAACATTAAAGGGGCATTGCCTGGAAGTTGCGCGGGGTCAGACAAACCGGTCGCCGGGTTGATTAAGGATCTCAAAGCGCGAGGACTGCTCGACGACACACTCGTCGTCTGGTCGGGTGAATTTGGCCGGACTCCGTGGAGCCAGGATTTGTCGGGAACGTCACCTATTGATACGCACGGCCGCGAACATCAACCGGAAAGTTACTGTGCCTGGATGGCTGGGGGCGGGGTGAAGGGGGGCCTGACTTACGGTGAAACGGATGATTTCGGATTTCGCCCCGTCGCCGGGAAAGTGCATCTCCACGACATGCATGCCACGATGCTGCACTTGCTGGGGATGGACCATGAGCGGTTGACCTATCGGCATGCGGGGCGAGATTATCGTTTGACCGATGTACATGGCGAAGTGGTGAAGGAGATTTTGGCGTAGAAGCGCGTTTGAGATGGGAGGGCGAGGCTCCCGCCGAGCCTACTACGACCGCAGGTCGGCGTCCGCCGGAGGCCGCGTTCTATGCCTCCGGCGGACGCCGAGCTAAAGCTCGTGTTAGGCTCGGCGGGAGCCTCGCCCTCCCATCTCCAGCACGCTATTAGAAATTCTGTGTTCTGTTACACCCATTAGAGAGAAGTTTGAAAAATGACTGGTCGACGGGGCAAGATTGTTGTTGCCGATTTCATTAACGACGGGCTCGAGATCGAGCGTTCTATTCTCGGCGCAGTGGCCGACATTTCCGCTCTCGACGCCTACAGCGAAGACGATCTGGTCAACAAGATCGAAGATGCCGACGCGGTCATGCTGTATCACTGCATTCAGTTCAGCGAACGGACGATTAATCGCCTGCAGCAGTGCAAGCTGATCGTGCGCTGTGGCGTGGGTGTCGATAATGTCGACCGCGCGGCGGCTCGGGCGAAGGGGATTCCTGTCGCCAACGTGCCGGACTATGGGACCGAAGAAGTGGCCGATTCCGCAATCGGCATGGCACTGACGTTGTCCCGCGGTATTCACTTTTTGAATTCGCGCCTGCAGCGAGAAGTTTATCCGTGGACCTACCTGCAAGCCGCGCCGATCCATCGGCTCCGCGGCCGAGTGTTCGGCATCATCGGTCTCGGCCGCATTGGCACGGCGGCCGCCGTGAGAGCCAAGGCTCTCGGCATGCGTGTTGTGTTTTATGATCCTCTGTTGCCGGACGGATATGATAAGGCTCTCGGCATCGAACGAGTCGAAACCTTAGAGGCGTTGCTCGCTCAAACTTATGTCCTCAGCCTGCATTGTCCGTTGACCGAACAGACGCGCCAAATTGTGAATGCGCGGACGCTGGCGCTGTTGCCGAAGGGCTCATTCCTGGTCAACACGGCACGCGGCGGCACGGTCGACCCCATGGCCGTGGTGGAAGCATTGGCGAGCGGCCACCTGGCGGGGGCTGGGCTGGATGTTCTCGTCGACGAACCACCGGTCGAACCCAGTGAGTTGTTGATCGCCTGGCGCGACCCGAATCATCCTGCCCATGATCGCCTGATCCTCAACCCGCACTCGGCTTTCTATTGCGAAGAAGGTTTGAATGATATGCGGATCAAGGGGAGTCACGCGTGTAAGAGGGCGCTGGAGGGCCTGCCGTTGCGAAATATCGTGAATTAGCCAATTTGGACTGCGGTGATTCATCACCGCTTTCTTATGGCACGTTTACGATCAGGACGGACTGGCGAATTCTTCAGAAAGATTGATTCGCCAGTCTTCCCTTACAAATTGGCAAGCAGAACCCGACTCGGAGAGTCAGGCTACAGGACTGCGGTGATTTATCACCGCAGTCCAAATCATAAGAACTCGCTTTGCCTGATATTTGTACGTATGATGGATCGGCAAGAGTTCGCCGATACATTGATATCCGCGCCCCCTTTGGTGCGGTACGATTTAATCCGATAATCGCAGAGCAATAAGCGTATGCCACAATCACTCCTCCGCGCATCTGGCTGTTTCGACTTTCGATCGCTTCTTAATCGCCGTCAGGCCGTGCAGGTGGGTGTCTGCGGGGCACTGGGACTGACTCTGGGCGACTTATTTCGCCAGCGAGCCCTCGCCGATACCAAGGGCAAGCCAGAGCCCAAGGCCCTCAGCGTGATTCAGTTGAATCTGCCGGGCGGAATGGCACAGCAGGAATCATGGGATCCCAAGCCTGAAGCTCCCGTCGAATACCGCGGTGCGTTCAATATCGCCAAGACGAACACGGGCGAGATCTTCAGCGAGAATTTTTCGCGACTCTCGAAGATTGCCGACAAACTGACGATCGTCAGATCGGTCGTCGGAAAGATCCCGGATCATGGTCAGGCGACTTATCATCTCTTTACCGGCTACACTCCGACGACGGTCATTGACTATCCTCAGATGGGGTCGGTGATTTCTCAAGCATTCGGGCCGCGACACGACATGCCACCTTATGTCGCCATTCCCAGCTTGCCGGGTTACTCGGGAGGGACTGGGTACCTGGGCAGCAAGTTCGGCGCATTCCAGCTTCATGCCGATCCCGGTGGGCAAGGCAAATTCCAGGTTCGCGATTTCTCCGTTCCCAAGGATGTATCTTCGGAACAGTTTCATCGACGTCAGGCCGCGCGAGAACTCGTCGAGAATCGTCTACGCGAATCACAGGCGGCGCCGGATCTCCTCAACACGATGGACGAGTTCTATCGGCGGGCCTATTCACTGCTCAGTTCGAAAAAGTCGCAGCAGGCGTTCTCGTTGTCCGATGAGCCACAATCGATGCTCGATCTGTATGGCCACGACTACATCCTGAAAGCCCGTCGCGAACCGGCGGGGATCGGGCCGCGATTGCTGCTGGCTCGGCGACTGGTTGAAGCGGGAGTGCGGTTCGTTACCGTCGAGTATGGTGCCTGGGATTCGCATGTCGGCATTAAGGAAGATTGCCTGGATCGGATGCCGGCCCTCGACCATGCGGTGACGGGCCTGATCACAGATCTGGATCAACGCGGATTGCTGGATACGACCTTGGTCATGGTGACCACCGAGTTCGGGCGAACGCCTCTCGTCAACCAGTCGAACGGCCGCGACCACTGGGCTCGGGTCTATTCGATGTTGCTCGCCGGCGGTGGCATCACCCGTGGTCAGATCTACGGAGCCTCCGACGCGACAGCCGCCGAACCCGCCCGCGATGCGGTACCGTTGGAAGATTTCCTCTACACCGTCTATCACCAGTTGGGCATCGACGCGAACGACGAATTGCTGGCGTTCGGGACAAGGCCGATTGAGATTGTGAAAGACGGGAAGCTGGTGAAGGGCATCGTGGCGTGATGTGTCCGCTGAATTGCTTCGTCGAGATCCGCAATTCAAGCGTCGCGGCAAAAGTTTAGTCCCGCATCTTATCCGCACGACAATCGCAACGATTCAACGCCGTTGATGCAGTAAGAATATGTGACTTATGAACTATCACCGAGACTATCGATCACATCAACTCACCATCGCTCTCTGCGGATTTTGGGTTGTTGGGTTGCTTGTGATGCCGGCATTCGCCGGTCCGCAAGTGCATCACATTGAAGCCACCTTCCCACGATGCGGCCAGCGCGGGACGACCGTGGAGGTCGTGCTCCAGGGAACCTTTCTGAAAGACCCCAAGGAGATCGCGTTTTTCCGACCTGGAATCAAAGCGATCGAAGTTTCACCATTGCCACCGCTGCCGCGTCAGTCCGTGGCGCATGGTGGATGGATCGAAGACCAGGTGCGTTGCAAGTTTGTGATTGCGCCCGACTGCCCGCTGGGCGAGCATCCCTTTCGATTGCGCACCGCGACCGAACTGACGATGGTCAGCACCTTCTGGGTCACGCCGTTTGAAGTCGTTAGCGATCAGGAATCCGGGCACGGTCGCAACGACACCATCGCCACGGCCATGTTGGTACCTCGCAATGTGACAGTCCAGGCGAAGATGGATACTGGCCGCCAAGCCGATCACGACATCTATCGGATCAGTGGCAAGAAAGGCGAGCACCTTTCTGTGGAACTCACGTCGGTCTGGCTGACCGACAGGTACTACGCGGAATCCGAATTCGATTTGATGGTCAGCATTCTTGACGCCAAGGGACAT
Organism: Planctomycetaceae bacterium; assembly: GCA_021732415.1. Lineage (GTDB taxonomy): Bacteria > Planctomycetota > Planctomycetia > Planctomycetales > Planctomycetaceae > JAKFVC01. The sequence continues at coordinate 23,341 of JAKFVC010000267.1, forward strand.
GAGCTGGCTCGCAACGACGACAGTGCCTTACATATTCAAGATCCCATTGCATCGGTCATTCTGCCCACCGATGGAGACTACTTCGTCGACGTCCGCCAGCGAATCTATAAGGGTGGCCACAATACCTACTATCTCGCCCATATCGGTACCAATCTGCGTCCGCTGGCCGTGTTTCCTGCAGGAGGTCCCAAAGGACTACCGCTGGCGGCCAAGCTATTCGGTGATCCTGCGGGTGAGATCGACCGTACGATTCCGTTGCCCGCTGCGACTGGCAACTATGACTTCTACGAAGACGCCCCGTCCCCGTTGCCGATGCGAGTTTCAGACTATGCCAATGTGCTCGAAAACCGCGCAGCGGACGAAACGTCGGTCGCTCAAATCCCGAGTGCGTTGAATGGCATCATTGAAACACCGGGGGATGTGGATGCCTTTCGACTGACCGTCAAGAAGGGAGATCGATACCGCGTTCGTGTCTTCGCGAGAGCCTTGGGCACGCCTCTCGATCCTCGCATCTCGATTCGTCCGGCCAACTCGGATCAACCGGAAATTGAAGGGGATGATGCGAACCACGCCGATCGCGACTTGATCGGAATTTCGACTGCCTTCCACCGCAAGGATTTACTCGACCCATCGCTGATTTGGGAACCCAAACAAGACGGCGAATACATCCTCAGTATTACCGACATGCGTAACGCGGGTGACCCGACTTCGGTTTATCGCATCGAAGTCGAGCCGACACGGGATGCCATTCACACATATCTGTTTGCTCCAGTGATCGACAGTGCGGAATGCCCCCGCCTGACGAGTCTTGCGATTCCTCAAGGGGACCGCTTTACCGTGATCGTGCTGCTCGGCGAAGCACAGGGGAATACTTATAAGGGTGAGTTGGAGATCACGGCAAAGGGCCTGCCACCCGGCGTCCAGATGATCGCCCCGAAAGTGCCCGCTGGTCAACGCTCCATTCCCGTGCAGTTTATTGCGTCCGCAGATACACCGCCGCAGACCGCGGTCATCGAACTGCAAGCTCAACCGGCGGACCATTCGCGCCGGATCGAGAGTGGCTCACACCAGGCCTTTCCATTCCTCAGCCATTCCGGCGGAAGGGCATGGCACACCGTGGTGGTCGACCGCTATATCCTCGCTGTGACGGAGTCGGCGCCGTTCACCATCGAACTGGTGCCGCCACAGATTCCCCTGTCACAAAGCGGTGAACTCGCCATGCAAGTGAATTTGAAACGTCGCCAAGGATTTGATGAACCGGTCGATTTCCAATTCGACTGGAGCCCTCCCGGCGTGCAGACTCAGCCCACAGTGACCATTCCCGCTGGAGAATCTTCTTCAATCCTGAGGCTGTTCGCGAGTACCTCGGCCCAACCGGGCACTTGGAAGATGGCGGCGACCGCCACCACCACGGGAGGTTCATACTATCTGGGAACTGGGCGGCAAAGGAACTCGACAGCCTTCGTCGACCTGACAATAGCCGAGCCCTACATCGCGTTGAAGAACAAACCGTCGGCCGTGCGGCGCGGGGACAAATCTCAGATCATCTGGGATGTGGAGCACAAGAAACCGTTCCCGGGAATGGCCGATGCGGTGCTGCTTGGATTGCCCAAAGGTGTGACCATTGTGGAGCCGGCACCGCAACTGAAAGTGGGCGACAAACAACTGGTATTTGAAGTCTCTGCGACCAATGACGCACTGCTGGGTCAATATAAAGAATTGACTTGCGAGATCATCGTTCGTCAGGCGGGACAGGAAATTCGACAGCGGACGGGCAAGGGAATCTTGCGAGTTGATCCGGCGGCGAAATAGGTGGTGGGTAAGCGGCGATACGATCGCGTATCTGCGATTTGACTATAGAGCGGATTCTTGAATGTCTCTTTCTTTGCGACAACTGGTTGCCCTGGCCATCTCGACTATGGCTATCGTATTTTCTCCAATCGTAGGCAGGGCAGAAGATGTCCCTTCCTTCCGGCGGGATGTCATGCCCGTCCTGTTCCGGGCCGGGTGCAACTCGGGAACGTGCCACGGATCGGCCCGCGGCAAAGACGGTTTTATGCTCTCGCTGTTTGGATATGATGCCAAAGGGGACTACTACCGAATCACCCAAGATCTTGTCGGGCGCCGCGTCAACATTGCTGTCCCCGAACAAAGTCTCGTGCTGTTGAAGGCCACGGGGAAAGTCCCTCACACGGGCGGAGAGCTGTTCAAAAAGGACAGTCCCTATTATCAAGCCATCTATCGCTGGATCGAAGCCGGTGCACCTGATGATGAGGACAAGGTTCCCGAGCCTGTCGAAATCACTTTGACTCCCGAACGCATGGTGTTTACGGGTGCCAAGGCCACCGAACAGACCAAGGTCATGGCGCGATACTCGGATGGTTCGACGCGGGATGTGACTCATCTGGCACGCTATCTGTCGAATAATTCGACCACGGCAGTCATCGATCCGAATGGCAAGGTCACCGCAGGTCAACATGGTGACACGTATGTGTTTGCCCGGTTCAATCGCTTCACCATTGGCTCGGAGGTGATCGTCCTGCCGGCCGACTCGAACTATCAATGGACCAAGCCGCCGGCTCAGAACTACGTCGATAAACTGGTTTATGATCGGCTGCAAAAGCTGCATTTGTTACCGTCGGAACTCGCCGACGATGAAACGTTCGTGCGGCGCGTCTTTCTTGACCTGACCGGCGTGCCTCCGACGCCCGAACAATATGCCACGTTTGTCGCTGACAAATCGCCCAACAAGCGGGATCAGCTTGTGGATGAGTTGCTGAAGACCGATGCGTTCGCCGACGTGTGGACCGCAATCTGGGCCGAGTCCTTGCGTGTTAAAGGGGGTGGATATGCTCCTTCTGCGACTGACATCAAAGCGGCGGAAACTTACTTCGAATGGATCCGCGAGCAGATGCAGCAGAACCGGCCGCTGAATGAATTCGTCGCGGATCAAGTCGTCGCGAGTGGCAGCAATCTGACCAACGGGCCCGCAAATCTATATACGATGCTGGTCCATGACGTCCGGTTTATTCCGAAGAACTTCGCCGCCGATTTTTCGCAGTTATTTACCGGCGTCCAGATCCAATGTGCCGAGTGTCATAACCATCCATTCGATCGCTGGACGATGGATGATTACTACGGCTTCGTCAGTATCTTTAACGGCATTCAGCGCAAGCAGGGGGCCGAGCCTCGCGAGTTTTATATCTACAATAACGCAGCGGCGGCACCAGCCAAAAACATCGTGAATGATCGGCCCGTTCCGGCAACCGTCTTGGGTGGCGAGACGCCGATTGCTCCGAATACAGATCCCCGTGTAGCCCTCGCAAAATGGCTGACGGCACCTGACAATGAGCTGTTCTCACGCAACCTTGCCAATCGCATCTGGGCCCATTACATGGGCCGCGGTCTGGTCGAACCACTGGACGATATGCGAATCAGCAATCCACCCACCAACAAGCCGCTGCTGGACGCCTTGGCGCAGCATCTCGTCGATTCCAAGTTCAATCTGCGAGCTCTGGTGCGTGATATCTGCACGTCGCGTGCCTATCAGCTTTCTTCCAAGCCGAATGCCACCAATGCCCTCGACGACCGGCAATTTTCACGCAGCCGACTGCGGCGCCTGCGAGCGGACGTCATGCTGGATACCATCGTGCAAGTGACCGGGGGCGAACGCGGCTTCGGCAATTTCCCGCAAGGAACCAAGGCGATTCAGTTCTACCCACGCACCTCTGGCGACACCGGCGGACCACATCCCGGCGATCCGTTCTTCGAAACGTTTGGCCGATCGTCGCGTGCCACAATCTGTGCCTGTGAAACAAAGACCGAGCCAACCCTATCCCAAACACTGCACCTCATTGCGGGCGATACTCTGCAAGGTCGCATCGGTGGTGGCGGCGTGGTTCCCAAGCTGATCGAGTCTAACGCCACTCCCGAGGCGATCATCGAGACTCTTTACATCCGGGCACTCTCCCGGAAGCCGTCCGCAGATGAACTGGCGGGAATGTTGAAGCTCGTGGGGACGTCAACCAAAGATCGCCGAGTCTACGAGGATCTCTTTTGGAGTTTGATGAACTCGACAGAGTTTATGTTTAATCATTAGTCGGGACGTTCCTTTGGTCCTTTTGAATTAAGGGACGGAAAGGACAGAAGTGATGTTGGCACAATAGAGACCCTGGCAGCGACGATAAAGAAACCATCCGATGATCATTGATCGCCCCGACAATCGCATTTTTCGAGTCGTACTGCGGACCGCCCTGATGGTTCTGGCAATGTCGACTGCGGCATCAGCAGCCGACCCACAGCCGGTCAACTACGACGAACATATCAAACCGATCTTCCGCCAGTACTGCTTTAAATGTCACGGCGAAGATCCGCAGAAGGCTGACATCAATCTCACATCGTTCACAACAATCCTGAAGGGCGGTAGCGCCGGGAAGATCGCGGTCGCCGGCCGGGCGAGTGCCAGCTTATTGTTTGAAGCGATCACCAACGAGGATGAAAACGCCCGCATGCCGCCCAAGAGTCCGCCGCTGCCCGCGGAAAAGATCGAATTGATCCGAGTCTGGATTCAAGAGGGACTCCTTGAATCCTCGGGGAGCAAATCCTTGGCCTCGGTGCGCGACCTGGGATTCAAGCCCAGCGCGACCGCCACGATCAAGGCTGACGGCCCACCTCCCATGCCGGAAAAGCTGCCCACTGTTCAGGTCCCGGTGACGAAGCGACCGTTGCCGATTCTTGCGATGGCTGCGAGTCCCGTCGCGCCGCTGTTGGCAGTTTCCGGTCAAGAGCATATCAAGCTCATCGACCTGACCAACCAGCAACAAGTGGGAGTGCTACCGTTTCTGGAAGGTGAGCCGCACGTGTTGCGATTCAGCCGCGATGGTCGAGTCCTGATGGCCGCGGGTGGACGCCCGGTGCAGTCGGGTAAGGTAGTCCTCTATGATGTGCGTAGTGGTCAGCGACTGACGGCGATCGGTGACGAAATCGATGAAGTCCTCGCCGCTGATCTCAGTCCTGATCAGAAGCTGATTGCCTTAGGTGGCTCGGGTAAGGTCGTCAAGGTCTACAGCACGGAAGATGGCAGTCTGAAGTACAAGATCGCCAAGCACACCGACTGGATCACGGTCGTGGCATTCAGTCCCGATGGCAAGCAACTCGCCACGGCCGACCGTGCCGGCGGCATGCATTTGTGGGAACCGAAGAATGGTGCGATCCTGCTGACTCTGGCAGAACACAAGTCGGCCATCCGCACACTCGATTGGCGGAGCGACAGCCGCACGCTGGCTTCCGGGGGCGAAGATGGCCTGTTGATCTGGTGGGATGCCTCGGACGGCTGGCCCGCGATTTCCAAGAACGGGCCGCACACGCCTGCCAGGCCGCAGGGCGTTTATGGCAAGCTACCGAGCGGTGTCCTGTCCGCGTCATTCGGACCGACGGGGCAGTTGCTGAGTGCCGGCCGAGATCGGATTGTGCGGCTGTGGGATACGAATGGGAATCAGATCAGCACCTTCCCCATCCCCGAATCGCTGCCGACTCAAACTGCCGTTAGCTACGACGGCGCGACTCTCATCGCCGGTGATGCTGCGGGAAAGATTCACTTCCTGAGATCGCCCAAGCCGTAGCGCAGGGCCGTCTTTATCAGAGTCAGGGGTGAGTGATCGAGGCGATTCTTTAATTCCGCCTGGCCATCAAAGCAACGCCGACACTGGCAGCGTCGGCTACGCGGAGTTAAACCCCCTTCGGCACGGACCAATGGTCCGTTCGATATTGCCGCTTCACTAATTTGGCTCCTGCTTCGTTGTTGGTGATTTCTTCCTTCTCGGGATTGAAATGTAAGACTCCGTCAACGCGGGCTGCGATATTGGATAGATGCACGACCGTGGCGGCCAGATGCCCGACCATCGGATTCGCGTTGGTCTGTTTCGCCGTGCCACGAATGACGTCCAGGAAATTGGTGTGATGGGCTGGCAAGTCGGCCGCGCCGGTGCGCTCTCCGAGGAGCTTGTTCCTGGGGCCGTACAACTTCCAGCCCACCGTGTGTCCCATGATCAGCACGCCCTTCGTGCCGTAAAAGGCGGCTCCGTTTTCATAGCCATCCTGCACGTAGGGCGACCAGATTCGCTGCTCAAAGATGAATTGCTTCTGTTTTCCCGTCTTGGGATCAGGGGCATATTCGGCAATCGTATACTGCGTGTCGGGAAACTGCTGATCATCGTCGAAGAACAGCTTTGATCCGAAACAGGAAACCCGCGTGGGATGTGTCGTGACGCCCAGCCCCCACAACGCCACGTCGACATCGTGTACGCCGTCGTTGCCGATATCACCACAGCCAAAGTCATACCACCAACGCCAGACTCCGGGCAGCAAATTGGGTCGATACGGAACCGCGGGGGCCGGCCCCAGCCAGGTATCAAAATCGAGATGTGCTGGCGGAGTGCCGGGCTTACTCTTGCCAATGGACCCTCGCAACTGGCTGTTCCATGCTTTGGAAACCAGGACCTCGCCGATCTCCCCGTTGAGGACGCGTTGAATGCCTTCCATCACGCACGCCGTACTGCGGCTTTGCGTGCCAACTTGAACGACTTTGCCCGACTTCTGAGCCGCATCCACCAGCAATCGTCCCTCGCGCACATTGTGCGAGCAGGGCTTCTCGACATAAACGTGTTTGCCAGCCTCCAAAGCCAGCAATGCGGCGGGCGTATGCCAGTGATCGGGGGTCGCAATCCAGACCGCATCGACACTCTTATCCGCCAGGACTTCCCGCAGATCTTGCGTGGTCTTAACCGTCTTCCCCTTCGCCTGTTTGACGACTTCCGCCGCACTCGCCATCCGCTGTTGATCGACGTCACACAGCCAGGCAATGTCGATATCGTTGCGAGCAGACAGCGTGCGAACATGGTTTGAGCCCATGCCCCCCGTGCCAATGACGGCAACGGTGATCTTGTCGTTCGCACCAGCCGCATGCAGCGAACTCGCCCCGGCACCGATGACAAGCGCCGCCGCACTCGCATCCTGCAGAAACTCGCGGCGAGTGGTGGGATTTGTGGCCATAATCAATCCTTCCTTCAGTCAACTGTTGCGGAAATTGAGACGCTAGTCCAGCAAACATTGATCAGCATCAGGCAGCAAGGGCTCGAGCATCATTTACCCCAACTGCACGACACCATCGCATAAACGTACCCAATTACGTTAGAAATACCAACCTTCGAGCCAATTGAACCGGTAATTCGGATACACTCCACAGTGGAAGATCTGCATGGCCCGCTGCAGATCTCGGCGTTTTCGGCCCTTGGTCACCAAAGTTTTGCATGATTTTGTAACCACGGCCGCGATAGTGGCATCGAATAGTCCGAGGTCGAAGGACTGATAATTAAAGCGTGAGCTTCTCACAATAACTCTGACGCTCCGCTCAGAAATCGGGGGACATCGTGAATCACGTTCGAGGTTCGCTGACTAATCTGCTTCGCGTGCTGATACTTTCGTGTATCGGAATCACGATCATCCACAGTCATTCGAGAACATCTGCCGCACCGCCTAAATCGAAAGGCAGCACACAGAGTGAGCCCGTTCAGGAGACCGCCGTTGAAAAACCGTCTCTCCCTTATTTGACGTTGATGCTCGCCCGCGACCCATCCGTGCACGAGGAGCTCGACCTCGACCCGAAACAGCTCGACAAGGTAAACGCAGCCATCGCCAGTGTGGATCAAGCACTTTGGCTCCTGCGTGATGTCCCCGTCGAAAAAAGTGGGACACAGACGTCCGCCTTGCTGGACCAACTGCGAGATCAGCTCAAAGGCACAATGAAGAAGGCCCAACTGGAACGGCTCGATCAACTCGTATTACAGGCCCGCGGAACCAAAGCACTAGTCACTCCGGAAGTCTCACAGCGGCTAAAACTAACAACCAGCCAGGTCGCGCAGCTTAAGAAAGTCCTGGCTGATTCCGCGGCCGCTCTGGAACCTGCCAAGAAAGACGATGCCAAACCGGCTCGCAGCCAGGACGCGGTCAACAAAGCCGAGATCAAGCGGGTCAATGATGTGCTGAATGCGAAACAGAGCACGTCCCTGTCGACCCTGCTTGGCAAGCCCTTCAACTTCGGTCGAGTCCAGCAAATTGGTTGCGTCGCCCCTGAGATCCGCGACGTCCAGGCCTGGATCAACAGTGATCCGCTCACGCTGGAAAAACTCCGCGGCAAGGTCGTCGTCGTCCACTTCTGGGCTTTTGGATGCATCAACTGCATTCGCAACTTGCCCCATTATCAAAGCTGGTATGAAAAGTTTCCTCAGGACGAAGTCACCATCATTGGCTTTCAAACCCCCGAGACCGAAAGCGAGAGCAACCTGGACAACCTGCGCCGCAACGTGCGGGAACGCAAGATCCAGTACCCGGTCGCCTTCGACCTGAACCGCCCCAACTGGAACGCCTGGGCCAACAACATGTGGCCCAGCGTGTACTTGATCGACAAACGCGGCCAAGTCCGCAACTGGTGGTACGGAGAACTCAACTGGCAGGGAGGCAACGGTGAGGAGTTCATGCGCAAGAAAATCGAACAACTCGTGGCCGAGCCCGATTAATGGTCATCAATCCATGACACTGCGCCAGCGGGTACCGACTGACAACAATCACGCCAGTATGTCCCGCACCACTTTGCCATGCACGTCGGTCAGCCGGAAATCGCGCCCCTGGGCCCGATAAGTCAGTCGCTCGTGGTTAATGCCCATCAGGTGCAAGATGGTCGCATTCACATCGTGAATGTGTACCGGATTCTCGGCAACGTTATAGCTGAAATCATCGGTCTTCCCGTACGTGGTACCGGGCTTGATGCCTCCACCAGCCATCCACATCGTGAAGCACCGTGGGTGATGATCGCGACCGTACGTCTCCTTGGTGAGCGTCCCCTGGCAATAAACCGTGCGGCCAAACTCGCCACCCCAAACGACCAGCGTATCGTCGAGCAACCCGCGCTGCTTGAGATCCTTGATCAACGCCGCAGACGCCTGATCTGCCGCGCGAGTCATCTTGCGGATGTCTTCGGGCAACTTGTGATGTTGATCCCAACCACCCAATACTACCTGTATAAATCGTACATCGCGTTCTGCCAGACGACGAGCAAACAGGCAGTTCGCCGCGTACGTGCCCGACTGGGTCACATCAGGTCCGTACATGTCGAGAACATGCTTCGGCTCCTTGGAAATATCGATGAGCTCCGGAACCGAAGTCTGCATCCGGAACGCCATCTCGTACTGCTCAATCCGCGAGGCAATCTCCGGATCTCCCTTCACGGCCAGACGCCGCTGGTTCAACTCGGACAGACCGTCCAGCATTAAGCGGCGCGTTTCGCTATCCACTCCGGCGGGGTTCGAAAGATACAGCACAGGATCGCCGACCGAGCGGAGCAACACCCCCTGATGAGTCGTCGGCAGGAAGCCCGAGCCCCACAACCTTGAGAACAGCGGCTGCGCATCCGGTCCATTGGGAACGCGGGAATGCAGCACGACGAATGCGGGCAAGTTGGCATTCGGACTGCCAATGCCATAGGAGAGCCACGCCCCCAGGCTCGGACGACCGGGAATCTCACCACCAGTCTGCAGGAAGGTCAATGCGGGATCGTGATTAATGGCATCCGTGTGGACCGACTTGACCACCGCAATGTCATCGGCAACTGTCGCCATGTGCGGCAGCAGTTCACTAAACCAACCACCTGATTTCCCATGCTGAGCAAACTTGAACATCGAAGGAGCAATCGGCAATCGGCTCTGGCCCGAAGTCATCGTCGTGATCCGCTGATTGAGGCGAATCGAATCGGGCAAGTCCTTATCGAATTGGTCGATCAGGTTCGGCTTATGATCGAAGAGATCCAACTGCGAAGGAGCATCAGCCATCAACAACCAGATGACGCGTTTGGCTCGCGGTGCGTGATGTAAAGCGGGCAGGGCTCCCAGGGTGGCTGTGGATGGCTCGTTGCCTCGACTCGATAACGGATTCAGCAGTGAAGCGAGCGCAGCACTCCCCAATCCCAGGCCGCTACGTTCGAGGAAGTAGCGGCGGTTGATCTGCTGCCTGAATTCAAATGGTGAGTCCAGCATTGCCCTCACTCCTTGGTGATCGTTTCATCGAGATTGAGCAACAGATTCGCAAGCAGGGTATAGGATGCGTGCTCGACAGGATCGAGCTGCGTGTTCCGAGGTGATTCACCGACCGCCAGTAGTTTCTCGGCAGTGGTCTTATCTCGCTGAAATCGTTCGCGACTGCGGTCCAGGACGCGAGTCAGTACCGCGATTTCGGTGGGTTCCGGATGCCGTGCGGTGACCAGGCGGAAGCCGTACGTCACACGTGACTCTGGAGTGGTCCCACCTTCCTTTAAAATTCTCTCGGCCAATTTACGGGCTGCTTCGATGTATTGTTCGTCATTCATCAACGCCAAGGCTTGAAGTGGTGTGTTCGTCCGAGGCCGCCGCGCCGTGCAGGTATCTCGCGTGGGCGCGTCGAACACCATCAGTCCGGGTGGCGGAGCGGTTCGCTTCCAGAACGTATAGAGACTGCGGCGGAACAGGGCCTCGCCGGTCCCGCGCTGATACTTGCTCGTGTTACTTGAGGAATGGGCTACGACTTCCCAGATGCCGGGAGGTTGATAAGGCCGCACGCTGCGACCACCAATCTGCAATGAGAGCAGTCCGCTTGCGGCCAGCGTCACATCGCGGACCACTTCTGCATCCGCGCGGAACCGTGGACCGCGTGCCAGCAGACGGTTCTCGCGGTCTCGACGAGTGAGATCGGGTGTCACGTGCGAATCCTGACGGTAGGTCGCCGACAGGACGATTTGCTTCATCGTCCGTTTGATATCCCAACCATGCTCCACAAAATCGAGAGCCAGCCAGTCCAGCAGTTCCGGGTGTGAAGGCCACTCGCCCTGGGCACCAAAGTCTTCTGATGTCCCCACCAGCCCGATTCCAAACAACTGTTGCCAGTAGCGATTCACGGTCACGCGTGCCGTTAATGGATGCTCGGGCGAGCACAACCAGCGAGCCAGCGCCAGCCGATTTGCCGGAGCGTCCGCGGGCAAACGGGGCAGGGCCGCGGGCACGTTGGGTAGCACCTTGCGATTCTTATCCGGCTTGTCGTACTCGCCACGGGTTAGGACAAACACTTCAGTCGCCGCACCCAAGCGTTCTTCCATCACCATGGTCGAAGCAATCTGCTTCTCGTGATCGTCATACGCTTTCTTCGCTGCCGCCAGATCCTGCTTGAGTGGCTCGATCAGTTCCCGTGAGCCGCTGTGAGCAAATTCGATAAAGTAATCTCGCAGCCGTTGTTGTTGCTCGGCCGAGCGCTGAGCCGGTTCCAGCTTGATGATCGCCAGGACGTCCGCCGTCAGCGTGCTCTTCTCACGTTTCTTTTCTTGTTCTTCCCACACCTTTTGCGAGGCGAAGTGTGTGGGTGGCTTTCCGGTCGTGACGACGCCGGCTTTGTCCCAATAGACGGTGCCATCGAACTGCACGAAGTTCCAACCTTGCAACTCGGTGCCCGGTTGCAGTCCGACATCGGCGACAGGAACTTCCAGGCGAACCCATTTGCCCGATTCGGGGAGTGGTCCCATCGGCTTGCGCCCCGGAGAATTGTCCTGATCGACATTCACCAGGTTCTCGCCCCAGTAGGCGCGATGCGAATAAGAAGCGTCAATCACGTGCAGCATGATCGTCCGCGGGGGATTCGCCGGGTCGAGGTACACATAGGCGAAGAGGACATCCTTCTCGGCGATCTTCAGCCCCGGCTTGGCTCCGGTGAAATAGTGCTGCCCCAAGCCCTTTGACGTTCGAGTATTGGAACGCTCCCCGGAGAAGACAGGCGCCGCACCTTTCGTCACCCACTTCCAGGATTCCGCCTTTTCATCACCTTGGGGCACCGCGCCACTGGGTAGCGCATCATCGATCCAGACGATCTCTTCGGTCGTTGGCGCGGTCGATTCCGGAGCACCCGTCGGTTCGACATAGCTGAATGCGGTCACTTTTTGTCGCAGCGTTTGCTCTTTCGTCGCCACTTGCTGAGTCAGCTCGGCCTTGCGGCGAGCTTCTTCTAACGTGGGTACCTGGATGAAGGGCGGCGGCAACAGCGCGTTGTCGTCCAGGGGCTTGTCGGTGCCGTTCGCGAAGTAGGCAAACAGTTGATAGAACTCGGCCTGCGATAGAGGATCAAACTTATGGTCATGACAGGCGGCACATTGCGCGGTCAGTCCCAGCCAGACCTTGGCAGTGGTTTCGACTCGGTCAGCCGCATTCCTCACACGCGCTTCTTCGACAATCGAGCCCGGCTCATTAGTGGTCACATTACAACGATTGAACCCGGTGGCAATCCGCTGCTCTAATGTCGGAGAAGGCAACAGGTCTCCCGCGAGTTGCTCGATCGTAAACTGGTCGAAGGGCAGGTTCGAATTGAAGGCTCGAATGACCCAGTCGCGATACGGCCACAGGGAACGCTCATTGTCGAGAAACAATCCATGAGTATCCCCATAGCGTGCCATATCGAGCCACGATCGGGCCATATGCTCGCCATAGTGGGGCGATTCCAGCAACCGGTCGACGAGTTTCTCATATGCATTGGGAGACTCATCGGCCAGAAACGCATCGACGGCCTCTAACGTCGGCGGTAGCCCCGTCAGATCGAGAGTCACACGGCGACAGAGGGTCGCACGATCCGCCTCGGGACTCTGGTGCAGTCCTTCCCGATCGAGCCGTTCCAGGACAAAGTGGTCGATCGCATTCCGCGTCACGGCACCCGCTTGACGCACAGGGGGAATAGCAGCCATTCGCGGAGTCTGGAACGACCAGTGACCTTGCCAGATCGCGCCGCCGTCAATCCAGTCTTTCACCAGTTTGATTTGCTCGACGGAGAGCGTCTTGCCACTGTCGGGCGGCGGCATACGCTCGGTCGCTTCGGTCGAGATAATGCGCTGATACAACTCGCTCTCGGCACTGTTCCCCGGCACGATCGCCACGATGCCCGTATTGAGCTTCGCCAGCGACGAATCCTGCCGATCGAGCCTGAGTTCAGTCTGGCGTTTCTTCTCATCTGGACCATGGCAGGTATAGCAATAGTTCGACAGAATCGGCCGGATATCGCGGTTGTAATCCGGCTTCGGATCCGCGGCCAGCGCGGACGAATACCACTGCCCCGATCCAAGAATCGCGAGGATCAAGGCCCATCTGAAACACGGCATCCGATTGAGAAGTTGCTTAACGATTTCCAAATCCGTAACCCTTTGGGAGTCAGGCGTGGGACATGGACTCTGTCGTCCAAATCATTGATTTGATCACGGGTTGAGCTGTCCTTCTTTGACCCCGGAGGGGTCGCAGAGAGTAGCCGGTGGTTGAGCGCAGCGACACCACCGGAAACGGTTAATCGAACGAATTCCGACCCTGAAGGGGTCGCAGAAACGCTAATCTGCGACCCCTTCAGGGTCGAAAACACCGAATGTTACTAACCGGTGGTGTCGCTGCGCTCAACCACCGGCTACTCTCTTTAATCCCTCCGGGATAATACGAAATAGGCGATCTCATGCCATCCCACTACAGCATGACCCAAACCCCTGTTTGCTGCTCTACTACTTAGCGAGCTTAAAGTCCGCCTTATTGCTGCCCACCTTCACCGTTGCCGTCAACCCGCTGGAGGCCGGCTGCGTGTACTTAGCCGGAATGACAACCTTGGCTGCAGTGCTGCGCGATGCCATTGGTGACGGCGCAGATGCAGGCTGAACGGCCACTTTGTACTCACCGACCTTGAGCGCGCTAGTCATCTTATAGGCGCCCGCTTTCACTGGAGTCGATTGCCCGATTCCACGTGACGGATCCTCGAAGGTCACAATTCCGTCGCTCAACGGTACGTCATCCAGGGTCACGGTACCAGAGACCTCACCGACTCCCGAGTTGCCGCAACCCGCCAGAGCCACGATTACTACGGACAGACTCAACAAAATCGCCGCACGAATGGGCTCCGGAAATGAACACCGCATGCACTGTAACCTCAATGGAACAGAAGAATTGGAACAACACCAAAGAGCATCAGCGGCCTCATCGACCGCAACTGCGAGCAGTCTAACTGAAGCTTTTCCTGATAATCAGGCGGTTACGGATCAAGGTCGCTGGGAGGGCGAGGCTGGGATGATGCCTCTCGTCAAATAGCCCAGCGTTTTTGAATTGAGCTGGGGTTGTGGAAATCGGGAGTTTCTGTTGCGCTAGATCCTGTGAACGGTTTCATTCTGCACTCGGGTGTCAGGTTTGGG
>JAKFVC010000265.1:0-9727 GCA_021732415.1 Planctomycetaceae bacterium
ACGACCACTTCCACCACCACCACCGCCGCCTCGGCCACCAATGCCGAACGCGCTACCATGGCTCAGCACCGTCAGCACCAACGCTGCGGACAATCCCAAATAGATCGAATGACTGCGTTTCATAATCATCTCCGCGCGAAGAAGTCGCGTATTTGTTTCGTGAATTCGAGTGCGATTCCAGCATCAAGAGGCACCGCAAACTCGAAGAGAGAGCACGTCGAGTTCGGAATTCCCCATCGCTATTTGGCTGGTGGGGGTGGTTGGCGGACGACCAGAACCGACGTGGGGGGCAACAGTTCGCCACCGAAGATTTGATTGCTCGAATCGATGCGGTACGAATCGGCCGTCACGGGAGTCACAATACGGGTGGCAGAGATGGGTTGGCCATCAGGCATGGTGCCTTCAGCCTTCACCACCCAGCCCCCATCGATTGCGGTCCAGCTCGATTCTGCGATTCCCCCCGCATCATCAAACACCCAGGCGCGAATCATGCGACGCAGGGGATCCCAGCCGATACGCTGAGTTCCCTGCAACTCGACTCCACGCCGAGTCTTAATGACATATTCCTGCAGCAGGTAGTTCCCGTCGTCGGACCAGGCACACGTGGTTTCCACTTTCCCAGACCGACTTTCATCCACCCAATGTCCGACCATCCATTCCAGCGGTACGAGATGATCGTGGGCTGTCAACGTCGTCTCTTCCGGGTAGTCACGGACACTGGCGAATGACCACTTGCCGTCTCGTTTCACATGTACCAGGGTGTAGGGGCTGCGCGATTCCGGTTCTTTGGGATCAAGCGTGACGGTGCTCATGCCATCTTCGACGGCCACGTCCGGGCTGAGTTGCCGCAATAATGTGACTTCCACAACAATCTTGGCCTCGGGGTGACTCTTGAAGAGCTCGACATACCGGGCTTCAATATTGGCCCGACCTTCCAGCACATTGCCGTCCTCGTCAACGACTTCGGCCTTCTCGGAGAACAAGCCCGCGAGTTCCTGGGCATTACCGGCGTTGAACGCTTTCTCGTACAGCTTGGCTGTCGCCTGCAGCAGATCGAGATCGGTCGTGGCTTTCGGCTTTTCGGCAGCCTTCGGTTCGGCGCTCTTGACGGCTCCCTCAACCTTGGCTGGAGTCTTGGCGGGAACCTTGGCCGGTTCCGCCTTCTTGGTAGATTGCGTTTTGGCCTCCTGCGAATGCGCCCGTTGTGGCAGAGTGACCTGCAACAGACAGCCCATGATCAGCAGACTACCTACAGCAGGCAGCACAACTTTAATGAACATAGTGTTCTCCTGAAGACCGGTACCAGGGGGGAAGTGGCAAGGCGTGCCACATATTCCAGCACCCATGATTTCCTGTCCGATGGGCGACGACCACATCAGCCGTGAGCATCGGCGGTGAGCGAAGTTGACTTGCGTGAGTGATTAGACATGACGCCAAGTTGCGTTCATCTCAGAAAGGAACGCGTTGGTCGGCTGATGGACGTCATTGTGAGTCATGTGCCAGCAGACCGCAAGGATCAGCAGACGGTTCTGCAGTTCAAAATGTGGTAAAACGCATTGGTAAAGCCAGATCGGTTATGATGCGAAAGTGCTACAGATGGATCTTAAACGAAGTTCAATTAGGCAGTCGTTCCGTCTTAATCATGACGGAGTACATCAACGGATCCATTTCTAAGCCAGTGCATTGTCATGGCGACACTCTTGGTGTGTGGTCAGTGGAAGCCGGCTATTCCCCACCGCCAGGTAACCATGGTTAAAAACGAATCGGACAGGACCGCAATTTCGCGTCGTGCAGTGCAGGCCACTAAGTAGCGTGAGTCGAAAGAACGCGTTAAATTGAGCTCAGAACCGGGGCAAGATCGTCGAGGCTCCAAATGGCCAGGCTCGGCGTCGTGGGCGGTCGTGTCGCTGGTTGCCCAGATTCACCGCGAGAAGCTGTCGTTTCAGGCCGTAAATCATGGTTGATGCAATCGTAGTCCTGAACGCTGGCTCGTCGAGCATCAAGTTCTCGCTCTTTTTTGACAGAGGCGGTGAGCTTGAACTCGACATGCGCGGCCAGGTGGAAGGGATCTACACCACCCCCCATTTCATCGCGAAGTCGCGTGAGGGGACGACGGTGTCCGAGAAGTCGTGGTCCGGGGCCACGCAGCTCGGCCACGACGGCGCGCTCGATCACCTGATCTGGTTTTTGAGAACTGAGCTCGCGGATAAGCGCCTCGTCGGTGTTGGGCATCGCGTGGTGCATGGCGGGCTCGACTTCACGCAACCAGTGCGCGTCGATGCGGGCACGGTGCAGTCGCTCGAAAAGCTGGTCCCGCTGGCCCCACTGCATCAACCTCATAACCTGGCGCCGATCCGACGTCTTCTCGATCGCGCACCCGATGTGCCGCAGATCGCCTGCTTCGACACATCATTCCACCGCACCAATCCCGAACTCGCGCAGCGATTCGGGTTGCCCGAAGAGCTGCACGCAGCCGGTGTGCGGCGCTATGGTTTCCATGGACTCTCCTATGAGTACATCGCCTCGGTGATGCCGCAGTTCGACGCGCAGGCGGCGGCCGGCCGCACCGTGGTGTTGCATCTGGGCAACGGCGCGAGCATGTGTGCGATCGAGGCCAGCCGCAGCATTACCAGCACGATGGGGTTCACAGCGATCGACGGCCTGCTCATGGGAACGCGTTCGGGAGCACTCGACCCTGGCGTCATTCTGTACCTCCTGAACCAACGCGGTCTGGATGCGCGGGCCATCGAGAAGCTCATCTACAACGAGTCCGGGCTGCTCGGAGTATCGGGCATCTCCAGCGACATGCGGATGCTGCTGGCGTCGGAGGATGCGCGGGCCAAGCTGGCGATCGATCTCTATTGTTATCGCATCCGCCGCGAACTCGGCTCGCTCGCCGCCGCTCTCGGTGGCTTGGACGCGATCGTGTTCACGGGGGGCATTGGCGAGAACTCGGCCGCCATCCGCGAACGCGTGTGCCATGATGCGGCGTGGCTGGGAGTCGAACTCGACCAGTCCGCCAACGCCGCGGGCTCCTCCTGCATCAGCGCGCCGGGTAGCCGCGTTTCAGCGTGGACAATTCCGACCAACGAGGAGCTGATGATTGCCCGGCACACCCGCCGAATCCTGGAGCGACTCTGAGCAGCACCAGGGAGATGACCACGCGCGATTCGAGTTGATGGGAGGGTGACATATCCTTCAAGGCCTTTCCCTCTCGGACCGTTTTTCGGAACCGGAGCCTTGACAACTCGTTCAGCAGTTGAATGTTGCCGGAATGCATCGCGCTCAAGGTCCTTGATAATAGAGGTCTGACGATTTCGACAGACGCGCGCCCTTGCGTGGTTTGGGGACACTGATAAACACTGAATTCTCCGGTAAATATGCCATATTGCATAGCTTGCGGGGCGGACGGAAATCAATCCTGACGGCTTCGTTGCAACCGGAACACGTGTTATCCGTCTACCCCGATTGCGGCGTGGCGATGTCGGATTTTGACATCTGTTGCGTTCAGTTCTCTTTTGCTCAGTTTTCAGTGTGGCGAAACTGCGCATCGAAAGATCACAAAATCATATCTAAAAATCTCCATTTTTTGTCACTGCTGACTTGCCGTCTGACAGGCATGAGCTAGATTTCCGTGCGCGGCCAGCGCCCCAGACTAAGGGGAGTGAAGTTTGATGCTCAAAACAGCAAGGGTCATCGCTCAAGAGTTGTTCCAGGAGAATCAGAATGCATCTGTGTTTGAGATCCGAGTTTGTACGGAAGCCGAAGTAGATTCACCCGATCCCGAGTTCGTCATGGAAGTGGTGCGTGCGTACCACAGTATCAAAGTTGATCACCAATCGTTGACGCGGCCGGAGTGGCAGGGAGGCATCGTCCATTTGCCGCATCGATCACGCCTGGCCTTTGGCACATAAGAGTGCCTGGGCAGTAGGCCAGGAGAGCAGTAGAGAGGAGAAAGTGGAGATTAGACCGGATTCAAAACCAGGTCGCCCACTTTCTCCGGACTACTGCGGTCTACTTTCTACTCGCGACTTTCTTCCTCGGCCCCTCTGGCCGATCACGGTCGCCTGTTCGACGCTGCGTGAAGTCAGCCGACCTGCATCCGTGTCCTGCCGTCGTTCGCTCGCGCTCCCTTTGGGAAGACGTGCATCGGCTACTCTCTTCAAATCCCTCCGAGACATAAGCGACAACCTGATCGAAGGTGGCTTCCGCCCACGAGCGGCCATCCTCTTGAGATGCTCGCGGGCCGCTCGCGTCATCTGCAGCCCCAGTTGCAGTGTAAACGGCTGGTAACAAGACACTGAGGCGAAAATGTTTTGGGGAAACGCGGGATGTTTACCTCCCGCCGCCGGCGCGCACATGACTTTGAGTCGTTAGTCGGCATTCTCCGGAAAGACGCTACGGGTGAAGCGGCGGAGCTCATTTGTCAGACTTTGTGCCTTCCGCATATTTCGCTGGCGATAGAAGTTGCGCACTTTATTTTCTGCCCGAGGCCGCGTTGGAAGGTTCGTTTGTAGGGGCTTGAGTTTGGGGAGCGCACGGTCCACTGGAATGGGAATTGCGAAGTTCACACCTCTGTCCACCGCTCTGCGCGGCGCGACATGCGGTGCGCTCGCGCCTCGGAGACCGATTGCCTTGGAAGGGTCGACCTCCGAACTTCAACTTCCATTCATCTCAGTGATGTCATTTTTGGAGTTCCTCATGCTGCGCAATTTCATGGCCGACGAGGCGGGCTTTATTGTCTCGTCCGAACTGGTGTTGATCGCCACGATGCTCGTCCTCGGGCTGCTGGTCGGTCTCAATACCCTCCGCAATTCGATCACCAGCGAACTGGATGACATCGCCGACGCGATCGGCAACATCAACCAGGACTACAGCTACTCAGGTCTCACCGGTCACTCGGCCAGCGTCGCCGGGACCGTCTTCGATGACGTGGAAGACTTCTGCGAAGTCGGCAATCAAGTCGCCGACACCTTCCAACTCTGCACGGCCACGGTGGATGGCGGCGTCGAGAACTAGTCCGAATTTCGGACACCCCTGTAGAGAATTCGCTCGGCACGGATGGTGGCTGCAAACAGTCCTCGAGTTTCGCCTTGCGCAAACTCGAACGACAAGCATCGCGAATCCCGCAGGTCGAGTCCGAGCAGTCGTCGAAGTGGTTTCTTCGACGGCAGGAAGTCAGCGGAAGTTCCCTGTTTTCATTACTGGGTGCCAACCGAAGGTTGCTGATCTGCAGGTCAGCCCTCTACGCGAGGCCCACATCATAAAGCGGAATGGTTCAACATGCGTCTCACCCCCTGGTTGTCAGCGATTCGGAATCTCGGCTTCGGTGCTCGGTCACGGGCGAAAGTCCAGAAACGCGCAGTTCGTCGCGACCTGGGAGTGCATGAACACCTGGAAGATAGAACCTTGCTGGCTGCCGCGAGTTTGACAATCACGGACGACGTGACAGGCGTCGCAAACATCGCAACTGGCGATGTCACATTCACGTTTACTTTTAGCGAAGCGGTTAATGGCTTTACAGTTGGTGACGTCGCCGTAGCGAATGGAACCCCCGCCGGTACTTTTGCGAGCGGCGCGAATGGTTCGTTGATCTACACGCTGAAGGTGACGCCGGATGCGGGCTTCGAGGGCAACTTGACGGTGGATGTGGCAGCAGGCGCCGCCCAAAGTATTTCGGACGGGGCCAACAGCCTTGTAGCTACCACCGATACGCAGGTCGTGGACACGCTGGCTCCAACAACGACGGTCACGGACTTGATCACGGGTGTGGCGAACATTGCGACGGGCGACGTCACGTACACAGTGACGTTCAGCCAGGCCGTGGCAGGATTTGATGAGAATGACATCGATGTGTATAGCGGTTCAAAGGGTCAGTTTACCGTGGTCAGCCCCAGCCAATACACGCTGGTCGTCACTCCGGATGCGGGCCTTGAGGGCCTCCTGACGGTGTTGGTGGTGGCCGGGAGGGCGAATGATGCGAACGGCAATCCGAACGAGGTGGCTGCTCCCAACTCACAGATCGTCGACACGCTGGCCCCGACGGTGACGATTACAGACGACGAAGCCGCGACGGTGGCCAACATCGCAGGCGGAACAATTACCTACACGTTTACGTTCAGCCAGTCAGTGACGGGATTCGCGGTCGGTGACGTGGTGGTGGTGGGGGGCAGCGCCGGGACGTTCACGCCGGTGAGCAGTACGGTCTACACCCTGGTGGTGACCCCGAACACTAACTTCGAAGGCACTCTGACGGTGGATGTGGCGGCTGGTGTGGCGGACGACGCCAACAGCAACCCGAACACGGTGGCCGCACAAAGCCTGCAACAGGTGGACACGCTGGCCCCGACCGCAACAATTACGGACGACGAGCCGGCAACGGTGGCGAACATCGCAGGTGGAACAATTACCTACACGTTTACGTTCGGCGAGGCAGTGACGGGGTTCACGGTGGGTGAAGTCATCGTGGTTGGTGGTACGAAAGCGGTCAGCTTTGCAACCGGATTTGATGGTGATTCGGTCTACACGTTGGTCGTAACCCCGAACGCGAACTTCGAAGGAAATCTGACGGTGGACGTGGCGGCGGGTGTGGCGGACGATTCGAACAGCAATCCGAGCACGGTGGCGACTCAGAGCGTGCAACAGGTGGACACGCTGGCCCCAACCGTGACGATCACGGATGATGAGCCAGGTGTGGCCAACATTGCCGGCGGCAACGTGATCTTCACGTTCACATTCAGCGAACCGGTGACCGGATTCGTGGCGGGTGACATCAGTGTCACGGGAGGGACGCCGGGGACGTTCTCGGGTAGCGGCGCGGTCTACACGCTGGTGGTGACACCGAACACGAACTCGACGACGAACATCACGGTCGATGTGAATGCGAACGTCGCAGCGGATGCGAATGCCAACCCGAACACGGCGGCGACCCAGGCCGTGCAAGTTGTCGACACGACGGCGCCTTCGGTGACGATCACCGACGATGAGCCAAGTGTGGCCAACATTGCCGGCGGCAACGTGATCTTCACGTTCACATTCAGCGAACCCGTGACCGGATTCGTGGCGGGTGACATCAGTGTCACGGGGGGGACGCCGGGGACGTTCTCGGGTAGCGGCGCGGTCTACACGCTGGTGGTGACACCGAATTCCAACTCGACGACGAACATCACAGTCGATGTGAATGCGAACGTCGCAGCGGATGCCAATTCCAATCCGAACACGGCAGCCACTCAGGCCGTGCAAGTTGTCGACACGACGGCGCCTTCGGTGACGATCACCGACGATGAGCCGGGCGTGGCCAACATTGCTGGTGGCAACGTAGTCTTCACGTTCACATTCAGCGAACCCGTGACCGGGTTCGTAGCCGGCGACATCAGTGTCACAGGCGGAACCCCGGGCACGTTCTCCGGCAGCGGGGCAGTCTACACCCTGGTGGTGACGCCGAACTCCAACTCGACGACGAACATCACGGTGGATGTGAATGCGAACGTGGCGGCGGACGCGAACGCCAACCCGAACACGGCGGCGACCCAGGCCGTTCAAACGGTCGACACGACGGCGCCTTCTGTGACGATCACCGATGATGAGCCGGGTGTGGCCAACATTGCTGGTGGCAACGTGATCTTCACGTTCACCTTCAGCGAACCGGTGACCGGATTCGTGGCGGGTGACATCAGTGTCGCGGGCGGTACTCCGGGGACATTCTCGGGCAGCGGGGCAGTCTACACCCTGGTGGTGACGCCGAACTCCAACTCGACGACGAACATCACGGTGGACGTGAATGCGAACGTCGCATCGGACCCGAATGCCAACCCGAATACGGCAGCCACGCAGGCCGTGCAGACGGTCGACACGACAGCCCCATCGGTGACGATTACCGACGATGAGCCAGGTGTGGCCAACATTGCCGGCGGCGATGTGATCTTCACGTTCACGTTCAGCGAAGCGGTGACCGGGTTCGTGGCGGGCGACATCAGCGTCACGGGCGGCACACCGGGCACATTCTCCGGCAGCGGCGCGGTCTACACGCTGGTCGTGACCCCGAATTCCAGCTCGACGACGAACATCACGGTGGACGTGAATGCGAACGTCGCCGCGGATGCGAACGCCAATCCGAACACGGCGGCCACTCAGGCTGTGCAACAAGTCGATACGGTCCGGCCGCGAGTCTCGTCAATTGTTCGAGCTAATGTCAGCCCGACACCGCCGGGAAGCGTCGATTTCACTGTTACGTTCAGCGAAAACGTGACGAACGTCGGTACAAATGATTTTACCCTAACGACTGGTATTGGTAATGCGTCAATTACCAGCGTCAC
Organism: Planctomycetaceae bacterium; assembly: GCA_021732415.1. Lineage (GTDB taxonomy): Bacteria > Planctomycetota > Planctomycetia > Planctomycetales > Planctomycetaceae > JAKFVC01. Next base: position 8,316 of record JAKFVC010000265.1, read on the forward strand.
TCCAGTCAGTGGATCGGTGTATACAGTAACGATTAATACTGGTACCACAGACGGAACCATCAATCTCGATCTGGTCGCGAGTCCGACCATCAATGACGTTGCCGGGAACCTGTTGACAAATATTGCGACCGTCGGGGTCGATGAAACTTACACTGTGGCAACAGGTTCAGTGTCCGTGAGCGGTGGCAATCTCACATTCAGTGACAGTTTCGGTACGACCAATAATGCCCTGACGATCACATTGGTCGATGGTGGCACAAATGTGCAATTCAGCGATCCCAGTAACCCCCTGTATGCCGGGGTCGGTAGCATTCAGGTCGATGCGAACACTATTAAAGTGCCATCGGCAAGTATTACGGGCACGCTCACGATCAACGGTGGTGGTGGAGACGATACGCTGACGTTGAATCTGACCGGTGGTGACTTTATTCCCGCGGGTGGATTGCATTTTGACGGCGGCGCTGGCAACGACGATCTGAACGTCAATGTGGGCGGTGCGGTCGTGTTCGGTTTGAACGATACGACCCCTCAATCGGGATCCATCACCACGGCAGCCGGTTCGATCACCTATGCCGGCGTCGAACCGAATACCGTCACACTCAGCGGTACGACGACGGTCACCCTCGATCTGACAGGTGGTGACACCGTCACCTTTACCGAAGTTGATGCTGATACCACGCGGGCTCAGGGTGGCAGCAATGCGGTGGAATTCGATAATCCCACAACGCAACTGATTATTAACGCCGCGGACACTCAGGGTTACACGCTGAACTTCACCGATCTGGCTTCAACGTTTAACCCGACTGCGGGTATCGACATCAATGGCAACGCCGGTGGTGGTGCTGAAATTGTCACGATCACCGACCTGGGCGACAGTTTCACGAACGCTTTGGACATCGACCTGGCAGCCGGAACTGACAGTATCACGTTCCAGACGAACGCTCAGACTCCTACCTCGCTGTCCTTGACTGCAGAGACGATCACAGCCACCACCGCAGCCCTCACCGTGAGTGGTGCGACGACGTTGGTGGCTGGTACGGGCGGCAGCATCACCTTAAACAATGCGAGCAATAACTTTAACACCGTTGCCATTACGAGCTCGGATACGGCGACCATTAGGGACAATGGCGGCTTCGTAGTCGCGGGTGCAACGGCGACGACCTCGATCACCCTGGATTCTGCCGGCGGAACCGTGACACAGACAGGTGTGATTACCGCCCCTACCCTGAATCTGCAAGGTGCCGCGGGGACGTTCAGCTTGGGTTCGCAGAACAATGCCGTGACGACGTTGGATGCGGACAACTCGGCGTTGACAGCGTTGACATTCAAGGACGACACGGGCTATGCGGTCGCGGGGATCAACGCCACGACGACCACCTTGGAATCGGCCGGTGGGACGGTGACTCAGACAG
>JAKFVC010000265.1:9827-36999 GCA_021732415.1 Planctomycetaceae bacterium
ACGTTGGATGCGGACAACTCGGCGTTGACAGCGTTGACATTCAAGGACGACACGGGCTATGCGGTCGCGGGGATCAACGCCACGACGACCACCTTGGAATCGGCCGGTGGGACGGTGACTCAGACAGGGGTGATCACCGCGACCACACTGAACCTGCAAGGTGGGAACGGTACCTTCACGCTGGATACTCAGAACAATGCGGTGACGACGCTGGATGCCGACACGAACACGTTGACGGCTTTGTCGTTCCAGGATAACTCGGGCTTCGATGTCTCGGGGGCCGCCGCGAGCGGCAACATCACTCTCTCCTCAACGGGTGCGGTGACCCAATCGGGCGTGATCAACTCCGCTGGTCTGCAGTTGCTGGGGGCGGGTGGCTCGTTCACCCTGAATACCCAGGCGAACACGATCACCACCTTGGCTGGAAATACCGGGACAGTCTTGTTCCAGGACAACGGTGGGTTTGCCATTGGTACCGTGACCACCGCCGGTCTGACGGCAACCGTCGCGGCGACGCTGACCTCGACCAGCACTGTGACCCAAAGTCAACCGATCACTACGCCCACGCTGACCTTAAGCGGGACGGCTGGCACATTCTCGCTCGGTACGCAAAACAATGCCGTCACAACGTTGGATGCGGACAACTCGGCGTTGACAGCGTTGACATTCAAGGACGACACGGGCTATGCGGTCGCGGGGATCAACGCCACGACGACCACCTTGGAATCGGCCGGTGGGACGGTGACTCAGACAGGGGTGATCACCGCGACCACACTGAACCTGCAAGGTGGGAACGGTACCTTCACGCTGGATACTCAGAACAATGCGGTGACGACGCTGGATGCCGACACGAACACGTTGACGGCTTTGTCGTTCCAGGATAACTCGGGCTTCGATGTCTCGGGGGCCGCCGCGAGCGGCAACATCACTCTCTCCTCAACGGGTGCGGTGACCCAATCGGGCGTGATCAACTCCGCTGGTCTGCAGTTGCTGGGGGCGGGTGGCTCGTTCACCCTGAATACCCAGGCGAACACGATCACCACCTTGGCTGGAAATACCGGGACAGTCTTGTTCCAGGACAATGGTGGGTTTGCCATTGGTACCGTGACCACCGCCGGTCTGACGGCAACCGTCGCGGCGACGCTGACCTCGACTGGCACCGTGACTCAGAGTCAGCCGATCACGACGCCTGCTCTGACACTGACCGGTACCGCAGGCACGTTTACGCTGGACACGCAGAACAATGCGGTTACGACGTTGGATGCCGATAATACGAGCCTCACCACGCTGTCGTTCCAGGACAACACGGGTTTCGACGTGATTGGTGCCACGGCGACAGGCAACATCACTCTCTCATCGACGGGTGCGGTGACACAATCGGGAGTGGTCAACTCCGCGGGACTGCAGTTGCTGGGTGCCGGTGGTACGTTCACTCTGAATACTCAAGCCAATACGATTACGACATTGGCGGGGAATACCGGAACCGTATTGTTCCAGGACAACGGTGGGTTCGCAGTGGGGACGGTAACCACCGCGGGCCTGACGGCCACTGTTGCAGCCACACTAACGTCGACCGGTACGGTGACTCAAAGTCAACCGATCACCACGCCCACTCTGACTCTGACTGGAACGGCCGGCACATTCACGCTGGATACACAAAACAATGCGGTCACGACGCTGGATGCCGACAATACCAGCCTCAGCGCCTTGTCATTCCAGGACAATACGGGCTTCGCAGTGGCCGGTGCAACCGCAACAGGTGACATCACCTTGTCGTCGACGGGAGCGGTGACGGAGACGGGTGTGATTAGCTCGGCCGGGCTGCAGTTGCTGGGGACCGGTGGTACATTCACTCTGAATACCCAGGCCAATACGATTACGACGTTGGCGGGGAATACCGGAACCGTTCTGTTCCAGGATAACGGCGGCTTCGCCGTGGGGACGGTAACCACAGCGGGCCTGACGGCCACTGTTGCGGCCACACTGACCTCGATCAGCACGGTGACCCAAAGTCAACCGATCACCACTCCCACGCTGACCCTGACAGGGACGGCCGGCACGTTCACACTGGACACTCAAAACAACGCGGTCACGACGTTGGATGCCGACAATACGAGCCTCACCGCGCTGTCGTTCCAGGACAACACGGGCTTCGCAGTGGCCGGTGCGACCGCAACAGGTGACATCACCTTGTCGTCGACGGGAGCGGTGACGGAGACGGGCGTGATTAGCTCGGCCGGGTTGCAGTTGCTGGGTGCCGGTGGTACGTTCACTCTGAACACCCAGGCCAATACGATCACGACGTTGGCCGGTAACACGGGAACCGTGTTGTTCCTGGACAACGGTGGGTTCGCCATTGGTACCGTGAACACTGCCGGATTGACGGCCACGGTCGCGGCGACGCTGACCTCGACCGGCACGGTGACTCAGACCCAGCCGATCACCACGCCGTCGCTGACCCTGACCGGGACGGCGGGGACGTTCTCGTTGGGGACCCAGAACAATGCGATTACCACGCTGGACGCTGATAACTCGGCCTTGACGGCGTTGACGTTCAAAGATGACAGCGGTTACGCGGTGGCCGGTATCAATGCGACGACTACGACCCTGGAATCTGTTGGTGGCACGGTGACGCAGACTGCGATCATCACTGCGACGACACTCACGGTGCAGGGTGCTGGAGCATCATTCAACCTGAGCAGCACGTTGGACAACGTCATCACAACACTGGATGCCAACAACAGCAGCCTGACGACGTTGACGTTCCGGGACGATAGCGGCTACGACGTGGCGGGTGCGACGACGACGGGCGCGATCACGCTGATCTCGGCCGGCGGAACGGTGACCGAATCTGCGGTCATCAGCGGCACGACCTTGACGGTCCAGGGCTCTAACGGCACGTTCAATTTCGGGACGCAAAACAACGCGGTCACCACCTTGGATGCCGACAATTCGAGCCTGACGGCACTCTCCTTCCGGGATGATGATGGATTCGCCGTAGCAGGTGCCCTGGCGACCGGTGACATCACGCTGTCATCGACCAGCGCCGTCACCGAGACGGGCGTGATCAACTCGGCCGGTCTGCAGTTGCTGGGGGCGGGGGGTACGTTCACCTTAAATACCCAGGCCAATACAATCGCGACGTTGGCCGGTAACACGGGAACCGTCTTGTTCCAGGACAACGGCGGGTTCGCGGTGGGTACCGTGACCACTGCAGGATTGACGGCGACGGTCGCAGCTACGTTGACTTCGACCGGTACCGTGACTCAGAGTCAGCCGATTACCACACCCGCTCTGACGCTGACAGGTACGGCGGGCACATTTACGCTGAACACGCAAAACAATGCAGTCGCGACGTTGGATGCCGATAATTCGAGCCTCACTACGCTGTTATTCCAGGATAACACGGGCTTCGACGTGGTTGGTGCCACGGCGACCGGCGACATCACCCTGTCTTCGACTAGTGCCGTGACGGAGTCTGGAGTGATTAACTCTGCCGGCCTGCAGTTGCTGGGAGCGGGTGGCACATTCACGCTGAATACTCAAGCCAATACCATCGCGACGTTGGCCGGGAATACCGGGACCGTGTTGTTCCAGGACAACGGGGGTTTTGCTGTGGGGACGGTGACGACAGCCGGACTGACAGCCACTGTCGCGGCCACGCTGACTTCGACCGCCACGGTGACTCAAAGTCAACCAATCACTACACCGACATTGACGTTGACGGGAGCAGGCGGGACATTTACGTTAAATACGCAAAACAATGCGGTCACGACGCTGGATGCCGACAACACGAGCCTCAATACGTTGGCCTTCCAGGATAACACGGGTTTCGATGTGGCCGGTGCCAATGCGACGGCGACCGTCACATTCTCGTCGACGGGCGCCGTGACGGAGTCGGGTGCGATTATCACCGCTGGTCTGCAGTTGCTGGGTGCGGGTGGCTCGTACACTCTGAACACCCAGTCCAATGCGATCACCACATTAGCCGGGAGCACGGGAACGGTGCTGTTCCAGGACAACGGTGGCTTCGATGTAGGTACCGTATCCACGGTGGGCCTCACCGCAACTGTCGGGGCCACGCTGACCTCGACCAGCACGGTGACCCAGAGCCAGATCATCACTACGCCGACCTTGACCCTGACGGGGGTGGCGGGCGTCTTCACGCTGGGGACTCTGAATAATGCTGTGACGACGTTGGATGCAAATAATACCGCCCTGACCTCCGTCACATTCCGAGACGACACCGGTTTCGACATTGCCGGGGCGAATGTCACGTCGAATCTGACGGTGACCTCGGCCGGAGCGGTTTCCCAATCGGCCATTATTACCGGAACGGGTGGGTTGACCAAGAACGGCACCGGGACGATGACGCTGAGCAGTGCGAATGACTATACCGGAGCCACAGCAATTAACGTTGGGACATTGTTGGTGAATGGCTCGATCACGAGCAACGTGACTGTCACCGCTCCCGGCATTCTGGGTGGGACCAATGGCACCGTGACGGGGAATGTCTCGGGAACCGGTACGGTCGCGCCGGGGGCCAGCCCTGGCATCTTAAATGTCATGGGCACCTTTGGCATCGTGAGTACCCTGGCGATCGAGATCAACGGCACGACGGTTGGAACCCAGTATGACCAGGTTAATGTCACTGGCGGCGTGAACGTGACCGGCACGGTACTCAATATCACGGCGGCACCTGCACCCGCCTTCGGGACGACCTACACGATCATTAACAACGATGGCGGCGATGCGGTCACCGGTACGTTTGCGGGACTGGATGAAGGCGAAGTGTTTGTCGTCGGTGCGTCGACCTACCAGATCACCTACACGGGCGGTAGTGGTAACGATGTGGTGCTGACGACCATTAATCCGGCCGTACCGATCTATAATGGTACGCCGGGAAATGACGCCTTTGCCATGAGTTATAGTGGCGGGAATGTTGTCACGACATTGAACGGTCTGCAGATCGATTCGCGGTCGGTGGCTTCGATTACTGGTGTGCTCACCGTCAATGGGCTCGCGGGCGGCGATACCCTTACGATTGACTTCGGAAGTAGTGTCAACGGGACCCTCAGTCCGATACCGGTGAGTGGTTTGACGTTTGACGGTGGTACGGGTGGACCGGACACGTTGGCCACGTTGGGTGGAAACTTCACCCTGGGGACGGACACTTCGACGGGTGCTGGTGCCGGTACATTGACCTACACTGGCACGGCTGCAATTACGTACTCGAATCTGACGCCGATCGTCGATGATGTTGTGGCCACCAATTATGTGATCAATGCGCTGGCGGGTGCGGACGACATCATCATCGAGAATTCAGGCGGTTCGCGAACGATTGTCCGCGAAGCGACCAATCTGTTTGAATCGGTGGCATTCAAGAATAAGACCAACGTGACGGTCAATGGGCTGGGTAGCGCGGACACGATCACACTGGCCGATAACTCGGCACCGGCGACCGGTCTGGCGAGTTTGAATGTGAATGCTGGCGTGACCGCTGGCGATACGATTGTCATCAATAATGCTCTGACGTTCGCTGCGGGGACGTTGACGCTGACGGCTGAGACCATCTCTCAAACAGCGGGTGCGGTAGCGGTGACGACGTTGAATCTCAATGGTATCGTCAACCAGACCGGTGGCACGATGACGGTGTCGGGAATCACGACGGTCGTGGCCGGTGCGGCGGGGAATGTGACTCTCGACCAGGCTAATGACTTCGCCACGATCGCGATCACCAGTGGCAATGTCGTCGACCTGAATGATACGAACGGGATCATTCTCGGAACCTCGACTGCCACCAGCACCTTCGACGTCACGGCTGGCGGGACGATTACTCAATCCGGAGTGATCAGTGCGACTACTCTGACGACGAACTCAGTTGGTGGCACGACTCTGACCATGGCGAATTCCGTGACCGGATTCAACGCCACGAACATCACCAGCGGCAACATCTCGTTGACGAACACCGCGGCACCGTTGACGATCACGGGGATCAGTCAGTCGGGTGGCGGCAATGTGACGGTCAACAACACGGGTGCCATCTCGACCAGCGGTGCCATCACGACGGCGGCGAACGGCACCATCAGCCTGACCTCCAGCGGCACGCAGACCTTGGGTGCGGTGGTGACGGCAGGTGGGTCCGGCACCGTGACGTTGGCCGCGAACGGTGGGACAAGTGACATCCTGGTCAACGCCACGGTCAGCAGCACTTCGGGAGCGATCAGTGCGACCGCGGGCCGCAATGTCACGCTGAATGCCGGTAGTGTGACGACCGGCGGGAACGTCTCGTTGACGGGCACGGCGGGCACAGTCAGTCAGCCCGGAGCGGGTATCATCAGCGGTGCTCTGCTGACGACCAGCTCCGTTGGCGGGACCACACTCGGCAACGCCAATACCGTGACGAGCTTCAACGCGACCAACACGACGAGCGGTCCCGTGACACTGGTTAATACAGCCGCGACCTTGACGGTGACTGGGGTCAGCCAGCTGGGAACTGCAGCGGGTTCCAATGTCAGTGTGACCAATACAGGCAACCTGACGACCTCGGGAGCCATCACCACGACTGCGGCGGCCAACGGCACGATTGCGTTGCAGGCCACGACGGGTGTCCTGACGGTGGGGGCAGCAGTCACGGCAGGCGGTAGTGGAACGATCGGCCTGACTTCAACGGGTGGAACGAACGCGGTCCTCGTTCAAGGTGCTGTCACCAGTACTTCAGGGCAGATTACTGTCAATGCAGCCGGGGCGATCACCGAGTCTGGTGGAGGCCTGTTTGGGACCTCGGGACTGTTGTCGTCGACGTCCACAACCGGTCAGACTTTGGGTGGTGCCAATGCCGTGGGCAGCTTCAACGCGACCAACACGACCAGTGGTGACATCTCGTTGACCAACACGGCGGCGACGCTGACGATCACGGGGATCAGCGAGACAGGTGGCAATGTGACGGTGAATAACACCGGCGCCATAACTACCACAGGCGGCATCACCACGGCAGCGAACGGCACCATCAGCTTGACCTCCAGCGGCACTCAGACACTGGGAGGCGTGGTGACAGCAGGCGGTTCGGGAACGGTGACGCTGACGGCGAATGGGGCGGCGAGCGACATCCTGATCAATGCGGCGGTCAGCAGCACGTCGGGGGCCATCAGTGCGACAGCGGGCCGCAACGTCAGTTTGACGGCTGCCGTTTCGACGACCACTACGGTCGGAATAACCGGGGTCGAAATCAACTCAACTGCTGGCGGGACGATCACGACGGGTACGGGGTTGACATTGACCAACACCGGAACCGCAAGCACTTTGAATGGTGTCATCAGCGGGGCGGGTGGAGTGACTAAGATGGGAACTGGAACCATTCTGCTGCCGGTGGCGAACAACTACACCGGTGTCACCAATGTCAACAATGGTACCCTGGCCCTTTCGATCAACGGAGCATTGGGTACGGTGGCGGGTAACACGGTGGTCACCGGCCCAGGCATCCTGGATGTGCGGAATACCAACTACGCCCTGTTGGAAGCTTTGTCCCTGAATGGCGGTACGCTGCAGACCTCGACGGGAACCAGTGTCTGGACGGGGACCGTCGACCTGGCTGCGTCTTCAACGGTAGATGTGACGGGGACTCAGTTGACCATCAGTGGGCAGATCACTGGTGCCGCGGCGGCCAGCCTGGCCAAAACGGGTGGGGGAGTCCTGGTCCTGACGAATGCCAACAACACTTATGCCGGTGTGACGAACGTCAATTTCGGTACGTTGTTTGTGAATGGGACGAACGCCGGAACCGGAGTCGTCAATGTGAATAACTCGGCAATCCTGGGCGGGACGGGAACGATCACGGGATCAGTCAATGTCCTGGCGACATCCCGCCTGCAGCCTGGTGTCAACGGGCCGGGCCGCTTAACGATTGTTGACTCGCTGGCCTTTGCGACCACGGCCTTCTTCGACGTGGAGCTCAACGGTCTGACCTCCGGTACGCAATATGACCAGGTTGTGGTGAACAATGGATCGGTCGACCTGGGCGGGATCAGCGGAGCGACCTTAACCCCGACTGTCGGATTCGGTGCCCAGCCCTATGATCGCTTTACGCTCATCAACAAGTTGTCGGCCGGTGCCGTGTCAGGAACCTACGAAGTGCATCCGGAAGGTTCCGTGTATAACGTTGCTGGGGTGCGGCTGCGGGTGTCCTACATCGAGTTCCACAACCCCGGCTCGGTGCCTCCGACACCGCTCTTCTACGGCGACGGCAATGACGTCTCATTGACAGTCATGACCCCACCGATCGTAGTGACCCAGGGGGTGAATGGCGATCTGACGCTCGACGGGACGGGCTGGAACGACGACATTACCCTGTCGTTCACGGGCACCAATCAGTTGACCCTGATCGGCAACGACGTGTCAAACTTCTCCGGTCCCCTGACGTCGAACGTCCAGCTGGCTGGTCCTTACACAGTGACGGGCAACATCACCATCAAGCTGGGTAACGGTAAGGACAAAGTTCTGATCCGCGGCGTGGGAGCCAATGCGACCTACGACAGCGGAGACCTGTCGATTGACCTGGGCTCGGACGATGATGCGGTGACCACGATTGATTCGTCGGCAGTTCCGATCGCCACGACGGGTCTGAAGATGACCGGGAATATCTCGATTATCGGTGGCGCGGGTACTGATAACGTGACGCTCGGCAGTGCCGCAGCGGCCGATACGCTGCTGGTTCGCGACGTCACGATAGATACGGGGACGGGCCTGGCGCAGACGATCAGCCTGGACCGCCTGACGGCCACTCGCAACGTGACGTTGACCAACGGCGGTTCTGCAGCGCAGACAGTCGCGATGGGTGTCAACGCGGCCAACATGGTGACTGGCAACCTGATCATTAATCAGACGGCCAGCTCGAGCAGCTACACGGTCGGGTTGCATAACACCAGTGTGGGTGGCTTCCTGAATGTGACCAATGGAAGCGGCTCCGGTGCGGCTGCCGTGACGATTGACACGACGACTGCTCAATCCGTGAATGGTGCGACGACAATCACTAACGGCAACAATCTCACGAATGCCGTGACGATTGTCGGCACGACGGGTGGCTTGCAATTGAAGGGTTCGATCGCCATCAAGAACGGGACCGCGACCAACACCAACGGCATCACGATCACGAACATCACGGACAGCGGCAACTCGGCGACCAACTTGACCAACGGTGCCAGCCCGGCCAACACCATTACGCTGGACGGAGCGGTCTCCAATTCCTTCCTCGGACTGGTCACGGCGACCAACGGACCGAGCACGGGGACGAACACGATCAACGCCACGCGATTGTCATCGACCAAGGGGATCAATCTCAATAACGGTGCGGCCACGACGTCAAACATCATGGCCATCGGTGGCGCGGCGGGCACAGCGGCCGTCACAGTTACGGGCAATCTGGTGATCTCCAACGGTACTGCCGGAACGACGACCATCGGTATCGATCGTCTCACAGCCAACGGTGCGAACACAGTTGGTAACGTGACGATCAATAATCAGGCGACTGGTGCCGGTGGCACGGGCCTGACATTCGGAGCGAACGCTGCGAACTCGATTTCGGGCAATCTGCAGATCACCAATCAGTCCTCAACGGGGACTCGGTCGGTTGTCATGAACCAGACCACCGTCAACGGCCGGACTGGAGTCAACATCTACGAAGTGGGCACCGGCGATACCTCGTTGACGATTGGTAATGTTGCGGCCTCGACGATTTCCAAGGGCCTGGTCGTCCAGGATGGCACGGGATCGTCGACGGTGAACCTGCAGAATCTGACGGTCGGCAGCTTCAACTACGCGGATCTGGGTGGTGGTACCGACACCGTGGCTTTGGCCGACACCGCGGGCACGTTCCGAGTCAACGGGGTGACCCGGATCGACACGGGTGCGGGTAGCGATACCGTGCGGATCGCCACGGCTGGGACCGCGATCCTCAACGACACGGTGTTCATTGCACTGGGGGCCGGCAACGACTTGTTGTTCATCGGGGCCAATGCGGATTCCCCGGCATTCAACAGTGCGAGTAAGTTCCTATTCGACGGCGGGACCGGGAATGACACCTTCAACGCCAGTCCGTTGTCGATCGCTGAGTACTCAGGCTCACCGCTGGGTAAGAAGGTGAAGTCGAAGATCCTGAATTTCGAAACCTTGTTGACGAACTAGACGACGTCTGGCGATTTTGATTGCTGTTGATATTGCAGGGTGTGCGGGATGTCTGACCCGCACACCCTGCCATTTTTTTGTAGCGAGGAATGGGACTTATGGGAGTTGGTTAGACATCGCACAATTGGATGGCTTCGCGGAGGCCAGCCACAGGGTCGCGGGTAGGGATGAATTCCTGGCCGACGTAGCCCTGGTATCCGCTGCTGAGCAGCTTGCGCATGATCGGTGGGTAGTTGATCTCCTGTTCGTCGTCGAGCTCCGCGCGGCCGGGATTGCCGGCGGTGTGGATGTGGCCGATGATGTCCTTGTGCTGGTCGAAGCGTCGCATGACATCGCCATGCATGATCTGGACGTGATAAATATCGAACAGGATTTTCAATCGCGGAGAGCCGACGCCGTGGACGATCCGGGCGATCAAGTCGAGGTCATCACCCTGGTAGCCGGGGTGTCCCTTCATGGGGTGCGATCCGTCGCGTGTATTGAGGTGCTCCAGGCAGATCGTGACCTTCTGCTTCTCGGCGTGCCTGGCAAGCTGCTTCAACCCGGCAATGCAATTGGCGATGCACTCGTCGTTGGAAATCTCGCCACTTTGCGGGTCTTCGGCATTCCGCCATTTGTAGCCGGTGAAAGCGATGATGTTGGGAAAGCCGGCCTGGGCACAATGGTCGATGACCTCGGTCGCGCGGGTGAGCAGTTCCGCATGGTAGATCGGGTTGTTGAAGCCTTTGACGAAGGGAGCGCCAGGCATACCGTTGGGAGCCATCACACACTTCAGGCCGAACTTCTGCAGCAGTCCCCAATCTTCCGGAGCCACGATTTCGAGGGCATCGCACCCCAGCTCCTGGGTGACTTCGCACATGCGCTGCAGGTCCCATTTCTCGCCGGCGATGTTGAAGCACCAATAGACGATCGATTGATGAATGCGGCCGTGCTTGACGGCGGGTCCAGCAGTCTGTTGAGGCATGTGTGGCGACTCCTGCGATGGGGTGAGCGACTTGGCAACTGCAATTCAGACCGAATGTTATCGGGTTACTGCTGCGAGAAAAACGATGAATTTGAAATGACCTAATCATTGGACGACTGCCGTGACGCAGATTTCACCCCGGCTGGAGAATGCAGTAAAGGCTACTTCGACGTGATGGGAGGGTGAGGCTCCTGCCGAACCGCATAGTCTGGCGATGGTCGATAGACGCTTGCGGTTCGGCAGGAGCCTCACCCTCCCATCACGTTGATATATTTGTCACGACTTGGCGCAGGAGTCCCAAACTTCCTCTGGATCGATTCGGCGATGTGGCGCAAAATACCCTGCCGGTCGGATACGGCCAGTCTTTGTGGCCGAAGCACGATGCGGTTCTTTTCTAAACAATGCGGGCAGTCTTGTTATGAGTTGTGTCAGTGAGGCAGTCGTGCATCCGTTTGGGGTGTACTCCAAGGGCGAAGAACGAGCGAACTGCGTGACGCACGGTGTGGGGTTTATCCTGAGCCTGTGCGGGGCCGTGTACCTGTTGACGACTGCGTTTCAGCAACACGGATGGGTGCTGACGTCGGCCTGTGTCCTCTACGCCATCAGCCTGTCTGCAGTGTATGCCATGTCGACATTGTCGCACGGGCCGTTTGATGAACGTCGCCGCACGTTATTCCGCTCGCTCGATCAGGGATTCATTTATCTGCTGATCGCGGGATCGTTTACCCCGCTGGCGGTCGCCTACCTGCCGACGACCGTCTGTTGGTGCATCCTGGGAGCAATGTGGACGATCGCGCTCACGGGTTTCGTGGCGAAGGTCTGTTTTGCTCACCAGGTTTACTCGGTCTCGATCTGGGTCTACGTACTGTTGGGGTGGATGCCGATTCTGGCGACACCCTGGCTGTTGGGCGCGGTGCCGATCAACGGATTGATGCTGGGGCTGGCGGGCGGTATCTGCTATTCCGTGGGGACGGTCTTCCTGGTGTTCGATCATCGCGTGGCCTATTTCCATGCTGTCTGGCATGTGTTGGTCATTGCTGGAAGCACCCTGCACTTCCTGACGATCCTGTGCTATGTCGCGCAGGTTTCGTAAGCAGCTCGATCCTACCACGCTGGTCAAATACTGTCGTCGAGTTGATTTTGTGCTGCAGGTTCGCCGCGCACACTGGTCCGCTGCCGATCACATGAAGATTGTGATATTTGACGCGATCATGTGCGCCGGGCGGTTTTCAGTTTGGGGTCGAGCGTTCAAATTTCAAAATTGGCCCGCCTGGGGATGTGACTTATTCAACACTGTAGACAGGCCAATTTTGAAGTTTGAACACCCGACTCCCCGGAATCGAGATCGGCCATTTTTGTTCTGCGGTATCGATCTTGCATGGTCTTCTTGCGGCGGGCTTCCCCAAACTGAGCCCCCAAAAATTCCGCTGACCAGATGATGGTCGGACACGTCCAATTCTTGCGGGCCGTAGGAATTGTTGTCATGACACGCAAACTGATTGCCATTGCTGGCCTCATCGTTGTCGCGAATACTGCGTCTGTGTTGTTCGCCCAGATTGAATCTACCTTACCGAAGAAGAATGCTCAGCCGCGGGAAGCCATTCAACCTTCCACGACGACTGCGCCGCTCCTGAAACCGAAGCCGCCGCTCGATAAACCGCCTCGTTTGACCGATGGGGCCACGGACGAACGTGGCCTGGAGTTTGAACCGGGCAATAATGAGCCGGTTGGTCCGACTGAGGTTCTCACGAATCGTCGCTCCGCTTCGCTAAGAACTCGTAACCCCGATCTCGTGATGGCGACGTGGATCGCCTTGGCGAACCATGAAGAAATCGCCCTGGCCGAACTTGCCGCTGACCGAGCTCACAATCCGGCTGTTCGGCAATATGCCGCGGCGATGGTGAAAGACCACGAAATCCTATTGAACCGGTTACGTCCGTTCGCACCCGAGGTGCTTCGTCGAGATTATCTGACTCTCACTGCCCGCGGTGCTCGGACGCCGGAAGTTGTCATTCGAAAGAGCGCTGTGGCCAGTGATGCTCCAGCGTCGATCGCCACTCCCGCTCCCAATAAGACTCCGTCTCGAGTGGGACCAGTCATCGATCGACTGGCTGATGGTAAGCCTCCAGAGAAGGATCTCACGCCCAGTGTGACTCGAACTGAAGAGGATCGTCCGCGCCTGAGCGCCGAGGCCGATGTGGCGGTTCGGGCTGAGCCGCGACCTGCTCTTGCTGTGGTACGTGACTTCAGCGTCGTGCAAGTCGAGCGTGAGTTAGCCGCGCAGAGTCTTGCATCTCATAAGGAGCTGCTCGCGAATAAGTCAGGTCCCGAATTTGATGAGTGGTTCCTCGCGCAGCAGATTGGTATTCATAAGTCGCTACGAGACAAACTCATCATCTATCAGCGCTATGTTTCCAGTGACTTGGGGAAGGTGCTCGCTGATGGTGAGGCCGCGTCTATTGATCACTTGGCACAAACGAATGATTTGTTGAGCAAGCTCAAGCGGCCTGTGCCGGATGCTCCTTTGCCCAAGAATTAAAGGCCCCTGTGTAGCGGAATCTCGTAAGAGTTCCGCCTTCCGAGTCGGCAGACTACGGCGGAAGTCTTACGAGATTCCGCTACGCTTTACGACGCGATTGCGATTCAACACGAAAATCGGGGCGGGCACATTAATGCCGGCTCCGATTTTCGTGTTTCTATCGAAAGAAGACGTCCGGGGCGTCCATCCTACAGGCTTTGCTTTGCAACTGTGGGGACTCGCCGAAGCTGCACGCTCAGACCCCAGGCGAAGGCGAGTAGCAGTCCCAACCGTACGACGCCCAGCAGTGGTGCATCGGGGCTCGAAGCGACGGGATGGCCGGCGGGTAACCGAGTCAATGTTTCCGTGGTTGTAAAGACCATCAACATCAGATAGCTGGCCGACAAACTGACGGTTTCGACGTATTGTTTGACTCGTCCCAACCAGTTCGTATATGTCGCCAGGACACCTACTGCCAAGATTGCCAGGGTAACGATCGTCAGAACATGCCCGACACCAAAGCCGTGTTTGAAAATTCCGAACGCGGTCAAGCTGGCAATCAGCATCGTCGCCAGATAAGTCTTGCCGAGCGTGTTGCGAAGGTTGATTTCTCCGTCTCGCCAGAAGGCATAGGTTCCGGACCCGAGAGCCAACAGACTGACGCCAGTGTGAAAGAGGCCGAGATTTGACATGTTCCTGCTCCTGATGGACCGGACGCTTAATTTGTGGGCGTCCGGTCAAAATATTGGTCAGTTTTGCGATTGAGGTGAGACAACTGCTCAGACTGTGTTGCGTCCTACTTGAGGCCACCGGCGATCGTGATGTTCTCGCCGGAAATCCAGCTGGAGTCGGAAGAGGCGAGGAACACGACGGCCGGGGCGATATCTTCCGGCTGGCCGATACGACCCAGCGGGGTCTGTTGTTCCATCTGAGTCCGCATGTCGCTGTCGCTGATGCCCGCGGACTTCACTCCTTCGGTCTCTACCATGCCGGGGTTTACCGAATTGACGCGGATCTTGCGTGGGCCCAACTCTTTGGCGAGTGTCTTCGTGATGACATCGACACTGGCCTTGGTGGCGTTGTAGACCAGGGCATTCGGCAGGGCGAGCGTGGCGACAATTGAGCTGATGTTGATGATGCTGCCGCCCTTGGGGTTGAAGTGCTTGACCGCTTCCTGCGTCGTGAGAACCAGGCCCAGTACGTTGAGGTCGAACTGCCTGTGATAGTGCTCGGCGGTGATTTCCGATAGCGGGGAGAACTCGTAGATCCCGGCGTTGTTGACCAGGACGTCAACCTGTCCGAACGCCTTCTTGGTTTCCGCGAAGAGACGCAGGATGTCAGCCTGCAGAGCGACGTTGGCCTGCACTGCGACGGCCTTGCCACCCTTGCTGGTGATCTCGGCGACGACCTTGTCGGCCCCGGCTTTGCTCGACGAGTAGTTCACGACAACTGCGGCACCTTCCGCGGCGAGGTGCAACGCGATGGAAGCACCGATTCCCTTAGAAGCACCGGTGACGACTGCGACTTTGTTGGCGAGTTTCTGTGACATGACGGGATTCCTTTGTGGTGACTGCAATCGGATTTGGCGAAACTTGAGGGATCAAAATCTGATCCGCAGCGTTTGTTTGTTGTGTTGTTTCACCTGACAAACAGACTTACCGAGCGGTTGAGCAGTTCTTACACGGAATCCGTAACGCAGACCAGGCGCATCGCGTCGTGACTCATTTTCGGTCGCGAAACTCCGTAACGGAATCACGGTCCGTACTACTAAACGGAAACGCAGGGCAGAAATCTGGTGAGCCGGGTACCGTGAGGCCCCGGACCTTGTGTTTCTTCGTGAGTGGAATGGCGCTAGCCACCGGTTTTTTGCAGTGAGTTTCCTGTAACAACCGGCGGCTAGCGCCGTGCCGCTCACAAGTCGAACTGCGAAGTGGCTGCCACTCTTAATATGGGCGCGGTTCGTCCTGCAATAAATCCGAATAATTGCCCAATCTCTGTAAGACTCGCGTTTGCCGGCGGTATTTGCTGATGTCAGCCAACGGAACCTACTGGAAGACGGAGTCAACCATGAAACGCGCCGGTCGCAAAGCGAATCGCATACGAATCCACAGTGGCGGCGTGCGGCGGCTTCCCGTCCGCGGGCCGGCTGTTCCCACGAATTCCGGAAGGCCTTGGCATAGAAGAGGATAGAGCGTGCTCGTCGATGTCACTCAGGACCAGTTCATGATCGCATCATTCTGCCACTGTCGATCCCAGACGAAAGTCCGTTCAGACTGCAGCATCCCTAGTCCGCACCAAGTTCGCGGCGTATCATGTGGGCACGGCAGCTTAGGCGGATCGCGCTCCTTAGATCGTCGGCTGCGAATGGCTCGTTCAGGTGCTACCGTGACCGTTGACGACTCTCCGCTTACCCGAGCCAGCTTGCTCGTGCAGCTCCGCGATGGAGCGAATCACGTGGCCTGGCAAGAGTTTATGCAGTTGTATGGTCCTGTCGTGTACGGCTTTGCTCGCAAACGCGGGCTGCAGGATGCCGATGCTGCCGATCTGATGCAGGACGTGATGCGTTCTGTGTCGACCTCGATCGGCCGGCTCGATTACGACCGGAGCCAGGGCACTTTCCGCGGCTGGTTGTTTACGATCACGCGGAACAAAGTGTTTAGCTTCTTGTCCTCCCGCCGCATTCGGCCGCAGGCTGCCGGGGACACGGCGACGAACCGGTTGATTGATACCCACCCTGACGTGAACGATGGTTCGGAGACGTGGGAAACCGAGTATCAGCGGCGGCTGGCCGCACTCGCGATGGAGCGCATTAAGAGTGAGTTTCAGGAAAAGACTTGGCGCGCCTTCTGGCTGACTGCAGTCGAAGGAGTGGCCGCACCGGATGTCGCCCAACAAGTGGGATTATCTTCCGGAGCGGTGTACGTCGCCAAGAGCCGGGTCCTCGCCCGTTTGAAAGAGGAAGTTGAGACGATGAGACGGCAGGAGGAAGCGTAATATGAAAACGAAAACAGAATGTCCGCCCCCCGAAGAACTCCGCCAGTTGCTCGACGGAACGTTATCCGGTGATCGTCAAGAAATGTGTACATCCCACATGGATTCGTGCTCAGGGTGCCAGGCGAAGCTCGAAAGCATTGCGACCGACGGGACGAATCTTTCCAGTCTGGTGCAAAGTCTCCACGAGTCCGAGCCGTCGTCTCAATCGGCTTACTGGCCCGCGCTGAAGGCTCTGGATGCCGCTGGCCAAATGACGGTAATTCCTCGCCCTGCCGTGACCCGTCCGCGTGAAGTATCGCTGTCGTTTCTGCAGCCCGCGACAGATGCAGCCTATCTGGGACGACTGGCGCACTTTGATGTGATGCGGGTTCTTGGACGCGGTGGCATGGGGATTGTGCTCGAGGCCTTCGATTCACGATTGCAGCGGAACGTCGCGCTCAAAGTGTTGGATCCGGAACTCGCTGGTGACGAGATTTCACGCCAGCGCTTCTGCCGTGAGGCGCGGGCGGCGGCATCGATCACACACGAAAACGTAGTGGCCGTGTATCAGGTCGAGAGAGCCGGTGACGACGGTCTGCCGTATCTCGTCATGCAGTTGATTGCGGGTGAATCGCTCGAACAGCGGCTGACGCGAGAGAAAAAACTGCCGATCCGAGAGATCGTCCGGATCGCCATGCAGGCGGCTCACGGTCTGGAAGCCGCGTACGCTCAAGGCCTGATCCATCGGGACATTAAACCGGGGAATATTCTTCTCGAGTCGGCCCATGATCGCGTGAAGCTGACCGACTTTGGGTTGGCTCGTGGTGCCGAGGACGTGAAGCTCACGAATACGGGATTTGTGTCGGGCACGCCGTTATATATGGCGCCCGAGCAAGCGATGGGGGAAGAACCCGATCATCGTTCAGACTTGTTCAGCCTGGGGGCCGTGTTGTACGAGATGTGTGCCGGCCAGCCACCGTTTACGGGGAACTCGGCTCTCGCCATTTTGAAACAGATTGCCGACAAGAAGCATCGCCCGTTGCGCGAGCTCAATCCCGACGTTCCTGAATGGCTGGCGGAAACGATCGACAGGTTGCTCGCCAAGAAGCCGGCCGAGCGGATGCAGTCGGCGACGCATCTGGTCGAACTGCTCGATTTTCATTGGGCGTTGATGAAGACCACCTCCGAGGATGTGCCCACCGTGTGCGTCATTGAGGCCAGAAAAGAAGCGATCCGCAATCGCATCATTGCGGCGAGCATTGGTGTGGGATTTCTCGCGCTGGGGTTGTTTGGCGGACTCTTCCTCGCCAATCGCAAGGGGACGGTTCCTGTTGTGGTCTCGACGGCCGAACCCATCGCCGTGCTGACGGCCAATTCAGGAACAGTGTGGTCGGTCGGGTTCGATCACAACAGCAGCACACTCGCCATGGGTGTTGAGGACGGCACTATCCGTCTGTGGGACTTGTCAACGAAGAACGTCAAGTCGACCTTCAACGCGCATCGCGGCATTGTCTGGTCGGCCCGCTACTGCGAGTCAGGCGAAGTATTGGCAACATCCGGAGACGATGGCTTCATCAAGTTGTGGACCTCGTCCCAGGCCGAACCATTTCGCACACGGAAACATCCGAATGCGGTCCGCGGGATGACGTTTGCCCACAAAACGAAAACGCTGTATGCAGGCGATCGGGACGGAAATATTCGAGCCTGGTCGCTCGATTCCGAGAAGCCGTTGTTAGAAGCTCAACAGCCGGGGGTCGTGTATTCTGTGGTCATCTCGCCCGATGACGAAACGTTGGCAACCGCGGGCAGCGACAAGATTGTCCGATTGTGGAATGCGAAGACCTTAACGCAGAAGCTGCCATTAGAAGGTCACTCGGGTCCGGTGAACGGCCTCTCCTTTAATCACGACGGAAGCCGACTGGCATCTGTCGGCTGGGACAAGACCATCCGGATCTGGGATGCCGGAAGCGGGAGCCTCGTGAAGTCGTGGGAAGGCCACGACGGGGACATCTGGGCTGTGGCTTTTTCTCCGGACGGCTCACGGCTCGCCACCGGCGGCCATGACGGTAAGCTGAAAGTGTGGAATGCCGAGACAGGTGATTTGCTGGGGACTTATATCGGTCACAACGTCGCCATTCACGCGATCGCGTTTAGTCGGGACGGCACGCTGGTGGCGTCAGGCGGTCGCGACGGTGCAGCACGAGTCTGGAAGGTGAAGTAGGATGCCTATCCTACGTTGCGCACTCCAACAAAACTCGGAAATCGCGGCACGCCTCCATCGGACAATTCCTGATACCGGAACGTGATCCAACTGCCAATCGTCGGTGGACTCCCGCGCTGAGCATCTGAGAACCCGGTGCCGACAGCGAACTCAGTCCCGTCTGCTAATTGAACGAGCAACGCCCCGAGCCGCCCCTTATGGCGTCCAGCACCTTTCTGATGGCCAATGACGAGGGCTTCGGCGTCATGAAAGGTCTTCACCTTCAGCAGGGTCGATGAGCGTCCTACAACATACAACGACTGCGGTTGCCGCAGCATCAGCCCTTCTCCACCCAACGCCTCGACACGTACTAATTCCTCTTTCAAGTGAGCGATCCCCAGGCAGCGTGCCTGTGCGTGTGCGCTCGAATATTCGAGCCCCTGTTTTCGAAAGAGATCGCTAACATATTCCATCCGCTGCTCGAACGGTTCGGCCAGAGCCGGAGCATCAAACACGAGGAACCGAATCTGCCGCCAGTGTTCGCTTTGATCCTTGCGCCGCACGATGCTGACGGTCTTTTGAAACTGCTTACGTTCCAGCCACAGCTCCCCATCCAGCGGCACGTTGGGCAATCCGGCCGTAAACCACGCCGGCGCTTCATAACGATTCCCCAGGCGCGATAGAAACTGCGTGCCATCCCAATAGGCTCGCACGCCGTCGAGCTTCTCACTCAGCCACCAGTCGGCAACATCAATCACGCCGTCCCACGACTCCGCCAATAACACCGGAGCCTCCGCCGTGGCAGGCTCTTCCTCACCGTCGGCATTCTTTTTGACCTTGGCCTTCGCCGCAATCGGCCCACCGATCCGGGCTTCTTCCGCGGCATCGCCGCGCAGTTTGCGGATATGTTTGCACGTGCGGGTTTCGATCGCGATCGATTGATTCCGCCATGCCGGACAAGAGCAGGAATACAACCCGCCGATGTTCCTGATCGTATAGACCGAACTACCGGAGCCCTGCACGGTCGTGGATTCACCATCTGCCAAGTCGGTCATGTCTGAGCCTTCTGAAATGATGCAGCGAGGCGCTAGCCGAGTTGTAACCCGACTCTCCGAGTCGGGGTTTCGCTGGAGAATTCAACCGAATTGAGATGTAAGACAGCTGAGCGGAGATTATGCACAGCGTGTCGGTTCGGCTCAAGCGAATACGGCAAATTTGATCAGCAAGGGCTTCTGCAATGATTATTAAGATTTGGGTGCTGTGGGCTGCGGCCGGTTGGGGCAGGGATTCTGGAATGGCAGTTGAGCTCCGCGCCAGGTGCCCTTGGCATCGTGTTTGAGTTCCGCATACTTTTGGGCCAGCTCGAGGACCGCGTCGTCGCTCTTGTCGACGTGCAGGGCCAGCCAGTCCCCTTCGACACCTTTCTTCGCGACGCGAATGCCTGCAGCGAGGCGTCCGCGGTGGTCTCCGCCGGCGCAATCAGCAGCGATCAGGGCGGCCATCAATCGGTCAGCGAGACTGCCCGCGGTGTCCTCGTAAGCGGCGGCCATTGCGACGACGACATTGCGACCCGTCAGCGTGTTGCCCTGGCAGCAATAGAAGCGACCAGTCATTGCCGCCCAGTAGCGACTTCCCTCTGCGGAATTCGTCGGGTTGTGAACGGCTGCTCGGCCTTGCATGTCGATGATTGCCAACTGCCGCAGTTCAGCGTCTTTGTCATCCTTGAGTAACTCAGAAATGACTGCTTCGGGAAGCTTTCCCTGCTGAAGCATATCGAGGGCCGGTTCACCCCATTTCGGGACGTGATAATGCTGAGTGCAGAAGGCACCGACATCGGCCCGGACATAGGGGACGACCTTGCCCACCGCCGGATACTTGCTGGCGACGGCGGCTCCACAGACCTGATTGTCGGGATCGACAGCAACTATCGAAAATGTGGCTGTAATATCTGGTTTCTTCGCGGCTGGCTCAGCTTGAGTTGCGGTGGGCATCCAGAGTCCACCGAGGGCCAATGTACCCAGCTTGAGAAGATCCCGGCGACTCTGTAGTTCAGGCCAGTTCGTCATGTCGTACCCAGTTTGTGAGCGGAATGGCGCTAGCCACCGGTGTTGTATTTCCATGTCGACGCCAGAACCGGCGGCTAGCGCCGTGCCGCTCACCAGCATTTCGCTTGGTGCGGGTCTGCCTAGATCAAGCCGGGAATCGGATCACCATCATAGATATGGTGCGGGCGATTCAGGTCGTCATGCCAGGCGGCGGTCTCTGGCAGTCCCAGTGACTGGTAGATCGTCGCCGCCATGTTCTCGGGCTTCTGTGCGTCGGTGGCCGGATAGCCTGCATACTTGTCAGAGGAACCAACAACGGTACCTCCACGAATGCCGCCCCCGGCGAACCACACGGTTTGTACGCCACCCCAGTGGTCGCGCCCTGGGGACTTGTAAGCATGGCTGCCTCCCGAGACATGCGGCGTCCTCCCGAATTCGCCCGCCATCACCACGAGCGTCGAGTCCAGCAATCCATGATCGCGCAAATCATCCAGCAGCGCCGACACCGAACGATCCATCGGGGGGAAGAGGAAATTCTTCAAGTTCGGGAAGGCATTGCCGTGAGTATCCCACGACTCGTTGTTGCCGAGATTGACTTGCACCAGATTCACGCCGGCCTCAACGAGACGTCGCGACATCAACAGCGACCAACCGAAGGAGTTTCGCCCATAGCGATCGAGTACCTTCGGATCGACATCGCTGACATCGAAGGACCGCTTGACGCGGGCATCGGTCAGCAGCGAGACGGCTCGTTGCCGGAAGCGATCAAACTGCTCGACCTGAGCATAACGTTCCAGGTCGGCCCGCTGTTGGTCAATGCCCTTCAGCAGATCGAGTCGGTTACTCAATCGGCCCGTGGAAAAATCCTGCGGCAGGTTCAAGCTGGGGGCTTCAAACACTTCCTGCTTGCGTGCGATGGCTCCTGTAACATGGTCGAAGTTGTAATCCGGATAGGCTCCGTACGACTTGGGTTCAAACCGTGAGGACTCCAGGAACCACGGATCGCGGCGACGACCCATGAGCCCGCCGAATTGGCCTGGAAGAGTTCGCCCAGTGTTGTGGACGATCTTCTCCGGCAAGACAACGGCCGGCGGGAGATTGTTGCGTGGTGCCGTGAGTGCTCCACCGACGGCGAGGATGGCCGGCCAGTCGATCGGTTGCGGCAGACTGCCGTTGTAGCCGACCGGCATCAACGACTTCCCCGTCAGCATGGCCGTGTGGCCTTCAGAGTGATTGTTATGAGGATGAGTCAGTGAACGGCAGAGGGCCCACAGATCGCTCCGTTCGGCCAGCATCGGCAGGTGTTCGCAGATCTGAATTCCCGGTGTTTTCGTATCGATCGGATTGAAATCGCCGCGAATCCCGCGTGGCGCTTCCGGCTTGAGATCAAAGCTATCTTGCTGAGCCAGACCACCCGACAAGAAGATATAGATCACCGAACGCGCTTTGGCCGGGAGTCCCTGCGCACTGTCTGCCGCGCGCAGTGCCTCAAGATGATTCGACCCCAGCCCCAGCAATCCGACGGCCCCTGCCTGCAGTGCGCAGCGACGCGATACGAGCGGATGCGTAAAAGGCGACGACGATACGGGGCGAGATTGAGACATCGGCCGACTCCAGAATTAAAGGCACTCCTAGCCTGAGTGAACAACAAGCATAAAGCATTCCTTATTTGATCGCAACAGAAATATCTCGATCGGCGGAGTGCTGAGTAGCCGTCAAATCGTGGGTAGTTGACTTGCAGCGAAAAATACCTAATGAAATGCTCCCCTCTCCCCGCCCGGTTCGCTTTTTCCGGCCAGGGCGAGGGGAGATGAGATCATCGATTTAGTCGCCTTCCCTCCGGGATTAACAATTGGCGCTTCCCAGGACGAGTTGTCTGGCGTGATAATCGGTTCGCTCGCTCAAGCTGTCTGGCAATTGACTCCGAAACCCACCAAGGCCCCCCGCGTCATGGACAACGCTGATCTCGCACCGGCTGGTGCCGCACAAGTTCCTGCTCCAGGTTCCAAACTTCGGATGCAGACCCCGTTGAGCTGGCGAATGGCAATTCTGGCGGGCATCGTTTCGATCGCGGTGGTGGCCTACGCCATTCAGGCGAACATTGGCGTGCGCGGTCAGGCTGCCGCAGGTGTGGTTGTCTTCTTCGGGCTGGTCGCCGGATTCTCCTCGAATCTGCGAGCCGTCAACTGGCGGACGATTGGCTGGGGATTGGGTCTGCAGTTGATCCTGGCGCTGCTGGTATTGAAGGGGCGAGTTTCGATTGGCGGCCAATTTTACTCGATCAAAGCCGGTATCGAACGGATTGGTGAAGTATTTAAGGCCTTCGTGGGATTCTCCGACCGCGGTGCCGAATTCGTCTTTGGGAATCTCTCGCGTCCCGACCATCTGGCGAAGGTCTACGGCTCGGACTTCCTGTTCCCATTCGCGTTTAAGGCACTCCCCTCGATCCTCTTTCTGTCGGCGTTCTTCACGCTGCTGTATCACTTCGGCGTCGTGCAATGGTTTGTGAGGATGATGGCGTGCGTGATGGGATATCTCATGCAGACCAGCGGGGCCGAGACATTGTCGGTCTCAGCTAATGTCTTCATGGGACAGACCGAAGCCCCGCTGATCATTAAGCCGTACGTGCCGCGGATGACGAACTCCGAGCTGTTCACATTGATGGTCAGCGGGTTCGCACATATCTCGGGCGGCATGATGATCGTCTACATCAACTACGGAGCCGATCCGACGGCCGTCCTGACGACGTGCGTCATGGCCTGCCCGTGCAGCCTGTATCTTTCAAAACTGTTTCTGCCCGAATTGCAGGTCCCCGAAACCGGCGGCGCAATGCGGCTCCAGTCCGAGAAATCACCGTACGTCAACTCCCTCGACGCGGTCGTCGCTGGCACGAGCGACGGCTTGCGATTGGTGTTGAACATTGCGGCCATGCTGATCGTCTTCATCGCCTTCGTCGCTCTGGCCGACGCCGTGCTGGGGGCGATCAAGCCGTCGCTCATCTGGTGCGGCCTTTCGACGCAGACGTTAGGCTTCTGGCCCGACCAGCTCACCCTCAGCCAGGTGTTTGGCTGGCTGTTCTCACCCGCGGCATTCCTGATGGGAATCGAGTCCGCAGACGTCAGCCAGGTGGGCAGCTTGCTCGGCTCGAAACTGGCGATCAATGAGCATTTCGCCTACCTGCAATTCAAGACATTGGAGCATGCCAACTCGGCATTCATGAGCGACCGTTCAAAGGTACTGACGGCCTTCGCCCTGACCGGATTCGCCAACTTCGCCTCCGTGGGCATCCAGCTCGGCGGCATCGGAGCGATGGCGCCGAGTCGCCAGGGCGACCTGGCCCGCCTGGGTGGCAGAGCCCTGTTCGTAGGCTTCGTCGCGACACTCCTCAACGCCGCGATAGCAGGTGTGTTCATGTAAGGACCGAATCGCGCACCCCGGCTCGCGTGGTCGAATTGTTTACCTAGACACTTACGGCACCTTCACCGTAGGCTTCTTCTGCCCTCGCCGAATCAGCTGCAATATCTCCGGCGCCAGCTCAACTTTCTGTTCGACGAGCGGTTCGATGCTGGCTGCCAGATCATCCAGTTGATTCGTGTCCTTGGCGAACTGAATCAAGAGTTTCGCCGAGCTGGGGACTGGTGTCTTCGGCTTACTAGCACCGCCGAGCTGGACTATGCCCTGCAGAAAACTCGCGCTGGAACTGGTTTCGGGACCGAAGCCCGACATCACCCGCAGCGTCTTGCGGCTCGTCGTGGGCAAGGTCCACTTCTTCAGGATTTCGTAACGCTCAGTGGCGGGTTTGGCCTTGAGTTTCTTCTCCACAATGGCCGTGCTGGCGGTGTCGTTGGCGTCCCCATAAACCTCAACATTGGGCGCATTCGATCCGACAATCATCTTTTGCAAATCCGCCGCTTCACCCAGCTTTTGCATGGCCTCGTCCAACAAGTTAGCCCGAGCAAACTCGCTGGCGACCTTTTCCATCGCCAGCTTGCGAAGATACTGGCGGTATTCTGCCGGGTAGCCTCGATCGGCAAATTCCAGCGTCTTCTGATAATCGGCCAACAGCTCTTTACCGACGTCAGGTTTGCCATTCTGAAACTGCAGTCGCGCGAGCCGCACCAGCAACTGCTTGTGTCTCTCGGACACGGCCGATTTCTGCGAGCTCGTCAGCACCTTGGTGACCTTGACCAGCAAGTCCATTGCGATAGCCGCGACCTCGGCATTTTCTCCCTTGTCCTCTTTCGATTCCTTGTCGAGCACCGGAAGTGCGATCTGATAGATCAGTTCACAGGCCTGTCGATCCTGCTTCGATTCGGCATACCGCAACAGGCCCGCGAGCGATGTCTTCAACTGCGGCACATCCTTAGATTCCAGTGCCACCATCGCCAGCAGTAATTGAGAGGAAAATTCCGCAGTGGGGCATTTGCTGCGCGACATAATGGCCTGCCGCAAATCATCCGTTCGATTCGCCAGGACCGCTTGTTTGGCCAACAGCAAGCCGAGGCTTCGGGGCTGAGGATTCTCGGTTTCGGGCAGCGGTTCGGCATACAACAGAATCTCTTCCGGACGAGCGCTCGATATCACAATTGATTTCAAGAGTTCGTAGGTCCGCTCAGGATGAGTCTTTTGCTTCGTCCACTGGCGTTGCAGATTCGACAGGGCCTTCACGATGGTCGCGTCATTTTGATCGGAGGCATTGAAGTCGACTCCGGACATGGTCCTTCCCCCAACCGTCCAGGTGACCGTCCTGGAGAGTCCCATCATGGAACTCTGGTCCTGATCTTCGCCATCAACTGGCGGACCACCCTGGAGTGCCATCTCAATGGCCTTGAAAGAGAGATCGTGGAGTCCCTTCTCAGCCGCTGACTTAGCGAGTTCGACGGCTTGACGGAATTGTTGAGTCGTGCAGGGGGGCGTCGCTTGCGGCTTGTCATTCTCGGTCGCAGACGGCTTGGTGAGCCCAGCACCCGGCCGAGCGAGGATCATGCTGAGAGTCTCGGTCCAGCCCGCCTCGGCCGCAGTTTTGTCTCCGGCTTCCCAAGCCACATTGGCCCCTTCGTTCAGCACGGCCCACAGATACTGCTTGTTGGTCTGCAGCCGAGCAGCCTCAACCGCGCGGGCCGAAAGTCGCTGCGCAACGGCTCGCAACTCAGGCCGCTTCCAGCATTCACGCGCGATTAACCACACAGGTAGCTGTCTCTCGCCAGCTTCTTCCTGGCTGAGGTCTCCCGGTGTTGGGAGAGTCGCGGCTGGGAGTGGATGTGACGTCAACCATTTGTCGAGCTGTTCTGCCGCTTGCTCCAATGTTGCAGGTTGCTTATCTGCCGCGGCCAGCAGTCCGATGGCAATCAGAACCGAAAGATCTTCGGGCCGCTCGGCTTGCAGCTTCTGTAGTCCCGCGATCAACTCGGCTCGAATTTCAGCGGACTTTACCGCCTTCTCCAAGATCTGGGCCAGCAAACTTTCCATCTTGGGCAACTTGGCTTTTGACGAACCCGGCCCGAGGTGCAGTTCGATCGCAAACACACGGGGATCTATTGCCTTGCCTGCCTCTGGCCGCAAGAGGGACTGAATCTCCGATGCATTGGTGACGGCCTTGATGCCCGACAACGCTTTGTCGAATCCTTGCCGAGTGGCCTGGGCAAAATTCTCTTCGTCTCCATAACTGTTGGACCAGTTCATCGCCGTGTCGAGCGATTTTGTGTCATGGAGAATCTTGTTATAGACCTGCAGCGCGTCGAGTGGATAACCCAGCTTCTGGAATCTCGCGGCAATGTTGATTTGATTCTGAACTTGATTCGACACTTCCTCGTCGTCGTTCTCATCCACTTCCACGTCGATCCGTGCGGCAGTTAACAGCAACTTCCGAGCTTTGTCCTTGGCACCCGTTTTCAGGTACAGGTCAGCGAGCGAACTGGCCGGACTGTAGTGGAACTGTGCGTCCTGTCCCTCCGCGCCTTTGGCGTTCGCATACTCGTAGTATTGAATGGCCAACGCGTCGCCCTTGGGGATTGATGCCAATTCCTGTCCAATCAGCCACGCCGTCTCCCGTGGCATCTCGGATTCCTTCTTCGGCAAGAGCTGTTCAAAGTACTTTAAGGCGGCGTCAGGTTGATCTCGCTTGGCCAGCAGCAATGCCCGCAGTGCGGGGCCCCCGAGCCATTCCGGATGCTTGTCGGCCAATTGGCCAACGGCTTTATCGAGGTCGTCCAACCGCTTCTGTTTCGTCGCGGCTCGCAGTACGTACTGATAATCCTGCGAGATCTGCGCCCCCCCACCCGACTCATCGCCAC
>JAKFVC010000219.1 GCA_021732415.1 Planctomycetaceae bacterium
GCCCCTCTCCCCGGAGTACCAGGGCGAGGGGAGATAAATTCCTTAAGGTCGGTTCTAGGCTTGGGCCTTGGCGGCTTCGGCAGCGGCCAAGTCGGCGGCTTCCATGGCTCGCAACTTGTCGTTGCGGTTGGCCCAGCCGTATTTCTTCTGGAATTTTTCGACGCGGCCAGCCGTGTCGACGAACTTCATCTTGCCCGTATAGAACGGGTGACAGGCCGAGCAAATTTCGACGTTAAGTTTCGCCACGGTGCTGCGGGTCTTGAAGGTGTTGCCACAGCCGCAGGTGACGGTCGTTTCGACGTAGTTGGGATGGATATCCGCTTGCATGATAACTTCACATACCTGCCTGAGACAGGATTTGACTAAAACTCACTGAGGTTGACATACGGGGCCTCCCCGCTGTTTCCTCAGAGTGGAAACCATTACTCTAATGGAGAGCCGGCCGGTGAGCAAGCCTGCTCGCCGCCGTGAACCCGAGAACTCAAACATTGTCGGTCTCAGAGTTTACGGTACTTCAACAATTGCAATCTGCTGCGTCATGTCAACCCCTGCCATCCGGAAAGCCGTTATGCCCCCAGTCGTTGTCGGAGTGACCGGAGCCAGCGGTGCGATCTACGGCGTACGCTTGCTGGAAGTCCTGATCCACAAAGGATTAGAGGTCGAACTGGCCATCAGCCCGGCCGCCACACAAGTCATTCAGCAGGAACTCGAACTCCGCGTCGACTTGGCCGCATTCACGCCCGAGCAACTGATCTCGATCGGACATCTCACATGCGAGACACCCGGCGCTGGTGAGTTCCGTTTCTCCAACGGCGCAAGATTGCGGTATCACCATTATCAGAACTACTTTGCGGGAATCGCCAGCGGTTCGTTTAAGACTGCCGGAATGGTGATTTGCCCCTGTTCGATGGGAACCTTGTCCGCGATTGCCTGCGGACTCTCGACAAATCTGATCCAGCGTGCGGCGGATGTCCATCTGAAGGAGCGGCGGAAGCTGATCGTCGTCCCTCGTGAGACGCCACTCGGCAGTATCCAGTTGGAAAACATGAAGCGCCTGGTCGATGCCGGGGCCGTCGTATTGCCGGCGTCCCCAGGGTTTTATCAGCGTCCGCAGGCCATCAGCGACCTTGTCGATTTCGTGGTCGCCCGGATCTGCGACCAACTCGGGGTCGAGGTGAATTTGATGCGGCGCTGGAGCGAACCAGACAATTTGTCCGCTGACGAATGATTGTCCTCAAACTTCATTTGAAAACAGGCCTCGATTTTCTGCCGTGGTCGTTGACAGCCTTGGTGCGTCGAGATAACCTTTCAACATGACATTGAGACTCAGTCTCAATTTAACTGCCTGCATCGTGAGATTTCGACTCGGCAGTCAACTATCGAATAGCACCCGACTCGGAGAGTCGGGCTACGGTCCATCCGCGGCTTGTCTCCCGGCGACGCGAAGCTCACCCCTTCGACGACCATCGTCCCGGGAGGCAAGCCGGAATTCTCTTAATCGTTTCAATAGTCTCGCCGAGAACCCGACAACGAGATGTGTGATATGAATTGCGCTCGAGAAGTCTTCAGCACGGGATTGAGGTTGCTCAAAGGCGGGCACATCAATCAAGTCACAGAATTGGCAGCCGAGGCGGTCGGCGAATTTCCCGATGACGGGCCGCTGTGGGAATTGCTGGGCGTCGCCTATCAGCGAGACGGTCAGTATGCCGAGGCCCTGCACGCTCTGGAAACGGCCAGCCTGCTGAAGCCGTTGGATATTGGAGCCCGCTTTTGTTTGGCGGAAGCCTATGCGGCGACGGGGTCGCATGATCTGGCAGTGTTTGTCTATCGCATGGTTTCTGAAGATCGCCGGTCGCCGGTCTGGTTGCTGCCGAAAGTCGCGTCGCACCTGGGCGAATTGAAGGAATTCGAACATGCTCTTGACGTCTGCCAGACAATCGTCGAGCGTGATGCAGAACGTCACGAGGCGCACTTTGGAATTGGGTTCTACCTGCGACGACTGGGCGCGAAGACCGAACGCGTAATTGCCGCTATCCAACAAGCCTTCGACCTGGCCCCCGAAACCAATTTGTACCGCGTCGTACTGGCCTCATTATTGCAGGAGATGGGACGGCACGAAGAAGCCTATGAATTGCTGCGACAGATTCCGCTGAGCTCGGTCAATTGTCCGCACTCGCTGCGGCGGATGCTGAGGGTCTTTCATACGGCGAGCGACATGCAGCGGGTGCTGGATTGTTCGCGCTGCTTGCGTCGCATTGAAAATGAACTTCCCCCGACATCATCTGAAGGGACTGAATGATGCGTCTTGCGGTTCTCCAATATTGTTTGATCGCACTCTGTTGTGCTTGTTCATTTGCCGGTGCGGCCGAGCTTTCCTGGTCTGGATTTCGCGGCCTGGGAGACAGTCATTCGACCGAACCCAACTTGCCGTTGACCTGGAGTGACACCCAGAACGTGGCCTGGAAAAAGGACCTGCCGGGCGCTGGACAGTCCTCGCCGGTGGTCTGGAAAGATTTGATTTTTGTCACATCAGTGGGTGGCGACAACAAAGAGAAACTGCAGGTCACCTGCTTAAAGGTGGATTCTGGTGATATCGTCTGGGCGAAGGAATTTCCGAATTCCAAGCCAGAGAAAGCGACCGAGTACATCAGCCGCGCGGCCCCGACGCCAGTCGTCGATGCCGACCGGGTCTACGCGTTTTTCGAAAGCGGCGACATCCTGACGTTGAACCACAAGGGGGAAACCGTCTGGACGCGATCGCTGGCCGCAGACTACGGCCCATTCAAGGGAAATCACGGCCTGGGCAGTTCGCTCGCCCAGACCGATGACGCGATCATCGTGCTGGCTGACCACGACGGCCCCTCCTATTTGCTGTCGCTCGACAAGGCCACTGGCAAGACGGTCTGGAAGAAGGATCGCGAGTCCCGCGTCTCATGGAGTTCTCCCATCGTGACCACCGGTCCGGAAGGCCCAGAAATTCTGGTCAGCTCGAACGGCGTCGTGCAATCTATGGCTGCCAAGACGGGTGACTTGCTGTGGGAAGTGACTGCATTGAAGGGGAACACCGTGGCCTCACCCAGCGTGACGGAACAGGGTGTAGTCGTGGGCTCGAGCCAACCCGGCGACAACCTGTTGATCCGCCGCGGTGGTAAGGGAAATGTGACCGGAACCCACATCGCCTGGCGTGCCGAGGGAGTCTCGTCGTCGTTCGGATCGCCCGTTGTCAACGGCGGCCGCGCCTTCTTCGTCAGCAAGGCCAAGGTGTTGTTTGCCGTCGACATGGAGAAGGGGACGACGTTGTGGAATCACCGTCTGCCCGATTCCACCTGGGCATCGCCGATTGCGGTGGGAGATCGCATCTATTTCTTCTGCAATGACGGAACGACGATCGTCATTAAATCGGCCAACGAGTATGACCAACTCGCCGAGAACAAATTAACGGTCGATGATAAGATCTATGGCGTCGCGGTCACTCACGGCGGATTCGTGATTCGTAACGGCAGCCGCCTGACGTTCGTCCAAGAGAAGCCGGCGGCGAAGTGACTCAATTTGGACGGCGGTGATTCATCAGCGCTTTCTAATGCTGGACCAACTCACGATTAAGCAACGAAGTCCATTCTCAGGTATTTCAACGTCAAATTGGAAAGCGGTGAACAATTGCCGCAGCCCAAATTTCATCGAATAACTTTCAGGGTTGAGGAACGATGATGAAATGGAATCTGCTCCAAGCGTCGCTCTGCCGCGGCTTCTTCGGAGTTTTCTGTGTGGCGTTGATGTTGTCTGGCCCGAACGTCCGAGCCTTCGCCGCAGAACCGGCCACCAAATTCCCCGCACTTCCCGAGTCGATCACCAGTTTTGGTGCCGCGGTTTCGGACGGCTATTTGTATGTGTATGGGGGCAACACGGGGAAGACTCATCAGTATTCGTCCGACTTGCAATCGAACCGTTTTCGCCGCTTGAATCTCGCAAAACCCGAGGCTTGGGAAGAACTGCCGGGTGAGGCCAAAATGCAGGGGCTCGCACTGGTTGCCGACGGAGGCAAGCTGTACCGCGTGGGAGGCTTCACTGCGAAGAATGCCGCCGGTGAGAAGAAAGATCTGTGGTCGGTGGCCGATGTGGCTCGCTTCGACCCGGCCACGAAAACCTGGGAAAAACTGCCGTCGCTTCCGGCCGCTCGATCTTCGCATGATGCCATCGTCCTGGATCATAAAATCTATGTGGCCGGTGGTTGGGCGATGCAGGGGAACAAGGGTTCGGAATGGCAGCATTCGGCGGTGGTTCTCGACTTGACTCAGCCGACGTTGGCCTGGAAGGAACTGCCCACGCCCCCTTTTGTACGGCGTGCCGTATCGCTGGCCACGCTGGGCGGAAAAGTCTGTGTGATTGGCGGGATGTATGAAACCGGTGGGACTTCCAGCGAAGTCGACTTCTTCGATCCCACTACCAACACGTGGCAGACGGGTACCGATCTACCAGGAGACTCGATTGAAGGCTTCGGCAATTCGGCGTGTGAAGTCGACGGCAAGCTCTTCGTGTCGACGATTGAAGGCAACGTCCAACGGCTGGATGGCGACAAGTGGACGCTGGTCTCGAAACTGAAGCACCCGCGGTATTTTCATCGGATGCTGCCCCTGTCGAAGGACGAACTCGTGTTCCTGGGGGGCACGGCCCGCTCGGGGGAACGCACGGATGTCATCGAAACGGTGCTAGTCAACGCGCCGCAAGCGAAGTAGTGTCCGTAGGATGGCCGCCCCGGCCGTCTGAGCCCGTAACCGTCGACACGGCAAACTTCAATCGCCTCGCGATCTTCGTACAGCGCCGACTCGCCATTCGTGCAAAACATTTCCTGTAGGGTGACGTTTCTCAAAGAAGATAGAGCCTGCGTTCCGCAATGATCGCAAGGGTTGGAACTTCGCGACGTCGGTTGTTACGGGCTCTGACGGCCGGGGCGGCCATCCTACGGCGCGTTGCACACGTTGTGCGACGCGTCTCCCCCGCGCAATTGACGGTCGCACTAAGATCCGGCACACTACAGTATCAACGCATGTGTTTACCTCACACGTAAATCCGGCGAAGTGGGCGGTGGCGGATTGTTCGTAAGATTTCGTCAAAAATGGAGACGCGTCGATGCTGTGCGGTTCTCGAAATATTCTCTGCGGTGCCGTGGCCGGTGTGTGTTTGTTGCTGGGGTCTCTGGCTCACGCGGAAAACTGGCCGCAATGGCGCGGAGCTCATCACAACGGCATCAGTGGTGAAAAGGGCGTTCCCGCCGACTGGGATGCCAAGGGGCATAATGTTCTCTGGAAGCTGGAAATGCCCGGACCGGGTGGTGCGACTCCCATCGTCTGGGAAGATCATGTCTTCGTCACCTCAGCCGCCGGTGAAGAACTGCTGCTCCTGGCCATCAAGACTGATGGCAAGCCGAAATGGAAAAAGAAGATCGGCGTCGGCAACAAGGTCGCCCGCACCGACGAAGGAAATTATGCATCGCCGTCACCCGTCACAGATGGCAAGCATGTCTGGGCGTTCGTGGGCAGCGGAGATTTTGTCTGCTACGACTTCGATGGCAACGAGAAGTGGCATCTGGATATTCAAAAGCTGTACGGTCAGTTCAAAATCCAATTTGGAATGTCGTCCACTCCGATTCTGGACGGAGACAATCTCTACCTGCAGTTGATTCACGGCGACGGCGAGGCCAAGACGAGGGAAGCCAAAGTCGTGGCGCTCGATAAGACGACCGGCAAACAAGTCTGGCAGCAAGATCGTCCCAGCGAAGCGCATTCCGAAAACGAGCATTCGTATGCCTCACCCACGCTGTACGACGACGGTAAAGTCAAGTTCCTGATCACTCATGGAGCCGACTACGTTGTGGCTCATGATTTGAAGGATGGTCACGAAATCTGGCGTTCCGGCGGCATCAACCCGAAAGAGAAATACAACGCGGCACTGCGACTGGTGACGTCACCGGTGACCGCTCCGGGCCTGGTTGTTGTGCCCTCTGCCAAGAACGGCCCCGTGCTGGGAATCGATCCCAATTCGAAGGGCGACGTCACCGAGTCCACGACCGCCCGGCTGTGGACCCGAAAAGAAAATACCCCGGACGTGTCCTCTCCGCTGGTCGTCGACGGCATCGTTTATCTGTGCCGCGAAACGGGAATCATGCTGACTCTGGATGCCAAGACGGGGGAAGAGATCTACTCGGAACGCATTCACAATCACAAGCATCGTGCGTCGCCGGTCTATGCCGATGGCAAGATCTACTGTGTCGCCCGCGACGGCGTGGTGACGATCCTGAAGGCGGGCCGGAAGTTTGAGTTGATCAAGGAAATCAAGATGGATGAGGACATTTCGGCCTCGCTGGCGATCTCGAAGGGTCGCATTTACATTCGCAGTTTCCAGAATCTGTGGTGCATTGGCTCACAGCAAGTTGCCGGGAAATAGCCGTGAATGGTGCCCGTAGCCCCGTGGCGGACGCTGCTAGCGTCCGCGTGTTACCGACGCTAGCAGCGCAGCGTCGGCCACGGGAGCCGGTGACTTGCAACTCTTCCAGGAGCAGTACGATGGACTGGGTGACACTCGAGAAGTTCTGGTCCGTCGAAGAAGCACAGCTTGCGTTGGGATTTCTGGAGACGGAAGAGATCCCTTGCCGGCTGGAAGGCGTGGCCATGGCCGGCAATTTCTGGCATCTTTCCAATGCCACGGGCGGCGTCAGCTTGCTGGTCGCCCCAGAGGATGCCGAGCGAGCTGCTGCGCTGCTCACTGCTGTGCAGCACCACCCCGATACCGATGCTGCGAGCGATCCGGAATCGAAGGCAGACGCCCGGGTGGTAGAGCCCGACTCTGCGGAAGCAGAGGACCAAGTTGATCGCAATTCCGTTCCAACGAGCGACGATTGGGACAACGATGACGATGACGAAGATCGTCCTGGGTTATTTGATCGGCTGCGAAAGCAAAAGACGTTGATCATCGGTTCTCTGCTGTTTCCGATGTTTATCGGAGTTCTGCTCGGAGCCTTTGGCATGATCATGATGCTGGTCTTATCCATCTTTAGGTAGCTTGGTGGGCATTGATTGCGGGGCCGGTTCGCGGACGCTGGCAGCGTCCGCCACGGTGGGAGACGACTCAGTCCCTGAGGGGTGATTCAAGATGGATTTGACACGCTGTGGTCTGCAAATCCTCCTGCTGATGAGTGCAATCGTTTCGACGGCACTCGCGGCTGATGCTCCCTCCACACCGCCCGACGATGCTATCTATGGAATCAGTCCTTCTGCAGAACAGCGTGAGCATTGGGCGTTTCAATCACTGAAACCGGTTGCACCGCCAGCAGCGATTCCCGCGGAATGGGAACGCAATCCGATCGACGCGTTCATCTGGCAGAAGCTGGCTGCCAAGCAACTCGCTCCCTCGCCCGCTGCCGAACCACGCGTCTGGTTGCGGCGAGTCTACTTCGATCTGATCGGGCTCCCACCCACACCCGCTGAACTTGATGAGTTCTTAGCCGACCCGTCCGAGGCTGCTCGACGGCGCGTGGTCGACAAGCTGCTGGCCGATCCTGGATATGGCGTCCGCTGGGGCCGGCGGTGGCTCGATCTGGTGCGTTACGCGGACACGAACGGGTACGAGCGTGATGGCGATAAACCCAGTGCCTGGCGGTATCGCGATTACGTGATTGATTCGCTGAATGCGGACAAGCCATTCGATCAATTTTTGACTGAGCAGCTCGCAGGGGATGAGATTGACCAAGTCACCGCCGACAGCATGATCGCGACGTCGTTCCTGCGACTGGGGACGTGGGACGATGAACCGGCCGATCCGGTGGTCGATCGCTACGATCAGTTGGATGACGTCGTGCGCGGCGTCTCCACCACATTTCTGGGTTTGAGTTTGAACTGTGCCCGGTGCCATAACCATAAGTTCGAGCCCCTCTCGCAGATCGATTATGCGCGGATGCTGGCCGTGTTTGCTCCGCTGCAACGTCCTCGCACTGACCGTACGGAATTTGATTTGCCAGTCGGCACTCCGGCGGACCGCAGCCGATTTCAGGCGTTGCAGTCTCGGGTCGACGAGGCCTCGAAACAGGTGAATTTGCAGCTCACCGAACTCGAAAAGACGGTTCGCGAGCGATACCTGGCCGGGCCATTGACGGAACTTGCGGCCGATCTCCGCGACGCGTTGCGTGCTCCGGCGGACAAGCGGGACGAAGCGCAAAAGCAACTCCTGAAGAAAAACGAAAAACGCCTGAGCCAAGTCGTCACCGACGCCTATACCGCAGACGAACGCCGCCAGCGGGAAGGTTTTCAGGCGGCGTTCAAAGCAATTCGTGAGACCGCGCCGGCCGTCCCCAAGGCGTACATCTTTCAAGAGCAGGCTGGGGCCGTTCCTGCGACGCAGGTCTTCCGCCGCGGTGACCCAACAACGCCCGCCGGAGTTGTTGACCCCGGGGTGCCGGTGGTTCTCGCGGAATCACCGCTGCTGGGTGTGACGGCCCCGCATGAGTCCGCCACGTCGGGGCGTCGACTCGCATTGGCGCGGTGGATGACCGATCCCGCTAATCCGCTCGTCGCGCGAGTCATCGTCAATCGCCTCTGGCAGGGACATTTCGGTGAAGGGCTCGTCCGCACCGAGAATGACTTTGGAGTGATGGGATATCCCCCCACCCATCCCGAACTGCTCGACTGGCTGGCGAATCGCTTGATCGCGGGAAGCTGGAAACTGAAAGACCTGCATCGGCAAATCGTGCTCAGCAACGCTTATGGGCAGGCCAGCGGATGGCGAGAAGATGCCGGGAAGATTGACCAGCCCAACAATTTTCTGTGGCGATTTCCTTACCGGCGACTGGATGCCGAGCCCATTCGCGATGCCGTGCTGGCCACCAATGGGACGCTCAACCCCAAGTTGGGCGGTCCCGGGGTCTATCCCAAGATCGCCGCCGAGGTCCTCGCCAGTCAATCGCGGCCAGGAAACGGCTGGGGGAAATCAAGTCCCGAGGATGCCGCGCGGCGGTCGGCATTCATCTTCGTGAAACGCTCGCTGCTGGTTCCCTTCTTCGAGTTGCTGGACTTGCCCGACACGACGACCTCGTGCGAGCAGCGAAATGTATCGACGATTCCTACGCAGGCTTTGACGCTGTTGAATAGCGAGTTCATGAACGAGCAGGCTCGGTTGCTGGCTGAACGGCTGCAACGCGACGCCGACAATGATCTCGAAAAACAGGTCACACTGGCCTATCGACTGACCCTGGGACGTGTACCTCAAGTCGAAGAATTGGCCCAAAGTGTGAAGTTCGTGCAACAACGACAAGCCTCGGCCGAGAATGCCGAAAGTGCCGGAGCCCTCGCGGCATTCTGCCTGGTACTCTACAACCTGAATGAGTTCTTCTATATTGACTAAGCTGAAGGCACTTTTTTAACCACGAATGACTCGAATCACACGAATTGGGAAGAGGGCGTAGATTCGTGTGATTCGAGTCATTCGTGGTAAAGAACTCCTGTAGTCGGCGTGATTTCTTGTGAAGATGAAACAAATAGTCCGGGGCCATACGGCACCCGGCTCACCTGACCAGCCTGTATTGCGTTGTCACTTAGTAGTTATGAACCCCATGATTCGCATCCAGACCCGTCCAATGTTTCAATCGATTGTCGGCAGTTGTGGTTTGCTGTTCTTTGCGGCCAGCCTGATGGCTCAAGAACCTGGAAGTAAGCCGGTCAATTTCATCCGCGATGTGCGGCCGATATTGGCTCGCAACTGCTATGAGTGCCACGGTCCAGACGAAGGGCATCGCAAGGCTGAACTGCGGCTCGATACGTCGACCGGTGCCTTCGCCAAGACTAAGGATTCTGCTGCGTTTGTTCCCAAGAACTTGGCTGACAGCGAAGCATTCCAGCGGATCATCTCGACCGATGACAGCCAGCGGATGCCGCCCACTAAGTCCGGGAAGACGCTGACTCCCGAACAGATCGACACTCTGAAGCGGTGGATCGAACAGGGGGCCTCGTGGAGCGAACACTGGGCATTTGAAAAGCCTGTGCGTCCCGCCTTGCCTGAGGTCAGCAATGGTCAATGGGGCCACAATGACATCGACCGGTTCGTGCTCGCGCGGCTGGATAAAGAAGGTCTCAAGCCGTCTCGGGAAGCGGACCGACGGAGTCTCGCGCGACGCGTGGCCCTCGACCTGACCGGCCTGCCCCCTGCGCCCGAACTGGTTGCGGAGTTCGTGAAGGACCAATCTCCTGATGCCTATGAAAAACTCGTCGATCGGCTGCTGCAGTCGTCCGCTTATGGGGAACGCTGGACTCGTTTGTGGCTCGATCTGGCTCGCTATGCCGATACGCGTGGTTATGAGAAAGATCGGTCGCGCACGATCTGGCGGTATCGCGATTGGTTGATCGATGCCTTCAATGCCGATATGCCGTTCGATCAGTTTACGCGCGAACAACTGGCCGGCGATCTCCTGCCGAATCCGACCTCGGATCAACTGCTGGCCACGGCCATGCATCGCAACACAATGGTCAATGAGGAAGGTGGCACCGACGACGAGGAATTCCGCATTGCGGCCGTCAAGGACCGTGTGGATACCACGTTGCAGGTCTGGATGGGTCTGACGATGGGCTGTGCGAAGTGCCACAGCCACAAGTACGACCCGCTGCCGCATCGTGAGTACTATCAGTTCTACGCGTTCTTCAATCAGACCGCGGACAGCGACAAGGGAGACGAGTCCCCGACGGCACCGACTCCGACGAAGGAGCAGACGGAAAAACTGCAGCAGGTGAACGCGGAAATCGCCGCGTTGCAAAAACAGATCGAGAAGCCGACTCCAGAAATCCAAGCAGAATTAACCGCTTGGGAAACAACGGCTCGCTCGACACAAGGCTGGTCGCGAATGAAGCCCGAGAAGATGACAGCCGCTAGCGGATCGGCGATGAAGCCGCAAGACGACGGATCGATTCTGGTGGAAGGGGCGGGGCCGGCCAAGGAACAGTATGTCCTCAATTTCCCGTATGCCGAGAAGCAACTGACCGGTCTGCGACTGGAAGTCATTCCTGACAAGTCGCTGCCCAAAGGGGGCGTGGGACGATCGCTCAACGATGGCAACTTCGTGCTGTCCGCGATTCGTCTCGCCTGGAAATCGAAGTCGGGTGAGGTGAAAGACATTCCGCTGACTAAGGCTGAGGCTGATTTCGCTCAGACCAATTACCCCGTTGAACATGCCCTGAAGAACGACGACATCAAGAAACACGGCTGGGCTGTTTCGCCCCAGTTGACGCAGCCACATACCGCTGTCTTCACCGTTGGAGAAGCAGGCACACTGGCTGACGCAGCCGAGTTAATCGTCACTCTGGACCATCAGTTCGAATTCAGTTACCCCGGCTTCAGCATCGGTCGCTTCCGGCTTTCGACGACGACCGATGCACAGCCAAGCTTAAAAGAAGAAATCCCCGTAGCCATTCTGGCGCTCGTGCAAATTCCCGCCGACTTACGCACTCCGGATCAGAAACAACTGCTTTATCGGCACGTGGCACAACGTTCTAAGTTGACTCAACCACTGCGTGATGAGATTGCCAAGAAGCAGGGCGAACTGGCTGCCAATAAGCCAATCGAGACTCCCATTTTCCGAGAACTACCGGCGGACAAGCAACGCGTCACGAACATTCATCTGCGAGGAAATTTCCTGACCAAAGGCGATGAGGTCACCGCCGCAGTTCCGACGGCCTTCCACAGTTTCCCCGCCGATGCTCCCCGCAATCGTCTGGGTGTCGCGCAGTGGCTGACGGATCCCAACAATCCCCTCACGGCGCGAGTCGCGGTTAATCGCTTCTGGGCCCAACTGTTCGGGATCGGCCTGGTCGAGAGTCAGGAGGACTTTGGCATTCAGGGGTTGGCCCCCAGCCATCCGGAACTTCTCGACTGGCTGGCGACGGAGTTCGTGCGCGATGGCTGGTCGATGAAGCGACTCTGCAAGTTGATCGTGATGTCGTCAACTTATCGGCAGTCATCGCGAGTGACCCCGGAATTGATGGAGCGCGACCGGTTCAATCGCTTGCTCGCCCGTGGCCCACGTTACCGCTTGGAAGCCGAGATGCTGCGTGATCAGGCCCTGGCGGTCTCTGGTTTGCTGAGTCAGAAGATGTATGGACCATCGGTCATGCCACCGCAGCCTGACGGGATCTGGCGCTCCACCTACAACTTAGATAAGTGGAAGACCAGTCCGGGTGAAGACAAGTATCGCCGCGGTCTCTACACGTTTATCAAGCGGACATCGCCGTATCCTTCGATGATGACATTCGATGGTCCCAGTCGAGAAATCTGCACGATCCGGCGCATCAATACCAACACGCCGCTGCAAGCACTGGTCTTGCTCAACGACCCGGTTTACGTGGAAGCCGCCCAAGCCCTGGCGCGGCGGATGGCTCAGGTGGAGGGATCCATTGATACGCAACTCACGGTCGGATTCCAATCCGCTTTAATTCGTCCACCGCAGCCGCGCGAGTTAGCGGCGCTGCGGCAGCTTTACGAGCAGCGGCTGAAGTTCTACCAGAAGGATGCTATTGCCGCCGAACAGATGGCGGTCAATCCACTCGGTGCCGCCCCCAAGGGGGTTGACCATTCCGTGCTGGCCGCGTTGACTGCGGTTTGCAATGTGATCTTGAATCTGGATGAATTCGTGACGCGGGGGTGAGATTAGCACAATTGTCAGGCGAGCGTCCGGCGTAAGCCGGATGGTTGTTATGCGGTGACTTACCACCCTGCCGCGTCAAATAAACGTGAGACCTAGCTCAATCAATAAATCCTGTTTGGGTGCCACTGGCCGTGCCAGTGCGTTGCCGGACAGCGTATAGACAACCCTGCACTGGCACAGCCAGTGGCACCCGATCAAAGAGATATTGATTGATTTCGTTCGCACGTTTATTTGACGTGGAATGATAATAATTCCCGTATAACAACCATCCGGCTTACGCCGGACGCTCGCCTATTCCACGGGCCTACAACTTCAATTGCGGCGTCGTAATGTTGGTAATGCTGTTTCTGTTCCCAATGAACGCCGCGCCTGGATTCGGGTTGGAGTCGCTCGAGGTGATGAATGCCTGGGTCACCTGGGCCGTATCGCGAATGATTCCCACGCAAATGGCTTCCAGCGGCAGGCAGTTGTCGTCCAGGCCAAATGGGTCCTCGATTTCGACGCCGGCTTCTTCGATCCCGAAAAAGCCGAACGAGACAATCGCGACCATCAAGGGAGTCCACCAGCCCGTGCGACCACACAGCACGACCGGTAACGTAATCAGGTAGACCAGGATCAACTGCTTGATCATCGCCGCGTAGACGAACGGCAGCGGGGTCTTCTTGATCTTCTCGCAGCCTCCCTGAGCGTCCACCATGCGGGCCAGCAGATCTTCCATGTGCCGCACCTGAGTCGAATCAATCTTACCGGCCTTGTGTCGATCGGAAATCCACCGCGAAATGGCCGCCGCAATCGCTGAGGGCGGATTCCCGAATCGAATGGCGATGGAATACAGTTCACCGGGAAGATACGAGTGCAGTTCTTCCAGATCCCGTGAGTCGCGCAACATCTGTTTCAGACTGAGCACGTACCCGCCGATCAGCAGTGCCAGATCCTGGGCGGGAGGGGCATAGATGGCTCCGCAACGAGCCAGACTGCGGGTCGAATTGATCAGCATTCCCCAATGCGACCGGCCTTCCCAGTAGCGGTTGGCGGACGAATTCATCCGAAACACGATCAAGAATCCCAGCAGCGACCCCACGACTGCGTATCCGGCCGGTTCGACCAATCCCGCCTTCGAACTGATCCAGCCGCTTTCGACGCCAAGGTAATGGAGGTATTCGACGACCAGTGCCAGCACCACCATGATCATCACGCGGCCGACAATGACCGGCAACACCGTGCCGCGATAGCTTAAGACAACCTGCCACCAACTCGTGCGAGGATATTGAATCACTTGGTAATCGTCCTGACATTCCTGTGACTATTG
Organism: Planctomycetaceae bacterium; assembly: GCA_021732415.1. GTDB lineage: Bacteria > Planctomycetota > Planctomycetia > Planctomycetales > Planctomycetaceae > JAKFVC01. The sequence goes on from JAKFVC010000219.1 coordinate 13,986, forward strand.
GCTGGATCAGAAAACTCGTGGGTAGCGAGTCAGATTTTCGCAACGGTTCCGACAGAGGAACTATCGCGTGCAAGCGTTGTACCACGTCCCTGTTTTTACGCTCCGGAGGCTATGCGGTGAAGGACATTGCGACGTCGCGGGACGGCGAAACTGCCGCCGGACCGCGTTTGACGTTGTCCGTTCCATGATCTTAGCCACAGATTTCACAGAAGAGGCAGATGGAGAAATTCCTCTTTATCTGCGAAATCTGTGGATAAAATTCATCGAAATTCAGGACCCCCGCTGCGCTCATATTGGGCGTCATTGCCTTCATCATCGGCGTCGACGATCCCGCGGCAGTTCGTGGCGGTCTTGCTCAGCGCCGACTTAATTCTTGTAGATCTTATGCTGCGGACGTCCGGACAGGATTTGTTCCTTGCCCCAGTTCGTCACGTCCCGGAAGGCCTGGCTTTGGATAAAAGACGCAAATGCGCCTTCGTCGGACCATTCACTGGTGATCAGGTAGGACGCATCGTCACTGACGTCCTTCCAGAGCGTGGAGTTCGTGTGGCCCGCAGCTGCGCGGAGGGCACCTATTACGCCAGCGAATTTCTCTTCAAAGTCCTGTTGTTTGCCCGGCAAGACGTGGTAGTTCATTCCAACTGTAATCACTTGCATCGACTCCGAATGAGATTTGTTGCGTCTCGGGTCGATGAGAGGGTGAGGCTCCCGCCGAACCGCATAGTCTATTGGATATCGGTAGACCCAGCGGCTCGGCGGGGTACCCTCTGGGTCCCTCGCCCTCCCATCAACCTGAATGATGACTTCCGAATGCCCGACTCGGGAGAGTCAGGCTACGGCGGACCCCGATTTTAGCATTTGAGGCGAACGGCGATAGTTCGTTATCGCGTTGTTGTCTTTTCCCATCAAAATCAGCCCATGAGTCCTTCGACCCGGAAGATCGCAGGAAGTCTCAACGCTGAACCCGGGTTACGGGCCTGTTGTGGCGTCAATTGATTCGCACGGCTAGAATTCGGGCAGATTCATCACACTCGCCGCGCACATCGGAGTGCCAGGCCCCCAAGATTCTACACCCGTTAAGTAGCGCTAGTCTCGAAATCATGAAAGCGATTGCCGTCCGGCCCGGAACTCCCCACAGCGTGCATCAGCACGAGGTCCCCGTTCCCACGCTCGAAACCCAGCCCCATCCCCATGTGTGCCAGATCCCGGCCGGCCGCTCTGTGCTGGTCAAAGTGCTGCAGATTGGTGTGGACGCCACTGACCGCGAAATCAACGAGGCCCTGTACGGCAATGCGCCTCCGGGGAACGACTACTTGATTCTGGGGCACGAAAGCTTCGGAGAAGTGGTCGAGGTCGGCAAACTGGTCACCGAATTCAAGCCCGGCGATCTGGTGTCGTGTACCGTGCGGCGGCCTGGAAAATCGCTCTTCGATCAAATCGGTCGGAATGACATCACCAGCCAGAACGAATACTACGAGCGCGGCATCAATCTCTGTCACGGGTACCTGACCGAGTATTTTGTCGATGATGCCGAGTACATGGTGAAAGTCCCTCGCGAGTTGAAGCATTTGGGGGTGCTCGCGGAACCGGCCAGTGTGTGTGCCAAGGCGATCGAGCAGGCCTATCTGGCTCAACACCGGTTGCAGGTCTGGTCGCCCAAGCGCGCGTTCGTGCTGGGATCGGGTCAGATCGGTTTGCTGGCGACGATGATGCTGCGTCTACGCGGCCTGGACGTCTTCACGGTAGCCCGAGCCCCGGGGCCGCATCGGAAGTCGGAAATCGCCCAAGCGTACGGTGCTCACTATGTCAGCACACAAGAAACTTCACTGCACGATCTCGCCAAGAAGGTGGGGGCTCCCGACCTGATTTTCGAAGCGACCGGCAGCAGCCGGATCGCATTCCAGGCGATGGAAGTCCTGGGACTCAACGGAGCCCTGATCTGGACCAGCGTGACCGGCGGTCAGGCCGAGATCACCGTTCCGGGCGACAAGATCAACATGAATTGGGTGCTGGGGAACAAACTGCTGGTCGCCAGCGTGAATGGCAATCGACGCCATTTCGAATTGGGGATCAAGGACCTGGCTCACGGCCAGGCCCTGTTCCCGGGGGTCACCGAGCGGATCCTGACGAACCCGGTTCAAGGGTTGGACAATTACGAGGAAATGATGCGGTTGCTGGTTTCGGATAAGAATGCGTTGAAGGTCTACGTCAACGTGAGCTCGTAACTAAAAAGGCGAGCGTCCGGCGTAAGCCGGATGGTTTTTAGAGACCTTCGATAACCAAACAAGTTGATCTAAGCCTTTCGTGAACCGATCCTCAGCATAATTTGGATGAACATCGTCTTAGGTCGAGTCGAACGGTTTAGATCAACTGGCACGGCATCAGCAAGTCGCCAAAAACCATCCGGCTTACGCCGGACGCTCGCCTTGGCGCTTGAAGGCTACATCAATGGCAAACCCTCGCGAATGGCTGATCAATGGCAGCGGACAGACTCCTGAGTTGAGCTGGTCGTTTGCCACTGACGCACCATTGGCCTGGCTGGAACTGGCTCGCGAGTCGGGCGAGGTTCTCGCCGCGGACCGCTCCGGGGGGATCTATCTGCTCGATCGGAACGGCCGGGTCGTCGCCGTGACGCGTGGGCCGGTGCCGGTGCGCGGTTTGGCTTGGAGCGACAACGGCGCTGCAGGCGTGGCCCTGATTGGCGATTCAAAGCTGCACTGGTTTTCCAGGCAATTGGAGTTCCGCAGTCAGTACGATTTGCCGGATACCGCACTCGCGGTCGCTGTTGATCCCCACGGCGAATACGTCGCGGCCAGTCTGGTGTCGGGGACGAATCTCATCTTTGATGGACCTCGCAAACCAATCCATCGATTCGAATCACAGCGTCCCTTCGTCAAGCTGCATTTCTTGTCCGAGATCCCCGGTTTGATCGGCGTCGCCGACTATGGATTGCTCAGCAGCCGCACCTTCCAGGGGGGAATCCGGTGGGAGGAAAAGCTGTGGGCGAGTGCCGGTGACATCGCCGCCAGCGGAAACGGCGACATGGTCCTCGTCGCGTGTTTTGCACATGGCATCACGCGGTATGACTCGGAGGGGAGCCAGGCCGGTTCGTACCAAGTGGAGGGGACGGCTTCGCGCGTGGCTTGTAGCTACCTGCCTTATCGCGTCGCAGTGGCCACGATGGAACGGCAACTGTATTGGTTGAATGTCGATGGGCGGATGATCTGGGCCGGCAATGCCCCCGAAGACATCATCCGGGTGGCCTGCGATCCGCTGGGCAAAGGTCTGGTCGTCGGGTTTGATTCCGGGCGAATCGTCAGACTGGATTGGGACGGGGTCTAGCCCGTGAGCGGCCCGGCGCTAGCCGCCGGTTCTTCCAAGTGAGATGTCGCACATAAGAACCGGTGGCTAGCGCCATTCCGCTCACAAACAGAGGTCCATTTACCTCGGGGATACAGCCTAAGCCGGTCGGTAACTGGAATAGGCATCAATCACCATCGACGACGGCGTGGCGGCTTCGCTTTGCTTGTTCCCCGGGAAATTGCTCTGGTAGAACCAGAACAGGAACGCTGACAGGCCTACCAACGCCAACGTGGCGACTCCGACGGTGGCGACCATCCAGCGAGTTTGCTGTTGCAGCGGATCGCTGATCCACGATCGCAGCCTGGGCACGGTATCAACCACGATTTCCATGCTGCTGGGAACCTTGCGTTCCATCGTGGCCGTTCGCGATTTTTGCGTTCGTGCTTGAGCTGCCGCGCCAGTTCCCCCCACCGGCGTGGTCTGGGCTGTACCCGCGGCTTGTTGCGCGGCTCGTTGTTTGGCTCGGCGACGACGTTCCAGTTCCTTGCGTTCGGCTTCAGTGCGTTCTGGCGCGGGCTGGACCACCGCGGGACTGGATTGCTCGCTGGTTCCGGCCGCAGCGGCCAAGTTGGCAACGGGACTCGTCGACGTCGAATAGATCGGCGGCTGATTCGATCCCGGCTCTGTGCCACGAATGGTAACGCCTCCCGGCAGGCTGGTGGCGAACGACGAGGTTGCCGCAACCGGTGCCGCTGAGTTCGCGTTCTCCGCAATTGTTTGTGCGTACATTTGCGGCTTCAACGAATCGAGCCCATAGATCGTCGCAACCAGTGAGAAATGCTGGGTCTTCCAGGCCTGCCCGCCATTCTCGACCAGCCAGCGTGCCAGGACCTCTGCCAACTCGGCAGCCGACTGATAGCGGTCGGCTGCCTTCTTAGCCATCATCTTGTCAAGAATCGCCATCAAACTTTCCGGTGCGTCAGCTCGTTCTTCGAGAACAGGCTTGGGCGACTTGGTCTGATGGGCAAACAACCGCTGGACTAGAGTCCCCTCGGTAAAGGGCGGGTGTCCGGTCAAAGCAAAGTAGAACGTGCAACCCAAGCTGTAGAGATCCGCGCGGGCATCCACCTTATGGCTGTCAATGGCTTGTTCGGGTGCCAGATAGTCAGCAGTCCCGAGCACCTTTTCGTCGTGCTTGATCGTCAGTGATTCTTCATCCGTCTGATCGAACAAACGAGCCAGACCCAAGTCGAGAATCTTCACCGTCCCCTGCGCATCAATTAGCAGATTTTCCGGCTTGATGTCGCGATGGACCAGGCCAGCCTGATGGGCATGACTGAGACCATCGGCCGCCTGGCGGATGTAGTCGACTGCTTCGACATACTTCAGCGGGCCCTTCGCCGTGACGATCTTCTCGAGGTTGCGGCCTTCCACAAACTCCATGACCAGGAAGTGGATTTCGGCACCGCCGTCGAATTGCTGATCGACGTCGTAGGCTCGCACGATATTCGGATGGTTCAGCGACGCGACCGCTTTGGCTTCGCGGTGGAATCGTCCCAGGTACGATGTATCCTTGACTCGGTTGCCGGGGAGGACCTTAATCGCACAGCGTCGTTCCAGCAGCATGTGTTCGGCCAGATACACGGCGCTCATTTCGCCCGCCCCCAGCAGTCCGAGCAGCTTGTAGCGTCCCAGGATGAATCCCTTGTGTCGCCCCTGCAGCAGTTTTTCCGATTGCCACTCGGTAAGAGCCCCCCGTTGGACCAGGGCGTGAGCAAGGGCCGCCGCGTCGTGCTGGTCGACTCCGTTCCGATCCAGGTCGGCGACGATGGCATCAAGTTTGACGCCATCGATCAGTCCACTCTGGCGAACACCGAGCAGGAATGAAGCGGGAGTTAATTTAATCGTCATGGTGACTCATCTCACAGGTCAACTGCGAGCCGGGGGACAAAAGGATGACATACACTAAATATTTCAAAAGAGGATTTGGATCCTCTCGGAGCAAACAGCGACTAGGAACCGATGGCGACGACTTCGATATCCAGAACCAGAGACTCGCCAGCCAAAGGGTGGTTGGCATCGAGACTGACTTCCTCATCATTGACTGTACGAATCCAGACATCCAAGTCTTGTCCGGCACACTTCACCACCAGTTGATCGCCTTCTTCGACGCGGTCCATCAAAGCCAGCCGGGGTGCGTTTTGCTGGAGTCGCGGGTCGCGGTAACCAAATGCCTGATCGGGTGAAATGATCACATGTTTGCGTTCACCAATTTTTAGTCCCATCACTGCGAGGTTCAGCCCTTCGATGACATCCGGACTGCCAACGGTGAATTCAAACGGCTCACGATGTTCCGACGTCTCAACCATGTTGCCTTGTTTGGATCGCGTTTCGTAATGAATCCGAATCCGATCTCCCAGACGAGCGGTTAGCATTAATGTGCGTCCTTTCGAGATCGGAGAACTAGTTGATGATTCGAATAAACACGGATCAGGTTTGTGCAAAAATGTCAGTCGCTACTCTACATCCGCCCTTACGGGACGGGGCTCACCAGATCAATTTAGCTGTCGGAAAACACATCCCATGCCCAACCGTCGTTGGTCGTAGGTGGAGTTTCGGGTTGTTCAACTCGCGGAGTACGATTGGGCGAACTGATGGCTCGATCAATCGCCGCCGGCTTGCCGGGCTTGATCCCTTGGACTGCGTCGCGAACTCGTTGATCAACAGCCAGCCGCAGCCCCTGCAGTTCACGATGAGCTTCGCTGAAGTCAACAGTCTGAGCCGCGATCACCTGCATGCGATGCAATCGTTGTTCCAGTGATGCCTGAACCTGATCACTCAAGATTCTCTTGCTGATCGTGGCCGACAGGTGCTGAGCCAACGCATCAACCTCTGCCGTGAGCAATCGCCGACACTCATCAATTTCGGACTGCCGCCTTTGCGACAGGGTTTCGCGTTCTTGTTCGTTCCGCCACACATTCAGTTCCAGAATGCGGCCGGTCGCGATGTGGTCGTGCTGAGTGGATTGCATCTCGAATGCTTGCCGCCAATCGCGTTGGTCATGGCTGAGATGCGACAGGACTTCGGTCTCCAGCGTGACGGGGTCGACCGTTGGCATCCAGAGATCGTTGAATCTCAGGTGCGGGATTTTCAGTAGTTCACCACTAATCACATGGCGCGGATCATTTTCCCGCAAGGCCAGTGTCGAGTGGGGCGAGAAGATCGCTCGCAGGTGTTCGATGGTGCGGCACAGGCAGGCAATGCCGGCCTTGGTGCGTGCCGATTCATGGGACCGGCTGTAGGCGGCCAATTCCGTAATGACGCTGTCGGTGCGGTCCAGAATCTCATCCCGCAGTAATTCGGCATCGCGACTGGCCAACGTACGTCCCTGGGCAGGCTTCGACGCACACAACCGCAACCAGCGGCTGGCGTAGTCGATGGCCTCGCGGATCATCGCCAGCATCGCCTCGTGCGGGAAGGTGATGGCTCCGATCGCGACGGTCGCGGTCGCTTCGTTCACCGTGGATTCGAGCCGCACGCATTGAGTTAGCCGATCAATCTCCGATTTCACCCAGTTCCGCTCGGTTTCCTGTCCGGTACGAATGGGTTTCAGCAGTTTGTAGACGATGCGGAAAACCTCTTGCCATTTGCTCCACAAGCGCACGGCTTCGGGATGGCGGATCGTGGGGCTGGCGGTCAGCGTCCAATGAGCGTGCAGGAAGAGCAGCGACGTGCGAGTCGCCAGCGAATATTTTCTTATCGTTTCCGGCAGCCAGGTCTCGACAGTTTGCTGTAGCGTCTCCATCTCACCTTCCCACCGCGAGAGATCGCAATCCGGTGTGAAGAGGTCGGCGGCTTGCCCCTGCAACTGCTGGCCGTAGGTCAGGACGCGGCTGCAATAGTTATAGAGATGGCTCAGACCGGGAGTGATGCGGAACGAACGCAAGATCGACGCCGCCGATGGGGATGAGGCCAACAAAGCGGGAATCAGGGACGCGGCCCGCAGGAAGAAGCCAGTTCCGGCATTCCATTCCGGGCTGCTCGAATTGAGGAGCTCCGGTTTGAACTGCTTCAGGTCTTCTTCGAGCAAACGAGCAATTTCTCCTTTCGAATAGCAGAGATGTCGACTGAGGGCCAGGGCATGCATGACCCACGCCGGCAGGATGTAGGCGTCACCCTGCAGATGGCTTTCCGAACTGCGAGTCAGATGATAGGCCAGGGCGGCTCGGTCATCCCACAAGAGCTGCAGTGTGACCTGCGACATCATCGTTCGCCGGCTGGCCGCATCGGCTTGTAAGGCTCGTCGGGCGAGAATCCCCACATTGCCGTTGGCCGGTGCGGAGGTGGGCACACTGGCGGCGCGAATCGGTTGGGACTTCGCCCAATGGTACGGGTCTTCAGAGAGCAGTTTCCGATCGAGTGAACGGGAATTTCGTCCCGCAGATTGATCGGTCGCCCCACCACCAATCGAGTCGAATATCGAATCCTGATTCGTATCCAGAACGCTGTCATCTGAACCGACGTCATCGAGAATGTCCCAACCGACAGTCGTCAACGGAGCGACGGCGGCCGGTTCTGCTGGTGACGCGACCTCTTCCGCAGGATAGACGGTCAGTCGCTGGCTGGAGGCGTTACCAAGCGGTTCCACACTCTGAATGAATTTGACGCTGGGAATCGTCGCGTCAACTTGGCGAACCTCGTCCGGTTGCACGTCTGCGGAGCGTGACGCGAAGTCATCATGAATATTGCTCGCGTCACTTGCCGGCAGGGCATTGACCACGGCGGTAGGCACGGCGCTGGCGACATCAGCCGTTGTGCAATTCGCTTCCTCGTTAGCAACTGGTGCAACTTGATCGAGTGCAGGCAGCGATCGAATCTTGCCGCGAGCAACAGCCGTCGCGAGTGTCCGTCCCCACTTGGCGGTGACCTGTTCCTGGTACGCAGTCCAGTCATCATCCGAAAGGTCGTCAGCCGAGTTGACCAGCTTTAGCAACGCGTTGAACGGATGGCTGCCGTGAGCCAGATTGGTGAATTCCTCGTTGGCTGCGGTTGTGGAATCGAGCTGCGTCTTCAACTCGGCGGCACTCTTCTGGCAGTCGTTCAGGGCCGCGAAGGTGGGGTCGTCAGCGTGGCTCAGCGAGAGTATGCGGTCCAGCGTGGTGACTGCCCGATCGTGGGTCTCGCTGCGGGCGATTGCCGCTTGAACGTTTTCCAATGAGACTTCGGTCTCGGGGCCGACCTGGGCCGCTTCGGTGAGTTTCATCAGCCGAATGCGGAAGGCGATCAGGCCGTCGAGAAGCTCGTCGGGGGGTAATGCTCCCACGATTTTCAACTGACTGGCATGGCGTGCCAGATCTGAGCTCAGAGTCTCCTGCAATTGCCGGAGCTGATGCAATTCTGCGCGTGCTGTCGTCAATTCACAGGCAGGCTGCATTGTGTCGTCCTCCCGCTCACTGGTCCTGGCTGGTGCCATTCGAGTGGCGGAACGCATTAGAAACGGAGTCTGAATATTTATTGTGGCCATGTGTTGGGGGCGAGGCTCCCGCCGAGCCTAAAGCGACCGCAGGTCGGCGTCCGCCGGAGGCCCCGTTTGCTGCCTCCGGCGGTCGCCGAGCTAAAGCTCGTGCTAGGCTCGGCAGGAGCCTCGCCCTCCCATCTCATACAAGCACTTACGGCAACGACGCATGCTGTTCCATCAAGCTATGAATGCTGTCGCCTTCTTCCAGATCGTGGGCCAGTTCGTCGGCACTCGAAATCACGGTCGAGTCCGAGGACGCAGGTTTAGCCATTGCCGGCGGACGTGGTGTCGAATTCGCCGCACGTTGGCGGCTATTCGTTCCTGAGGGCATTCCAGCCCCGGGGCTTTCGGCATCCATCCGCACATTGAGTGCCTCCATCAACGATTCGTAAACGGAACGTTGAACTTCTGGCGACTGAAACGAGTTCACAATCGCCGCCATCCCCGGGAGGTAGGACAGCATTAACTTATAGCGTGCTGCGTTCATAGGGTTTGCTCTCTGTTCCGTTGCAGGACGATAATCGGGAATTGGCCCAGGGATCCCCGCTGCAGATCGCCAGATCTGCCCCGGTGGAAAGTCAAATTGTTACTTCAACAGTTTGTGTCGCGAATCAGGAGTTTATGGCGAGCAATCGCTGTCGCGACTTCACGACCGAGTTGTTTCGCACACTGCTCCAGCATCTCTGTCCACTGAGCGTCCTCTAATGAGTCACTCTGTGTCGTCAAGGCCCACAAGATGGCCAGTGGATGCTGACTATTATTCAAAGCGGTCATGGTTTCATCAGACTTCGAACTTTCGCTGAGAACCTCGTCACGAGCTGTTTCGCACGCTTGCTGTACGACCGCCACCACCAGATGCTGATCACCTTCGACGTGCGAGACTCCCTGAATGCGGCCGAGCAGTTCGAGTGCCCGGCTGCGGGACATCTTGCTGGTGAGTTCCGTCTCCAAATCGGTTAAGGTCCCCGGAGCGGCACTCGCACTCTGGTCGCCGCGTGCAGACTGATCCTGCAACCAGGATCGCATCTTGAGAAACTCGTCGCGATAGTTCTGCAAATCGGTAATGAGCTCCGCAGAAGGGCTGGTCCCTTGCGTGCGCAAGCCATTCGCCGAACGCTCCATCGAATCCCCGAGACGCGCGCTGAACTCTTTGAGCTGCCGGAGCTGGTGTTCTATTTCGTCGCAGCTATAGTCCACCATTTTGACTCCCCGGCCACAGTCACACTCATTAAGTTATACCGCTTTAACACAAGTTCTACGCCGACTGAAAGTATGAGAGTGCCAGTGTGTGAGGGTATGAGAGTCGAGAATAGTCGAATTCCGGCCCTCTTACTCCGTTACTCTCACACGCTCATACTCTCCACCGCATTTCGAATGCGTAAACATTAAGTGAAGCCACTCTAACGACGTCACGGACTGAGATTACTTGGTGCCGATTAGAGTCTTGTCGTTATCGTTGTACTTGTCGGCCTGCTTGCCATTGGTGGCCTGACCACCGACCTTGAAGCGACCATTGAACGTGGAACCCGATTCGACGTTCAGGTTCTTAGTGATCACGTCACCGTCAATGATGCCCGAGGCCTTGATAATCAAGAGGCCGTGCGCCTGGACGGTGCCATTAACACGGCCCGAGACTTCAGCGTGATGTGCAACAATGTTGCCTTCGACGATCGCCGAGGGGCTGACCATCAACGTGGCCTTGGTGGCGACGTCACCACGCACGGTACCTTCGAGGATCAAGTCCCCTTCGGCCGTCAGATTGCCGTCGATGATCGTCCCTTTGCCAATAATGTTTTGCGACACTGCGGGCTTGGTGCGAGCTGCGGGAACCGCGGCATCCTGGGCCAGCGAGTCTTCGATATTATTGATGGTCCTGTTGAGATTGGCGAGTGGAGCCGTGATGTCCTGCGAGACGGTCTTCTTGGGTTGCTTCGTGCCAAACATGCGTCATACCTTTCTTAAGGTGAATCAGGGCTCGTGATATCAGGTCAGTTTCTACACACGGGACTCGAACAATCAGGGCAAATTCGCCCCAGACAATTCCCGCGTGCCGAGCTAAGGACTAGCTCTGCCGACAAGGCTTGAGCAAGTTCTGTTCGCATCTGATCAATCTCACGCCGCGACGGCCCGCAATTCGGCGACTCGTGCAGGACGTATCGACTGTGCGGAATGTGTCAGGACGTGGCGACCGATTACGCGGATGATCCCAGAGGAAGCGGACCTCGGGCGACTAAGAAAGTTTGTTGGGACACGACCAAGAGTGGTGTGTCGTGTGGCGAAAAAACCACATGTGGAGAGGACTGACGCATCACGGCAACATCGATTCGATGCGAGTGCATGAGCGCATTTCGGCCCGGAGGGCCCGACGTAGGTAGCCAGAGGCGGAAGCCTCTGGACCGAATCACAAAGGCAGGAAATCGCCCCGGAGGGGCCGACGAACCATCGCCGGCCCCTCCGGGGCGAAGACCATGGATTCGTCGCTGTATTGAACAATTCCTACTTACCGAAGTAATCGGGCTCCTGACCCGGACGCCACTTGATGTTGCAACCAATACTCGGCCGTTGTTCGGCAGAGACCGACTTCCCAGCCAGGACGGCATCGATCGCGGCTCGCAGATCTTTTCCCGTCACGGGGAGACCGTTGCTCGGACGGCTGTCATCGAATTGTCCGCGATAAACCAGTCGGCGGTCTTTATCGAACAGATAAAAATCGGGAGTACACGCGGCGCGGTACGACTTAGCCACCTCTTGAGTCGCATCAAACAGGTACGGGAAGTTGTAGCCGGCGTCTTGTGCCTCTTCGATCATCTTGGCGGGACTGTCGGCCGGATAGGCATCCGAATCGTTCGAACTGATCGCCGCAATGGCCAGACCCTGCGGGACATAGTCTCGCCCCAGTTGAGCCAGGGCAGAGCGCAGATGTTTCACGAACGGACAGTGATTGCAGATAAACATCACGAGCAGCGCGGGGGCATCGGCGAACGTCTCTAGCGAGACCTGCTTGAGAGTCGTGTCAGACAGTGAAAACGCCGGGGCAACGGTACCCAGGGGAAGCATGGTGGAGGGAGTTTGTGCCATGTGAAGTACCTTCTGGCTAATATCGAGTGGTCAATCTCAGAAGTCACCCGTGGCGGACGCTGCTAGCGTCCGCGATGGTTTGTCTTAACGCATCGTCCTACATGAAATCGAAACCGACGCTGGCAGCGTCGGCCACCGGTACGGCCACGGGCAGGGATTTACGGTGTCGTTCCCGGCCGCAGTTTTTGCAGCAGCGGGTTAATGATCGCGGATGGGACGAAGACCTTCAACTGTTGAATGGATTCCGTGCCCCCAAGCTGCACGACTTGCTTGATCAGCGAGCTCGAAATGTGAGTGTATTTTTCGCTCGACATCAGGAAGACAGTTTCGATTTCGGGCGCGAGAGCGCGGTTGGCCAGGGTGAGTGTGAATTCATTTTCAATGTCTGACAAAGTCCGCATCCCGCGCACGAGAACGGCGGCACTGCAATGCCGCAGGAAATCGACCGTCAGTCCGTGAAAGACTTCCACCGCGACATTGGTCAGGCCCACGATCGATTGATGAATTAACTCCATCCGTTCGTCTGGAGTGAATAAGGGCGTCTTTCCGGGGTTGGTTCCGACGCCAATCGTAACACGTTCAAACAGGCGCGAGGCTCGCTGGACAATATCCAGATGTCCGAACGTAAAGGGGTCGAAACTGCCCGCATAGACGGCGTGATGTGGGTTGAGCGTTGCGGCCATGATATTGGGTCCTTGCCGTACTCATTACGGCTGGTGATGTTTCAGAAATGCGGCGACCATTTCTTTGCGAATGCGTCCGGCCAGTCCATCGGCAAACAAATTGAAATGATTCTTGCCAGGCAGGATTTCGATCACCGCATCGCTGCCTAACTCTGTGAGTGTCGCCTTCAGCCGCCGAGTGGCACCGTCCAAATAAAAAGTATCGTCCGCTCCCATGAAGACATGTATCTTACCCGCTAACTGCGGAGCAATCTGCGGCCAGGCCAGCAGCAGTCTCAATCGGATATCATACCGTTTCCACGTCTCGGCGACTTCCTGATTAATGGCGCCAGTACGTCGATCCCAGATTTGCAGTGGAGCTCCATCCATTCCCCGCGGACTGAACACGGCTTCGAAGCTTTGCATCTGACCGCCGTATCCGAGAACGTGCTCCATATCGCAAAATCGATCGGCCCAGAGAAGGATGGTTTCGCCATTGCGCCCCAGGGGCCGCCGATTCCCCGCTTCATCTCGAAACAGATTGGCGTTGGGTTGATAGAGATTGACCCGCTGAAAATCAGTGAAGTCGACCGAATCAGGGGCCGTGCTCCATGCCCCACCGAAAGATTCCGGATAGGTTGTCTGCAACCAGAGGGTACTCCAGCCTCCGGAGGAATGGCCCGTCAAGAACCGCGCCGTCGGCATCGCGACGGTGCGATAATCTTTATCCAGTTGAGGCAGAAACTCCGTGATGAACGCCTTACCCACCGGTCCGTTGTTGGCAGAATCGGCAAACACGTGATGACCACGGGCACAGGTCGGATTGAGCGTTACTCGGATGAATTCGACACCACGTTCGTTTTGCTCCTGAACCGGCGGCGCGGACGCGACACTGTAATGATCGCCTCCGAACCCAGGCACGACCAGAATCACAGGGTAACGACGCTCGGGAGCCGATTGGTAACTGGCAGGGAGTTGCACGCCGGCCTTAAAGAGAACCTCTCGGCCATGAAATGCACTGAGCAACTCGCTGCGAACAACTAATTCTTGGCAGCGGTCGGATGTCTTAAACATCGTTTCGGGGACGATCTGATTCACCAGGAGTTCAATCCCAGGCGCATTGGCAGCAGGAGCCGCCGCGGTCTGAGCGCTGAAGCCGTTCCCGGGGCCAGTTCCCACATCGCGATCATGCGGATTCAATCGGACGACCGCCTGCACGCGGCTGTCTTTCAACTCAAGCTCCTCCAAGGGTTGAGGAAAACTGAGCAATCCTGCTGTGGCCGGCGAGATGCTCAGGGGTTCGGCGGGATTCCAGTTCTTGACGTCCAGCGCGACAAACGGTTCGGGATGAAACCAGTCGGGGCCAGTGCGTGGTTCATCTTTATTGCGACCATTGAAGAACAAGTAGACGCGGCCGGTGAAGGGCTCTTGCCGGACGGTCGGGGCCATTCGGACGGAAAACTTCCAGTCGGCTGCCGAGGCCACAGTGATGGTCAGCGAGGCGTAGACCGCGATGGTCCACAACAACTGCCGCGTTACAGCCAGGCGATTCATCGGACGATGCAACATGTGATGGATTTCTCCGCGTGGAGTGGTTAGTCGGCGTGCTGACGTTTCGAAATCGCCCGACTCTGGAGAGTCAGGCCACAGGTGCGTCAGTGTACTGGCGGCCGTTCGGTGCGTCTACTTTTTGAGAGTTGGGGCCAACTGGCAGTCTATTAACAGAACACGAAGGATGTGACGCACCAGTTCCGGCTCAAATTCGGCATCTTCGGGTACAGATTGCTGAGTCGTGGCGGTTCCGACTTTGAATGACCTAGCCAGATGGCCAAGTCTAACGCACATTTGCCCCAGAAAAGACGCCAACTCGGTGGAGTCCAGTTCGTAACGCAGCAGGAGGGTTTCAGTCGATGTTTCCTGGCGCGTCAGACGGGCCAACGTCGTACCTTGCGACCGGTAAAGGCTACCATCGACAAATGCCCGGCGCAATCGATCGTCTGAGTCGAAATGGTAGACTGGATCACCCCCAAAGTAGATAGACCAGCGACCGTCTGAATGTTGGCCGGCAACGATTGGGTCAGCGAATTCGGGCAACGTAAGGGAAATTCGGGGAAAGAGAGCGACCATCTCCGCCATCAGGTCTTCGCGATCCGAACTGTGCCTCGCCATGACGGTCCTGTTGTGTGTGTGTGCTGATTTGGTTGTCAATCGCAGCACATCTTAACACATCAGTCCCATTGGTCCCATCCGTCTCATAAGTCTCATCGCTTCAATGGGACGTATTTATCCCGGAGGGATTACAGAGAGTAGCCGGTGGTTGAGGAGCGGAGCGACGACACCACCGGTCAGGACTTCATCGTGATCGCGTCCTGAAGGGATGCCAGAGGAAGAACCTTGTGGTTGCCGAAACGAGAATTCTCTGCGATCCCTTCAGGATCGATGAGAGACGGGGACGATTTTCCGGTGGTGTCGTCGCTCCGCTCCTCAACCACCGGCTACCCTCTGTGACCCTTCCAGGGTCAACGGCAAACCGGCTATTCGAACAATCGTGGCAACGCCGTCAGGGCCCGGAACATGGTTCGGGCCGTCGTGTGCTCAACAGCCAGGCGAGGAATCTCCAACGGATTCTCAAACGGATCTGAGCGAAAGCCGACTCCGTAGCGGAACGCCCATTGAAAGCCTTCCTGCCGCAGGCAATCCATGGTCTCGGTAGTGCAACTTGAGCTGCCACCGACCGGGTAACTGAAGGTCCGGATCCGTTCACCGAGTTCCTGTTCGATGCGTTTGCGGCTCTCCTGGATTTCCCAACGCTGCTGATCGATAGGTAACCGGCCCAGGATGGGATGGTTCACCGTGTGCGCGCCGAACGTCATGCCGTTGGCGTGCATTTCGCGCACCATGTCCCACGTCATCCATTGATTCAGTGCCAGGCGTGTGGGACAGCGTCCGCTGCCCGTTTCTTCCGCCAGCCACTGGAGAAAATCGCCAGTTCGATCACCCGGGAGCGTTTTGAAAATCTTTAACAACCTCCGGATGGTCAATTGCGGATCCAGATGGTCAATCAACATCGGCTGAGCCAACCAGCCTGGACCATCGAGGAAATCATTCGTCGTAGTGCGAATCATCCAGGCGATTTCATCCCACCAACTGATATGCGGTTGATCCAGAAATCGAGTGGCCAGGAAGAACGTGGCGGGCACACCGTGCGATTTCAGAACCGGATAGGCGGCTTCGTAGTTGTCACGATAGCCATCGTCGAACGTGATCAAGACGTGCCGGCCGCGCGGATGAGCTTTCGCGTGTTCCAAATCGGAGGGACTGATGAGGTCGAATTCCTGCTTGAGATAGCTGACCTGCCAGTCGAACTCCTCGGTGGCGGCACTCCACAAGTCATGATCCCAGGGGGTACAGGCTGGATTGCCGATCCGATGGTAGTTCAAGACCATCAGGCCGCGCCACGCTCCCCAGCGTTGGAGAAACCACACGAAACCGCTCCCCACCAGCGATTGTGCCAGAATGTCTCTTTTGCTCAGCGAAATCATGGAAACTGCTCTTGTCAACTACCCGCTTGCTGGATTGAAAGACTCCAGATTTGCCGGCTTCGGTGATCGCGAAAAATCTCTCGAAACGTAGGGATCGAGTGTTCGGTTGCTGAGCGAACGTTGGCTGCCGGTGGGTGGCTCACGTTAATTGTTTGCTGCTGATTTGCAGGTTGTCGCCGGTGATCAGACGCGGATCAACTCTACATTATGTTTTTGGTGATCGCGTTTAATATGCAGCACAACGACCGATGGTTTGTGATGCAATAGAGCGACACATAGAACACTAGCCGCGCGGTTCGTTCGTGGCCGAACGAACTGGTGCCATTCCTGATTTCCGCCTGGAAGACTGGCGCAATGTGCAGCGAGGATGGGTTGTACGGACTCCGCAATCGCCAAAAAAGGTAGAGCTGTCAACTTTGCTGCCCGCGGCAGAGCTCGACTTTTCCGAACAGCTCGCCCCCCTGGAATTATCGCGACAAACGCACTCTTTCAGACCGTCATTTCGGCTCCTTGAGCACATCTGCTGGAGATGGCCGGCGTCATTTTTTTCCTAACCCCTCCGTTGCAATCCGGCATCACTCGATTTTGTGACCTAGATTTGAAGAGAGCTGTCATCGGGCAAAGTCTTTCTACTGGCCCGAGAGAGGCCTTTTTTCAACATTGGTTTGTTCGTTTGATCTGGTTGGAGTTGCGACATCCATGGCCACTATCCCTTCGACGCCCCCCCGTCCTGTTCCCCCCCGTGCCGGTTCGCGCAATATCGCTGGCGGTGAGGTCGATTTTGAAACGCTCAAGACGATCATCCACTCCAAGCTGGTGGAAAAGCTCGATCTTTCGCGGCTGGGTGATCTCGAAGGAGAAACGTTACGCCGCGAAATCCGCCTGGTCGTCGAACACCTGTGCGATACCGAAAATTCACTCCTCAATCGCTCGGAACGCGAGCGACTGATTGAAGAAGTTCTCGACGAAACGTTCGGCTACGGGCCCCTGGAGATTCTGCTCAAGGAACCGGGCGTCGCCGATATTATGATCAACGGCCCCAAGAACGTGTTTATTGAAAAACACGGCCGCATCATCCGGTCGGATGTCACCTTCCGCGATAATGCTCACTTGCTGCAGATCCTGGATCGGATCGTATCGCGAGTCGGTCGCCGAGTGGACGAAACGACGCCGATGGTCGACGCCCGCCTGCCCGATGGTTCGCGTTTGAATGCCATCATCCCGCCGCTGGCTCTGGATGGTCCGTCGATCACGATTCGTAAATTCGGTTCGAAGCCTCTCGGCCTGGAAGACTTGCTGAAGTTCGGCGCATTCACCCCCGAAATGGTGATGTTGCTCGAAGGTGCCATCAAGGCCCGATTGAATATCATCATCAGCGGTGGTACCGGCTCGGGAAAAACCACGCTGCTCAACACCTTGTCGAGCTTCGTCCAGTCCGATCATCGCGTCATCACGATCGAAGACGCGGCCGAATTGCAGCTCCAGCAGGAACACGTTCTGCGTCTGGAAACTCGACCGGCGAACATCGAAGGTAAGGGCCGAGTGACGGCGACTGACCTCGTCCGCAATGCCCTGCGTATGCGTCCCGACCGGATCATCATCGGCGAGTGTCGCGGACCCGAAACGATGGACATGTTGCAGGCCATGAATACCGGCCACGAAGGTTCGATGACCACGGTCCACGCGAACAATCCGCGTGACGCTGTGGCGCGTATCGAAACAATGATCACGATGGGTGGCGTGGAAATGCCGCTCAAAGCGTTGCGGCATCAGTTCTCATCAGCAGTCAACTTGATCATCCAAGCCAGCCGTCTGCAGGGTGGGCCGCGCAAGATCACTTACATTACAGAAGTCATGGGCATGGAAGGAGACACGGTCATCATGCAGGACATTTTCGTCTTCGTGAAAGACGGTGTCGATGAGACCGGCCGTTGCTTCGGCCACTTCGAAGCGACCGGCGTGCGGCCGTCGTTCCTGGATCGTTTTCAACAGGCGGGAATCCGGTTGCCATCGACGTTGTTCCAGCAGCGTGTGCTGGGACGTCAGTAAACGCCCGTGGCCGACGCTGCCAGCGTTGGTGTCCTCGGGATTCGCACTAGTAATAAATTGCAGAAGAATCCGGGGGCTTACGCCACCCGGCTCGCCTAAGTCGGTTTTTATATAGAGTTTCAATATAGCGAGACAGGGAAATCGGACGTGCTATCACCCCCGCCTCCGGGGACGGACGATGGTCGCCGATAATGGAAGAATGTCATGGATCCGTTAATGGTTTCGGGGGTCGCATTTCTCGCTGTCACGGCATTGGTCGTGGCTGTTGGGTACCTGGTGCGCGACTTGAAGCCCACCCGTGCCGAAGACCGCCTGCAGATCCTGACCAATACCAAGACAGGCAGCGGGGATAATCAGCAGCAGGCGTCGCTCATGCGGGACAGCATGAGTGGTATCAGCCAAAAGATCAGTTCCTACTTTGGCAGCATCGGCAGCTTGCCGTTATTGCTCGAACAGGCTGATTCGCCTGTGAAAGCCGACATGTTCTTCGCGATGACTGGCGGCCTGGCGTGTGTCGGCCTGGTCGGCGCCATCATCGTGCAGTCGCCCCCGCCGCTCTATCCGATCGCCGCCATCATGATGGGCGCCCTGCCGTTCATGTGGATCATGTGGCGTCGCAAGAAACGCTTTGATGCCTTCAGCAAACAACTGCCGGATGCGCTCGAGTTGATCGCCCGTGCTCTGCGGTCTGGTCATAGTCTGTCGTCAGGCTTGCACGTCGTGATCGACGAAATGCCCGCTCCGATCTCGACCGAATTCGGCATGGCTTATGAACAGCAAAACCTGGGCCAGTCGATCGACCAGGCCTTGAAGAGCATGTTGAAGCGCGTTCCGAATATGGATCTCAAATTCTTCGTCACGGCGGTCGTCATTCAACGCCAGGCAGGTGGTGACCTGGCAGAGATTCTCGACAAGATCGGACATATCGTCCGCGAACGTTTCAAGATCCTGGGTGCCGTGCAGGCGTTGACGGGCGAAGGTCGTATCAGCGGTATCGTGCTGATGGCGATGCCCATTGCCATTTTCATCGCCGTCTATCAACTCAATCCCGACTATATGATGACGTTGTTCCGCGACCCGATGGGCAAGAAGATGCTCGCCGTGGCCGCTGGATTGCAGGTCCTGGGAGCAGTCGTCATTAAGAAGATTATTGCAATCAAGGTGTAATCAGCCGCTGGGCGCTAGCCCACGGTTCGGAGTTATCAGATAGGTTGAGTACGAGGCCGTAGGATAGGCATCCTGCCTGTCACTGGAAAACACGGACAGGCAGGATGCCTATCCTACGAAAGAACGGACGCTAAGGTTTGAAACACGATGATGGACTTAACCAGCTTACTCCCCTATGCGTCATTCGGTGTGATCTCCTTCACCGCGTGGGCAGTCATCAGCTTTTTCAACGGCAAGCAGTCGCGCGCCAATGAGCGCCTGGATGAATTGCGCGATCCGGGTCGCCGCGGGCGTGAGGACAGCACGGCGGCCAATATGGGGCGGATGCTGGAAAAGGCGGCTCCCGCCTTGTCCCAGGCCTTGCAGCCGAAGTCGGAACTGGAAGCCAGTGAACTGAAGATCCGTCTCGCCAACGCCGGGTTCCAGTCGCCGAACGCGTCGTCCATGTATCTCGCCATTAAGTTTTGCATGCTGATCGTTGGAGCATTGATCGGCGGCGGGTATGGACTGACGATGTATGGCTTCAAACAAAACGGTCTGGCGGCCATCGTCATCGGTGGCGGCATCGCGTTTTATTTGCCCGAACTGGTCCTGCTCCTCTGCAAGAAATCTCGCCAGGACAAGATCTTTATGAGCCTGCCAGACGCGCTCGACCTGCTGGTTGTGTGCGTGGAGGCTGGTCTTGGTCTGGATGCCGGCATGCGTCGCGTCTCGGAAGAATTGATGGATTCGGCTCCCGAGCTGTGTTCGGAATTCGACAAGTGCAACTTTCAATTGCAAATCGGCCGCCCTCGCCGCGAAGTGCTGCACGAACTGGGTGTGCGAACTGGCGTTGACGACCTGAAGGCGCTGGCCGCCATTCTCATTCAAGCGGATCGATTCGGTTCCAGCGTCGCCCAGGCCCTGCGCGTGCAATCCGACAGTATGCGTGTCCGACGCCGTCAGCTGGCCGAAGAACGAGCCCAGCAGACCGCGGTAAAAATGATCTTCCCGCTGGTGTTGTTCATCTTCCCCGGCATCTTCGTGGTGCTGGTCGGCCCCGCGGCGATCAACATGTATCGGCAATTGCTGGACAAGTAGGCGCGCAGCGTGGGATGGCGCAGCGTAGGACGGGTCTCCGGGCCCCTCCGAGCCCGTAACTACCGACTCGACAGGCCGCGCATCCCTCGCGAGCTTCGCGCAGCGCACGGCTCATATTCCATACCGACGTTCGCACGCTTCAATAGAGCCAATGCTCCGTGTGCCACTGGCTGTGCCAGTGCTTTGCCGGACAGGGAATCGATAGACTACGGGCACTGGCACAGCCAGTGGCACACGGACTATTGAGTTTATTGAAGCAAATCACGCTTGGTTGAACAAAGCAACTCGTGCGCTGCGCGAAGCTCCCGAAGGATGGAACTATTTGAAGTCGTATGTTACGGGCTCGGACGGGCCTGGAGACCCGTCCTACGATACGCTGGGTGGAATTCTGCACGGCAACTGCTTAACCTCACACGATCCTAAGCAGAAACCCGCCATCCTTAAACTCCGGAGCGTCTGCCCCGCATGACTGCCTTGACGATTGATCAAATCCGCGACGCCATTCCTCACCGCGATCCGTTTTTATGGATCGATGAAGTCCTGGAGGTGACCGACAAGAAGATCGTGGCCCGCAAGGTGTTGTCCCTGGACCTGGACGTCTTTCGCGGACACTACCCGCATTTCCCCGTACTGCCGGGAGTCTTACAGTGCGAAGCCTGCTTTCAAGCGGGGGCGATTCTCGTCTCGCGACTGCAGTCGGTCGGCACGGGACAGGTGCCCGTCGTCACGCGGATCAACAACGTCAAATTCCGGCACATGCTGCGGCCGGGTGATGTGCTCGACATTGAAGTGGAGCTCACGGAAGTTTTGCAGAACACCTATTTTATGACGGGCAAAGTTTCCTCGGCCGGCAAGGTAGCCGCGCGCTTGGAGTTTGCCTGCACAGCCGCCACAATGGAAGCCTGAATTTGATGTCGCCACATGCGCCAGAATGTGGGCGGGACATCCCAGATTCCCACGCTCTGGCGAGCGTGGCTGCAACATCCTGTACGACATCTCCCCGCCAGTGACTGGCAGGGTTTGAGTTTCCTCTGAAAGGACTGCCGCATGTGCCGATTCTCCCTCTGTGCCTGGTTATGTCTGGTGAGCATCGCGACTGCGGCTGAGCCCACGCCGCCGGCCGCCCCTGTCGAGTTGTCGAAACATGAAGGCGAATTCCTCGCCAATGCCCGCCAGGTGACTTCGGGTCTGCCACGGGCAGGTGAAGGTTATTTCTCGCCCGATGGCGAATGGATCATTTATCAGGCGTATCCGGTCGGCTATCCCTTCTACCAGATCTACCTGCAGAAGCTCGATGAACGAACTCCGCGGCTGATCAGCACGGGGCGCGGGCGGACGACCTGCAGCTATTTTTCTCCCGATGGAAAGACGCTGCTGTTCGCTTCCAGCCACACCGATCCCGATATCGAGACAACGGAACTCAAAGCCCGCGAAGAAGCTGCCAAAGGTGGCCGCCGACGCTACATGTGGGATTTCGATCCGCACATGGATCTCTACACGATTAACCTCAACGGGACGGGGCTCAAACGCCTGACTGACTCCCCAGGCTACGATGCTGAAGGCAGTTACTCGGCAGATGGGAAGCAGATCGTGTTCACGTCATCGCGAGATGGTGACCCCGATCTCTTCATCATGAACGCCGACGGCAGCGGAGTCCGGCAACTCACCAACACCAAAGGCTATGACGGTGGGCCGTTCTTTTCTCCCGATCAGAAATGGGTGATCTTCCGTAGCGATCGCGACAAAGAGCACATGCTGCAACTGTTCGCGATTTCCGTGGATGGCAAGACTGAAGTGCAGTTGACGAAGAACCTGGATCAAGTCAACTGGTGCCCCTATTTCCACCCCAGTGGCAAGTATCTGATCTGGTCGGGTGCGGATTACTCCAAGGGACCCGCGACCGCCAAGTTTCATCTGTTTACGATGGAGCTGACCTATCCCGAAGGCAAAATCGCCGGTGGCAAGATTACGCAGATCACCGACAGCGATGTCAGCGACGTCCTGCCCGTCTTCAGTCCGGATGGCAAGAAGCTGTTGTGGACCGCGACCCGTTCGGCCGACAAGAGCAGCCAACTGTGGCTGGCCGATTGGCTGCGCGAGTCGAAGTAGTGGCTGCTAGAATGGATGGGAGGGCGAGGCTGGGGTGATGCCTCTCGAATTACTATTTTCATGCGACTTTTGTAGCGCTGAGCCCGTAAGCGATTTTGCGTTTGCTAAAAAGAGTGGAACCGAGATGTTCTCGGCACCAGTTCATAACAGATTGTG
>JAKFVC010000159.1 GCA_021732415.1 Planctomycetaceae bacterium
CTCCCCGGAGTACCAGGGCGAGGGGAGCCGTTTTTATCATATTTCCATCGATTTACTTGCGGTCGTAGATACCCCCGCCCTATCGTGATGGGACCCACCAGGCTGTTTTAGCGCTGGCGTTTAGCACTCGAATCCGCATGATATTGAACGGGGTCTCAAAAAGGCAGAACAACGCAAAAACGAAATCACCCGGCGTCAGAATTCTGACGCCGGGCGATGAGATGTCGTAAATCGATCTCGTGCGGACTGAACTACTTGGTGGCTGATTGATCCACCGTCTGGGTTGATTCCGACGAGGTCACCGTCATGTGTCCGTAGAGCGTTTTTGCGTCGCGGATCACGAAGAACTTCAACGGGCCGAAGGTCGTCAGTTCCGTGTGGTTCAGCACATACATCACATTATCAAAATTTTCGGTTTGCCAGATGTGCAGGCCGCAGAGGATGTCGCCCTTGTAGATTCGTTCTTTGACAGCGGGGCTGTCGGGTCGCACTTCGAGGACTGTCAAGCCACCTTTGAAGTGGTCGTTGACCTTCTGAATCTTGTTCGCGGGTGCCGGTCCCAGTCGCAGGCCCAGGACTCGCCAGACCCGCTCTTCATCCGGGGTCATGGCTGGCAACACAGCGTCGGGATTGTTGGCTCGGGCGACTGTGGTGCTGCGAGCCACAGGTTTCGGTCGTTGGGCAACAGGCGGGGCATTGGGAATCGCGGCGAGTGACAGGGCCAGCGGTGTTTCCTTACCGTCACGCATCACATAGATATCGATCTTCTCACCGGCATTGTATCCGAGCAGCGAGCGTTCCCAATCGGCTTGATCACAGACGGCCTGGTCACCGACCTTGGTGATCACATCACCCATCTGTAAGCCGGCTTGCGAGGCGGGGCTGTCGGGTTTCGCGGACTGGACGACCAATTGCATCTTGTCCGAGGCAGTCTTCAGGTCGCGGCCGACCAGACCGTGCCAGGTATAGTTGAGTCGTTCGATATCGAGCAGCTTGGCAATCCGGACGCGGGCGTCGTCGATCGGGATCGCAAATCCGATGCGTTGGGCACCGGCACGAATCGCCACGTTGATGCCGACGACTTCACCATCCATGTTGACCAGCGGGCCACCGCTGTTACCCGGATTGATGCTGGCATCGGTCTGGATCAGGTTCTTGTAACCCTGCTTTTCATTGACTTCGACATCACGACCCTGGGCACTGACGATGCCTTCGGTGATGGTGTGTTCGTAACCGAACGCGTTGCCGATGGCGATGACGGTCTCACCGAGCATGATGTCGGTCGAGGTCCCCATGGGAGCAACCGGCAACGGTGTCGACGAGTTAATCTTGATGATGGCCAAGTCATGCTTGGGATCGAAGGAGATCAGTTCTGCACGGAAGGTGCTGCGATTCTTGAGGGTGACTCGCAGGGAGTCGGTATCCATCACGACATGCTGGTTGGTGACGATATAGCCACGCTCATCGATGATGATGCCGGTGCCCATCCCATTGATCTTGCGGGCGGCGACCTGGCCGTACGCTGGGGCTTGGTCCCGCGAGGATTTCTCGCTGTGGATATTGACGACCGAATCGCTAACGCGCTCCACGGCTTTTACGAGCAGCGTGCGCCGACTTTCGGTCGCCGTAGCGGTCGTCACCATGAGCCCCGACCACAACATGGTCAGGCAACACAGGGTTCGACAGCCTCGGCTCACTGGGCGAAGAAGCATAATCAAGTCTTTGCGGCAGGCGAGTCAAGGGGTTGATAGCAATAATCGCGGAGCACTCCACCGACACCCCAAGAGGTGCAGGATCGGGAACCGAGATTCCAGTCAAGACTACCGACAAGCAAATCGACCAGCCCCGCAAAACTGCTTGAAGCCAGGGGGTACGATGCGCACAGATTACCTAGTCGGAACCTTGGTGCTCATTCTGAGGGTTCTAAGCATCGTGCGGACCTTACTGTGTATGCCATCTAATGATTGCAAGTATTTTAAGTGAAACGAGTTACGGATCTTGATTAGATCTTCATTCAGCTCTCTCCGGTAAATGTCTTTTAATCTTCCCAGTTCTTGCAAACATCCCATGTTGTGTTTTTTGTCTGGCGTTTTGGTGCCAGAAGTGGGAAGCAATTTTCTTCCCCGATCCGATTAGAGGATCTACCTCCTGGAAAAACCCCCGGATGCTACGCAGCTTGCCACCCTTTTGACGGGTTTATCGCTGCAGATAAGTCCTTCGTGTATCAAGGAGTTACGTGGCGCGAATACAAGCTCGAAACGCAAGCGAGTGCATGCAGCCCTTCCGGTCGAAGGAAATGCACTCGCTTGCGCTTCGAGCTTGTATTTTGCGGTCACTCCGTGGCCGGCAAAATTGACGTTGACGTGTTAACGAAGTTCGCCCGCCTCGGGAGAGTCAGGCTACGAGAATGCGCACGGTCCGTTAGAATAAAACTCACCGTTTCATTCTTTAGAGCGTGTTTGAGATGGGAGGGCGAGGCTCCCGCCGAGCCTAGCACGACCGCAGGTCGGCGTCCGCCGGAGGCCCGTTCGATGCCTCCGGCGGACGCCGAGCTAAAGCTCGTCTTAGGCTCGGCGGGAGCCTCGCCCTCCCAGATACTGGTTTTTTCAAGCAGGTTCTCAGCGAGCAGGCGTGATTCATGTCGACCACAGTGCAATCAGGGGGGGACGAAGAAGGTCCCCCCGAGGATTTCATTCAGCTGGATATTTTCATTGAATCCGCGCCGGTTTTACCCCCTGGTCGAGATCACCGGCTCTATGTCCCGAAGATGGCTGGCTGGGAAGCAGTCATCAAGCAGACTTGGGAGCAGGAATACTGTTACTCCAAGAATCCCGGGGAAGACTGGTTTCATCTGCTGGCGAACGGTGAACTCTATATTCAACGCGGGACGGAAAAGTTCTGTCTGTCGTGTGCATTGCGGCTGAAGATCCTGACGCGCAATCGCCTCTTCTGGCAGAAGGGTTCACTCGGACCAGCGGATGATGAGTAATGGATTGTGGATGCAGAGTTAAGAATATTCTCACGCAAAGGCGCCAAGGCGCAAAGAAAGAGATCTGGGAAGCAACAATCAGCTGCGCTATCTGAACTTTGCGCCTTGGCGCCTTTGCGTGAGATCATTCTGAAAATCCATCCGAGTCCACTTGTAGCAGAACTCGCCAAGACTTCTGCTACGTTGGTCGGAAAACTTTGCGCAATCCTGTTTTTTCGCTGAAATACATAAATCTCAACGGATCCTGATCCGTTTATCGCAGTCCCGGCGAATGGCCAGTCGAAATTTCGACCGAGTCGCGATACTCTAGTAGAGAGAAGTGTTTGAGAGTGTGAGCGTGTGAGAGTGACGGGGTAACAGACTCTAGATATCGTTGGGTCTTGTCTAGATCCTCATAATCTCACACCCCGATACCCTCACACTCTGCCGCTGCGAAATCCGTTTGAATAACGCGCTTGGAGAGTGGAGCAGATACTGTGAGCACTCGGGAACCGAAGATCTTCGACCGCGTTTTCTCCAATCGAGAACTCTTTCGCGGTCGAGCCCTGCGAGCCAACCTCTGGTCGTTGGCCGCCGCCATCGCCTTGGTGAAGATGCTGGGGATTGCGTTCCTGACTTTGGAACTCTGCCTGGTCGTGGGGGAAGGTCAGCCGATTCGCGTTCCCGCCGACGAATATCAGCGGTTCTTCGGTGTGGAGGCCACAACCTCGTTCGCCGATGCGAAGATGACCCAAATTCCCACGGGGTTTGCCGAAGTCGCCTGGCGAAATCGGGATCGGGTGTTCGGCCCTAGCCTCGCGTTTCTCAGTCGTCGAGTGTTTGGCATCGAATACGGTCTCAGCCCGCAAGTCACCTGCCTGGTGCTGATTCTGGCAGGCAGCGGTTGCTGGTTGATTACCTGGCTGTGTCTGAAACTTGCCCGTCGTCAGCGGACGCAGTTGGAATTGGAGACGGTCGGGCAACTGCGATCCCACCTGCATCGCCAGGCCCTTCGCCTGGGACCGGCCGACTTGCAGCGCGCGGATACGGCCCAGGTCTTGGGCCTGTTCAAAGACGAAATCGGTCAGTTGCGGGAGACCCTGTGTTACTGGCTGGCCGCCTGGACCGGCGAACCCGCACGGATCAGCCTGCTGGTTGTGCAGGCGCTGGTGATCGATGCCAAGGTCTCGTTCTATTGCGGCGTGCCTTTGCTGTTTGGCTGGCTCATCCATGAGCATCGCCGGCGCGAATTGATTCAAGCCCATAAATTGGCGGTCGCACACGCTCAGGATGAACTGCGGTTGCTGTCGGAAAGCTTGACGCGCAGTCGACTGGTCCGCGGCTATGGGATGGAGCAGGCGGCCCAGGAACATTTCAAGAAGTATCTGGATCGTTACCAGGCGGATGTGAATAACCTCGAGCGACGCCGCGGTGCCTTGAGCCGCTTGGAAGGGATCATCGTCTGGTTGTGCGGCGTGATTGTGCTGTCGCTGGTCGGCGTTGAGTTGACCACCCCGACCGAGCATTTTTCGGTGGCGGCTGCGTTCGTCCTGGCGATCTGCTTTGGAGGGATTGGCTATTCGATTCGCAACTGGCAGAACGCCTTCGAAGCCCGGGAAGATGCGGTCCCCGCCGCGATGCGCGTCTTCCGCTACCTGGATCGCATCCCGGAAGTGGGCCAGGCCGTGGGAGCCAAGTTCCTGCAACCGTTGGTGCGCAGTATCGAATTCATGGACGTGACCTACGTCACTTCCGACAAGGTCCCGCTGCTCGATCAGTTAAGCCTGAGCATCCCGGCACAGCGGCAGGTCGCGATCATCTCGACTGATTCGCGTGGGGCGTTGGCACTCGTTTCGATGTTGCCGCGATTTATCGATCCCAAGTCAGGGCAAGTTCTGATTGATGGCGAAGATATTGCCTGGGTGACACTGGAAAGCCTGCGGGCCGAGATCCTGGTAGCGGGAGGGCCGGACGTCGTCTTTACCGGAACGGTGCAAGAAAACATTGCGGCCGGACAGACGGACAAGGGTCTCTCCGAGATCATGGAAGCGGCCAAGATCGCGCATGCCCAGCATTTCATCTCGCGGTTGCCGCAGGGATATGAAACGGTCATTGGCGAACATGGCGAAGCGTTGGATGTCGGCCAGGCCTTCCGGCTGGCCCTGGCCCGAGCCTTATTGCGGAACCCGGCCCTGCTGATCATCGAAGAACCCGCCGAGGCCCTGGATGAGGACACCAAGTCGCTGATCGACGATGCCTACCAGCGGATCGCCGCCAAGCGTACGGTGATCTATCTTCCGAACCGGCTGGCGACGCTACGCCGATGCGACGAAATCATCCTGTTGCACCAGGGACAAATCGCAGCGCGAGGCACGCATGTGAATCTGGTGAAAACTTCGCAACTCTATCGCCACTGGGAATACGTCCGGTTCAACGAGTTCCGGCACGTGGTTGATGGTTGAAATTGATGGGAGGGCGAGGCTCCCGCCGAGCCTAAAGCGACCGCAGGTCGGCGTCCGCCGGAGGCACTCATCAGACCTCCGGCGGACTCCGAGCTAAAGCTCGCTTTAGGCTCGGCAGGAGCCTCGCCCTCCCAACCCCGAATGGGTCGTCGTCTTCGAGCACGCCCCGGCAGTCCGGGCTTCATCGTACTAGTCTTACCTGCGCAGTTTTTATCGCTCGCCGCATGGCTTAATGGTGCCCGGCTCGCGGCAGCGCCAACGAATAGAGGATCGTGATCCCTCCGACCGACAGCAGGCTGAAGCCGGCCCAGTCGGGTGGGTCGAAGACGTGCTGCTTGTATTCGTTCACCGAGGTGAAGAAACCGCGGAAGTTCGGGTCTCGTTTGGGGTCGTCCTTCTTGTGCAGGACGACTTTGTCCACGAGCATCGTGGAGAGCCCCAGCATGATGACAAACAGTCCGCCCGCAAAAAACGATGCACGCAACATGGATTCTATCCGCTCGACTCGTGAACTCGTTGCAACCGTCCGGCTGTGTCAGCGGACTGTTGAGAAAGGGTTCAACCTGCGATGTGGTGGGTTGGGTCCATCCGTGACGTGACTCTCCAGCACAAAGAAATCGCTTCAATGAGAGCGAAGGAATTCAACGGCCATCCTTCGTATCGACCGGGCCGCTCTCCGTTTTTGAGCGTTCTGGTCGCGAAATCGGCGACGCGTCGGGCAGTTTCACGGTTGTGCCGCAAGAACCGAATAGACCGGCAGCGTTTCCCTCGTGAGCGGTACGGCGCTAGCCGCCGGTTCTTTCGGGGTGGACGTCGTACTGCAGAACCGGTGGCTAGTGCCAGTCCGCTCACGAACGGAACACCGCCGCCCGCTGGAACATCGGGCCGAGTGCCGTTAGAGTGAAAGTGTTAGACAGTTTTGGCCGATTACCTCGCGAATGTCAGGAATACGCCGCCTGCTGTGTGAATTGTCGCTCTATTGGTTTAGGTGCATTGGATTTAGGTTGCCTGCCTGTCAGCAGTGCTCGGAAAGGTCGGAGTGGTCGTGGAAGCGAAAATCGTCTTATTGCCCGGTGATGGTATTGGTCCCGAAGTCATGGCCGAGGGACAGCGAATTCTGGTACGCGTGGGCGAGAAGTTCGGACACCGCTTCCAGTTCCAGACCTGCCCGATGGGTGGCTGCGCGATCGACAGCCACGGCACCCCCCTGCCGGATGAAACCCTCGACGCCTGCCGGGCTTCGGACGCCATTCTGCTGGCTGCCGTCGGCGGTCCGAAATGGGATGATCCCAACGCGAAGACTCGTCCGGAAGTCGGCCTGTTGAAGCTGCGCAAGGAACTGGGACTGTTCGCCAATCTGCGTCCCATCAAGCCGCATGAGGTGTTGCTGGATGCTTCGCCGCTGAAACGGCATATCGTGGAAGGGGTCGATATCCTCTTCTTCCGCGAACTGACCGGCGACGTCTATTTCGGCGAATCGGGCAAGAAGCCGCATCCGTCGGGCGAAGAGGCCTGGAATGTGATGATCTACAACACGGGCGAAATCGAACGCGTCGTCCGCCTGGCCGCTCAAGCCGCGCGGGGCCGTAAGAATAAGGTGACCTCGGTCGATAAGGCGAACGTGCTGGAAGTCTCGCGCTTGTGGCGACGCACGGCCGCCCGCATCATGGCCGACGAATTCCCCGATGTGAAGTACGATGTGGTCCTGGTGGACGCGATGGCCATGCACTTGATTGCTCGTCCGCGCGACTTCGACGTCATCGTCACCGCCAACCTGTTCGGTGACATTCTGACCGATGAAGGTTCGATGCTGCCAGGGTCGCTCGGACTGTTGCCGTCGGCGTCGCTGGGGAGCAGCGGGCCGGGTCTCTACGAGCCGATCCACGGCTCGGCCCCGGACATTGCTGGCAAAGGCTTGGCCAATCCGCTGGCCACAATTCTGGCGGCAGCCATGTTGCTGCGGTACTCCTTGAAATTGGAGACGGAAGCCAAGGCGGTTGAAGCGGCGGTGGAAAGCGTTTTGGAGCAAGGCTTCCGGACGAAGGACATCGCGGCCGGCGGCCCCAGCATCAGCACCGGCGAAATGGGTGCCAAAGTGTTGGCGGCATTGGCGTAAACCTCCGACTAGGCGAGCGTCCGGCGTAAGCCGGATGGTTGTCTTGCGGCTTCAAGTTACGTTCCGCGTCATGAAAACGTGCGATATAGAACAATCAATATCTCTTAAATCGGGTGCCACTGGCTCAGCCAGTGCTAGATTTTCTGCACGCTGTCTCGCAAAGCACTGGCACAGCCAGTGGCACCCAGACAAGGCAATATTGATTGATCTTAGTCTCACGTTTATGTCACGTGAAATGGTCGATTAGACGCGTATAACAACCATCCGGCTTACGCCGGACGCTCGCCTTTCCCCCTTTGGGGGATTTGGCGAAGCCGCGTAATTCATCGCACAAAACTTGCTTTTGACAAGATTCCGGTCTGCCGGTATGCTCCCGCCCGTCTCAAGAGTGAGCGTTGTGGCTTTGGTTTGATGACTACATCAATCTGGGCATCAGATTTGCGAAGGATCGCTGGTCTGATTGCGATGTCAGAATGCTGATCCGGGCCCCTCGGTCCGGGCTAGTATTTGCACGATTGGGACCTCGCCAAACAGGGAAGGATGGCAGCGTGGTCAACGGACAACGAGTCCTCGTCATAGACGGGATGCATGAGATCCAGGAAGTCCTGCACGCGGTGCTTGTGCCGCGCGGTATGCAGGTCGATTGGGTTCGCAGCCACGTCGAGCAAGTGCCCGGTGAGGCGGCTGGACGTCCCGATATTCTGGTCATTGATGCGGCCGCTCTGCCGATCCAAAAGTCGGGCAACGATCGCGAATGGCGAGGGGTGCCGCAGGTGATTCTCGGTGCGGATGAAGGGGCCTCGACGGCCGATTCGGATTCTCAACACACATACCTCAACACGCCGTTCCAGTTCCCGGATTTGATCCGCGCGATCGAACGATTGTTGCCGATCAAGGCAGCGTGATACGAATCATATTTAGGAGAGTTAGCCACAGAAGGACACGGAAGAAACACAGAAAGAGAAGAGCCTGATATTCCTGTTCTTTTCTGTGTTTCTTCCGTGTCCTTCTGTGGCTAATCCTTTTTTCTTATCCTGGATTCCGCGGGGCATCAGATGCGGATCGGAATCGCACTGTTTCAATTCTTCCCGGGTCGGATTGGCGGCGTTGCGGAGTACATCGAACGGCTGATTCCCGGTCTCTTGAAGGTGATGGCCCAGGACGACGAATTAGTCCTCTGCGGCAATCACGAGAATCTGGCGCCGTTTGATTCCTTAAACGATCCGCGCCTGAAACGCGTGCTGTTCTCCTGGTCGCGACGCTGGATTCAGTGCTTGAGATTGGCGGATCTGATCCTGCCCGGATCTCTCAGTTCCCAGTTCGCTGGTCCATTGAACGATCTCCAACTGGATGTGTTCTTCTGCCCGCAGCAATCGATCTTTCCGCGCGGAGTCCGAGCGAGAACAGTCGTGGCCGTGATGGATTTCCTGCACTATCGCTGCCCGGATCAACTCAGTGGTGTCCAGCGCTGGACTCGGCGGCGAAAGGAAGAACATTTCACTCGCACGTGTGATCATGCGATTTCCATTTCGGCCGCGACGCAGGCCGACTTGCAGTTGTTCTACAAGGTGCCTGCTGAGAAATGCTCGGTCGTGCATCTCGCAGGCCGAGCCCCGCAGACCACCATGGCCCCGAATCCCGTTCCGCCTGGAACACCCTACATCTACTACCCGGCGGCCGCGTTTCCGCACAAGAATCATCCCCGTTTGCTGCAGGCCTTTCGTCGATTCCGCGAGTCCCATCCCGAGACCCCTGCCCGGCTGGTCCTGTCGGGGCAGACGTCGTCACGGATGCAGCAACTGCTGCGACCCCATGCTGCAGCGGGAGACGTGCTGCACCTGGGATTTGTCTCGTCGGCGGAGGTTGCGGCCATTTACGCAGGCTCGCAGGGGGTGATCATTCCGACGCTCTTTGAGGGATTTGGTATGCCCGTCATTGAAGGCCTAGGCTATGGCCGTCCCGTGTGTTGCTCGGACTTGCCGGTGTTTCACGAACTGGTCGGAGATGCCGTGCGGTACTTTGATCCGCAATCGATCGAGAGCATCCAGACGGCGATCGAGGATCTCTTTGCAGCACGAGTTGCGGTACCGGGAACGGCTAAGACGGCGGAGATTTTGGAACGTCTCAACTGGGATCGCTGTGCCGCGGAGACGTATGCGGTGTTATGTGAGTGTGGGACGGGTCTCCCGACCCGTCTGAGCCCGTAACATTCGACTCAACAAAATATACGCCTCGCGAGCTTCGCGCAGCGCACAAAGTAATTTCCTTATCAAGGTTCGCGCGCTTCAATAAAGCCAGAACATTGGGTGCCACTGGCTGTGCCAGTGCTCGCAGTCTA
This sequence comes from Planctomycetaceae bacterium, assembly GCA_021732415.1. Taxonomy (GTDB): domain Bacteria; phylum Planctomycetota; class Planctomycetia; order Planctomycetales; family Planctomycetaceae; genus JAKFVC01. Next base: position 9,885 of record JAKFVC010000159.1, read on the forward strand.
TCGGCTCGCCGTCCGGCAAAGCACCGGCGGAGCCAGTGGCACCCGAATTCAGGGCCTTCCTGTGATTCAGGGCCGTATTGATTGATGTGAATCGGCGCTCCGCGAAGATCGCGGGGGGCGATTGTTTGCCACGTCGGTGGTTACGGGCTCAGACGGGTCGGGAGACCCGTCCCACGTCAGAATCAATCGGTCATTTCCAGGAACGGATCCAGACCCATCTTGTTCGAATATTCCGTCCGATATTGCTCGCGTTTCAAAACGTCACGGCGCTGCTTGGCGTGCATTCGTTCGAGGAATCGTTGCGTTCGCAAGAAGTAATTGAGCCACGACGACGACAACTCGCCCTTGGCGTTGGCGATGGCTCGGCGGATCGCTGACTGACGACGGCGCGGCGACAGGCAGCGGAGTAATTCGTCCTCCAGCGACAGGAAGAACTGGTAGGTCCCCAAGTCTCCCTGACGAGCAGCACGACCGACTAACTGGCGATCGATGCGCTTTGAACTGTGCATTTCGGTCGCGATGACGTGCAGTCCGCCGTTCTTGGTGACAGTTTCGTCCAGGATGATGTCCGTTCCACGACCGGCCATGTTCGTGGCAATCGTTACCCGCCCGGACTGGCCCGCGAACGAAACGATCTCCGCCTCCTGGGCATGATATTTCGCGTTCAAAATGTGATGCGGAATATTCTTGTCACGCAGCAGTTCGCCCAACGCTTCGGACTTCTCGACGGACGGAGTTCCCACCAGCACGGCCCGGCCTTGATTTCGCAGTTCCACAATGGCATCGGCGACAGCGCGGTTCTTTGCCTCCAGTGTCTTGAACACTCGGGCTTTCAGCGCTTTTCGCAGGCAATCCCGGTGCGTCGGGATGACGGTCACTTTCAGACCGTAGACACGGTTCAGCTCACGCTTGACCTGGGCTCCGGTACCTGTCATGCCGGACAGATATTTGTATTCGCGGAAGAAGCTTTGCACGGTAATGCGCGCCGCCTGACCGGTCGAGGCGGTGATCGGCACCATTTCCTTGGCTTCAATCGCCTGGTGCAAGCCGTCCTGCCAGCGGCGGCCTTCCATCATACGCCCGGTCGATTCGTCGACGATCGTGATTTCTTTGTTCTCGGCGATGACGTAGTCGCGGTCCTTGTGGAACCCGTAGCGGGCGACCAGAGCCTGTTCGATTTGCTTGTAGATGCGTTCCGTATCAATACTGTCGAGCAACGCGGGCTTGCCCATCAACAGGATTTTGCGGCACCCGGCATCAGTCAGGAAGGCCTGACGCTTGTCCGGTTCGTAGAGGAAATCGGCTCCCAAAGTCAGCGCTTGAATGGCACGATCACTCCAGCGGTAGAGATTCACCGTGGCCGAATCGTTAGGCTGATTCAAGGCGATGATCAGCGGAGTACGGGCTTCGTCGATGAGGATCGAATCTGCTTCGTCGATCAGCGCGAAGTGGGTCCCGCGCTGGACGATGCCCTCGATCTCCTCGATCTCCGATTCAAGTTGCCCGCCAGTCAATCGAGCCGCACCGCCACGCTTCAAGCGATCGCGCAGGAAGTCGAAGCCGAGTTCCTTCGATGTCGCGTACGTGATGTCCTGAGCGTATTCCTTCTTGCGTTGGGGGGGCGTCAAAGGCGTTTCGATGCAACCGACCGTCAGATCCAGCAGGCGGTAGATCGGCCCCATTTTTTCTTTGTCACGCGAGGCCAGGTAATCATTCACGGTGACAACATGGCAGCCCAGACCCTGCAGGGCAAACAGGTAAGTGGGCAAAGTGGCGGTCAGCGTTTTGCCTTCGCCAGTCTGCATTTCCGCAATGCCTCCCTCAAACAGCCCAATCCCACCCATGATTTGCACGGGGTAGTGAATCAGGCCGGTCGTGCGGCGCGAGGCTTCGACGACGAGGGCATAGGCTTCGGGCATGATCTTGCCCAGCGGAATTCCGGCCTTGGCGCGCCAGCGGAGGTCGCGGCTGCGGGTGACGAGTTCGTTTTCGCCGAGGTTTCGGAAGTCATTGGCCATGCGAACGATATCGCTGGTCATTTCGTTCCAACGTGACAACCGGCTGGCATTCGGACGGAATCCAGTCTTCAGCAGGTGAAAGAAACGGCTGGCAGCATCACCAATCATGAGACGATCACCGGTAACGAAAAAGTGGAGCGCGCATTCAGGCTGTCAAAACGTCTGGACTGTATTCGATAAGACGCTTTTACTGCAATAAGTGTTCCCATCAGAATTCGCCGGGGTGTTGGCGGTTCACAGGAATGCCGGTCTTCACCATTTGAATGAATACAAATACGGATTTTTGGAACACTGATCTCCGCTAATCTTCACTAATCAGAAATTCAGAAGGGATAGGAAGATCGGTTGAGCGACAGTCGATGCACCGCTTTTTCATTCTCTGGATTAGTGTGGATTAGCGGAGATCAGTGTTCCAAAATCCTTCTTTTTTCTTCATTCCCAAGAGAGACCTTTCACAGAGAACTCTGGAAATGCAACGAGCCTTCGCCTGAAGTCAGGCAAAGGCTCGTTACGAGTCCGGATTATCTGTGTAGCGGAATCTCGTAAGAGTTCCGCGGGAGTCTCCAGGCATGCGGCGGAACTCTTACGAGATTCCGCTACACCGGCTTAGCGTGCGCCGACGGGCTCCATATCGAGCTGATGGCACATCGTGTCGATCAGGCGATCGACTTCGAATGGCTTCTGGATGAAGGTGTTCGCACCCGAAGCCATCAGGTCGTCGACCTTGTCCTGTTCCACCATACCGCTGATGCAGACGATCTTGACGTCGTCCAGGGCCGTATCGCTGCGGACTCGCTGGCAGACTTCTTTGCCGTTGATGTCGGGCAGCATCACGTCCAGGACGATCACGTCCGGGTGATATTCCTTGACCATCATGCCGGCGTCGAAGCCGTTGTTCACCGCGCGGACTTCGAATCGTCCGTCGGCTTCCAACGCGTCGCGAATCAGCTCTACCAGTTCCTCGTCGTCGTCGACGATCAGCGCCTTGCGCTTGCCGCTTTCGAGGGCATCGGTGGGGATGCCGTTTTCCTTCATGAACTTATAGAGGAGTTCACGCGGAATTCTCCGAAAGCGAGACCCCGGTACGCGAAAGCCCTTCAATTGGCCCGAGTCAAAGCAGCGAATAATCGTCTGTTGGCTGACCTTACAGATTTTGGCTGCTTCACCCGTCGTAAATACGGTTTTCATACCTTGCTCCATCCTTCGGACACACAGGGGAATTGTGTGCCTCTCAAGAAACTCTCGAGACTCCCTCCGCGAGAGAGTGGTTGCAAACGGCGCCTGCCCGGTTTAATACCGCTGTTTATTTCGCTGTTGTTACAGATCGTGATCGAACTTGAATGGTCTCGGACTCTGCAGACTGGGACTGCCCGCGATTGACTGCTAGACAGTTAGTCTGATTTTTAACCCGACATCCTGATCGCAGACGCACCTTCCTGGAAGAAGCCGCGCCGAGCGACTCGCTATGCCGAAGCACTTACGCACCCCGAACAGCGAACCAAGGCGAATCGGACCGAATTCCGCTCCACGACTGAACCGCTGTGGACAGGCGGCAAACGACGTCCGTTTCGCTGCTCACACCCCGCACAACACCTGAAATCCCGTATGAAGTCGTTCGGCCGCACTTTGAATCAATGGGTGAATCAATCAGCGAACCGCTACTCTCGTAGAACACCTCATCTGCCCAAACCGGGGAGATTTCAAGACCGTGCGTGTCGGATTATTGGGAGTCGAGACAACGTGAATTGGTGTTCGGGCAATTCGCGACGATTGGGTGAGACCAAACGTGATGAACTGGGAACCTTGGCAATTTCCGATTGTAACGACTTTACCGATATTGCCGACGACGCCGATTATATCCAGTTACCGAGATCGGTCAACATGGTTTCGGCCATTAGAGTTCCCCAAGTTCACAAGAATGCCCGAATTTATCCCTCAGTTCGCAAACTGCCTGCTGGGTTCAGCTTACGGAAACGACGTAATCTGGTGCCGTGAGCGAGGGAATTGGAGAGGGTGGGAAATGACTAATGTCTAAATCCTAATGTCTAAAAGAAGGTGCAGGAAGATTGCCAGTTGCTGGACATTTTGACGTGGTACTCGTTGGTCCGTGGCTTTTTCAGCGAGGCGAGCCGGCGAATGAAAAGCTCAAGACATCCGCTACCAACAATCCTTTTAGGCATTAGGATTTAGACATTAGGATTTTGAACCCCAGGGATTTCCGCCCCTCGGACATCCGTCATCAAAGATCCTTTTAGACATTAGGATTTAGACATTAGTCATTCTCTCTCAGACGGCAATGGTCAGCCTTCTCGACCGCACATATAATAGTAATCTCCCTCAGCGGGGTATCTTCAGAGCATTGTTTCATTGAGGAAGCCGGATCATGGATAGCGAACAAATGTGTACGACACCAGAATTGTTGCAGCGGATTATTCACCTGCAGGACTCTCTTTGACTCGGCTGGCAAACAAACTCGCGCGGATGAAATCAATCGCCTGATGGAGGCGAGCAACTTTTGGGACAACCAGGAAAAAGCCCAAGCTCTGGTCAATGAACTGCGCCAACTGACGTCGGTGCTGAAGCCACTCAAGGAACTCAAAGGCGCCGTGGATGATATCCAGGTGCTGGAAGAATTCCTCCAGGCCGACCCCACCGAAGCCAACCAGGCTGAAGTCGACAACGCGAAGCGGGCTCTCGACCAGCAGATGGAAGTGCTGGAACTCCAGTCGATGCTGTCGGGCTCGATGGATAAGTACAACGTCTACCTCAGCGTTCAAGCCGGCGAAGGGGGCACCGATGCCTCCGACTGGGCGGCGATGCTGTTGCGGATGTACGCGCGCTGGGCGGAACTGAAAGGCTACGAAGTCGAAGAGATTGAACTCTCGGAAGCGGAAGAAGCCGGGATCCGGAGCGCGACGATCCTGATTAAAGGAGACAACGCGTTCGGCTACATGCGGAGCGAAGTCGGTGTCCATCGATTGATTCGCATGAGTCCCTTCGATGCAGCGGGGCGTCGTCAGACGTCATTTGCGGCGATTGATACGACGCCCGATTTGGACGACGACGTGAATATCGAAGTCGATTGGGATGAAGAAGTCCGGGAAGACGTGTTCCGCGCCGGTGGTGCGGGTGGTCAGAAGGTGAATAAGACCTCCTCGGCCATCCGGTTGACTCACTTGCCGACGAACACGGTCGTCCAATGCCAGAACGAACGCAGCCAGCACAAGAATCGCGCCATCGCCCGCAAGATGCTGGTTTCCAGACTTTTCCAGCGCGAGCAGGAAAAGCGCGACGCCGAAGTCGCGGCGAAACGCGGACTCAAGTCACGGATTGGATTTGGCGGCGAAACGATTCGGCACTATGTGATGGCGCCGCAGCAGTACGTCAAAGATGCCCGGACCGGGCTGACGGTGGGGAATCCGACGAAAGTGCTGGATGGCGACATCGATCCCTTTATCGAGTCGTTCTTGCGCGATCAGATGGGGAAAGAGACCGAGTAACGTATTGTAGTCCCGGCAGGGACGGCCGAATATAGCCCGGGGCGGAAGCCCCGGGACCCGGCGAAAACGAATCGCCCAAGCCCCGGAGGGGCGACCGAAGCGCTGTTGGCGTATCATCGGTCGCCCCTCCGGGGCTTGGGTTTTCTCACGCGTCATGACCCGGGGCTTGCGCCCCAGGCATTATGCGGCCGCCCCTTCCGGGGCTAAGAATCAACCAGAAAGTGCATTGGGCCAAGTGCCCCCGGCGCTTATACTGGACATCGCGGCCATTCTCGCTGCAGGTTGGATGCTGATTGTCTCCGTTAGGCCAAGCTGGTTATGGGAATTCAAAATCGCGATTACTACCGCGCCGAGTCCACGTCGGGTGGCTGGTCGATGCCGACTGGCCGCAGCATGTGCCAGAATATTTTGATCTCGACCATTGTGGTCTATCTCTTGCAGATCTTGATCACGATCGAAACCCCGGACGTGCGATCGCTGATCGAAGAGTCGAGCCCCGCGCAGCGTGAAGTCTTGTTGAAGATGCTGCACGAGAATCAGATCGAAGAAGTCAATCAGATTGCGAACAAGTTTCATCGTCCTCGCCACGAGTCGCTGCTGGAAAACTGGGGAGCACTCCAGCCCTACAAGGTGGCCAACGGTCAGCTCTGGCGGCTGGTGACGTATGCCTTTCTGCACGATCGCAATACTCCGTGGCACATCGTGTTCAACATGCTGGTGCTGTGGATGTTTGGCCCCGTCATCGAAGAGCTCTGGGGACGGCAAGAGTTCCTGGCGTTCTATCTGACGGCGGCGGTCGCGGCCGGGCTGTGCCATCTGGCGTTCGGGTTTGCCATGCACGATCCCACGGGCGCGGTGGGCGCGTCGGGGGCCTTGATGGGCGTGATGATGGTGTTTGCCATCTATTATCCGCATGTGCCGATCACCGTTTTTTTCGTGCTGACGTTAGAAGCGCGCTGGATGATCGTCCTCTACCTGATCTACGACGCCTTCCCGATCCTGACAGCACTCGGTGGTAAAGGCAGCCAGTCGGACGGGATCGCTCATGCGGCTCACCTGGGCGGTTTGATTTTCGGCTATCTATATTACAAGCTGGGTTTGAAACTCACCGGTTGGCTGCCGAAGCGTGGCGGCCCGAGCCTGGGGCAGCGCTTTACCCGCTGGATGACACGGCCCGCACTACGGGTCTATCAGAATCCGGAAGGAGCCCCCGAACGCCCCGTGGAGCGACCTCAATACCAGACGCCCCGGGACTTGGAACACAAAGTCGACGTGATCCTGAAAAAGATCAAAGACGAAGGCGAAGCCAGTCTCACCGAGGAAGAACGGACTCTGTTGCGCGAGGCGAGCCGGGCATACAAGAAGCGGAATACGTGAGAGACGTTCAGCTTTAGCCGTATGGCGCGGCACATGACCCTGAAGGGGTCGCAGAGGGTAGCCGGTGGTTGAGCGCAGCGACACCACCGGAAAGCGTTAAACGGTAGGAATGTCGACCCTGGAGGGGTCGCAGAGCAACGTTTCTGCGACCCCTCCAGGGTCGGAATTCTTGAATGCCACTCACCGGCGGTGTCGCTACGCTCAACCGCCGGCTACTCTCTTTAATCCCTCCGGGATAAGTGCCAAAAGGCGGTCTCGCACCTCTCGGGTAAAGTGATACCAATTTCCCGATCACACGCAGTCACTCAAAAGGGACTCGCCATGAACCCCGACCGCATCAGTCGACGGACCCTCCTGGCGGGTGCCGGCGTGGCCCTGTCCCTCCCCGGACTCGCTGCTGAGCCCCAGGTGCCGGAAGGGGCTCCGAAGGATACCGTTGAGGCTCTCGCGCGGCTGAAAGCGGGGAATGCTCGGTTCGTCGCTGGAACAACTCGACACGCGCACGAAAGTGGCGAGTGGCGCAAGCATCTGGTCGGAGGTCAGCAGCCGTTCGCGACGATCCTCGGCTGCAGTGATTCGCGCGTGCCGGTCGAGCTGGTGTTCGATCAGGGATTCGGCGACCTGTTTGTGATTCGCGTCGCCGGAAACGTCATCGCCCCCGATGTCGTGGGGAGCCTGGCGTATGCTTTGGCCCACTTGAAGACCCGGTTATTTGTCGTACTGGGGCACGAAGGCTGCGGGGCCGTGACTGCGGCGTTAGAGGCCCTGGCCGGGCCGACGAAGGAACTGCCCGGTATTCAGGCGCTCGTGAATCTCATTGAACCGGGTTTACCCGCGGACTTGCCGAAAGAGCCTCCTGAAAAGCGCGTCAGCGCAGCGGTGGAAGCCAATGTCCGCTGGTCGATGCAGCAACTGGCCAAACGGCAACTCGCGAAAGAGCTGCTGGAATCCAAACAAATCATGCTGGTCGGGGCGGTCTACGATCTGGCAACGGGTCAGGTGCGGTTCCTTTAATGTTACAGGGTGATCGGCACCCGAGACCGCCATATTTCAAGTGACTCGATTGTTGATTCGGGTCGATGGGAGGGTGAGGCTCCTGCCAAACCGCAAGCGTCAATCGACCGTCGCCAGACTATCCGGTTCGGCGGGAGCCTCACCCTCCCATCATGTCGAAATATCTTGTGACGCCTCAGAGACGCAGCGCTTCCTACTTCGAAGCGGGTGCCGCCTTGAGATTCAACTTCTCCGCGATCGACTTCCAAGGCGTCAGCAGCATGGCTCGCGGGGCAATGTCGGTGTGACACGCAAACAGGCCTCCCGGAAACTTGGCTCCCAGATCGGCGGCCAGGACTTCAATGCCGTCCGTTTGTTCGGCCCCGGCAATCCCGAAGGCACCCACGAAGGCGTGCGGGGCCTCACGCTGGTAGACCATGTAGCGGTGACTCCCCTGGTCGGAAATGAGCAGGTACCCTGTCTTGTGGGGCCCTTTCACGAGCGCCAGGCCTTCCACATCGCCGCGCAAAGTTTTCTCGCCGGCTGCCACGGGAATGATGAGCGCCGGGGTTGCCGGAGCGTCCGGTTCCGCGGCCAGTTTCCAGACTCCCTTTTTCTCTTCGGCAATGTAGAGGGTCCCGGTCTCATCGTCCGCGACCGCTCCTTCGCACTTCCCGATCTGCCAGGTGAGAACCTTGGTATTGGTCACGCCACCCTGCCCGTCACCGAGCAATTCGTGCTGCTCGACCAGACCTGTTTCCGATGTGCAAATGAAGAACAGCCGGCCGCTGGGGCGACTGTGATAGAGGCAGCCGCCGTAGTTTTGCCCCGTTGTGAGTGGGGTCTTATCGAGCCGCTCAAGTTGGCGAGTCTCTCGATTGACCTGGAACGCCAGCAGCTTGAATCCGTCTGTCCGTTGATTGACGACGACGATGTCGACCAGGCGGCCGTCAATTTTGACCCCCTGCCGCAGATCGATGTTCCCCGGCTTGGGGGCGTCGATGGTCTGCAGCGTGTGTCCCTCTAAATCATAGACGAATAGCTTGTTGGCCTTCTTATCGGACGTAATGACGACGCTGTTCGCCGGTTGGCTGGGGTGGACCCAGAAGCACATGTCGTCCTGGTCAGCCGAGCCCTCGGCCAGCAGACGAACGGTGGGCTGGAGGGTACTGATTTCGTCCCCGGCCACGAGCAACCTGGCCCAGCCCATGATGAACAGTACGCACACGATGCAGCCAATGGCAATTCGATTCCACCACACTGACGAAGTTGCAGAAGCAGGAGTCTGGGCGTACATAATCTCTAGTTCGGAAGAAGATACGTAGTAGATTGCAATGATCGACGAGGCCCCAAGATATCGCCCCGCGGTGGAGAAATCACCGACCGCAGCGTGACCTTAGCGAGCAATTAACGATCCCTCCCCGCATCGTGGGACGGGTCTCCAGGCCCGTCCGTCCCTCTGAAATCTCCAGAAGAATCAGTGATCACAAAGCTTCGAACGGCTGGACGGACGGGCCAGGAGACCCGTCCCACGATACTTCAACCAGAAGCGGTGCGATCCAAGTTTCCACGAAGACCCGGTTGGTATATCCAAAGTGGCCTCCGAGATTAAAGCTGCGGAGCATGCTCAGCCGGAATGGTTGCTGGTGCAGTTTCTCGCGATAGACCAGGCGTTCGGCGGTAGACAGATCCCGCGGTTCGCGGAAGCCAATCATTCCCGCCGAACAAGTCCATTTTCCATCGAGGGTCCCCACCAGCAACGTTCCCAGACCCAGGAAGAAGCAGTCCCGCAGCGACGAGAAATTCCAGACTCCGCGTTCGGTCTTCTGGAGGGCCCGCGCCAACGGGTAACCAGGCGAGATCGCGGGACCCAGCAGGATGGCAGTCGTGATCCGGCGATCTGAGGGAAGAGCTTCCAGAATCAGAACCGTCAGAGCTGCCCCGCCCGAATGGCCAATCACGTGCACCGGTTGGCCCGGATATTGATCCTGGTAGGCGACGATGCGCTCCGCAATCCGCTGAGCTTGTCGCAGATTGCGCCGCCAGCCTCGCATGTGATACAGAAACAGCAACACGAAAGACGTCGTCCAGTCATCAACTTCGATCGCACCCTGCCAGCCTCCGTCGGACAGTCCCCAGACCACGCTGTGATTGAGAAAGCTTTCGGATTCAATGCCGGGCAGGACGATGGCCAAGCCGTGTGCGTACCGTTCGGGCGTTCGAAACCGCTGTAGCAGTGGGTTGCAGAAGCGGCCAGCCCACGCCGCGACCAGCCCGAGAGTCGAGAGGGTCCCGCGCATCCAGCGCGGCCAGCTTGGTGCTGCTGGCTTCGTATCTGACTGCAGATTCGGCATCTCGTGATCTTAGGCGACCAATCGACATGGTCAAGCTGGAGTTCGGAGAAAGTCGCCTTCACGTGCAGCCGCTATTTGGTGGGGGCATTTCAAAACCGCCCCCGTTGGGCTTGTCCCAACGGAGCGCTGACTGGCCAGCTACTGGAGAGCAACGTTCTTGACCCTCACGCGTGGTCTCCGATGCCCCCTGCCGCCAGCCAGTCGCTGCTGTTACAACAGTTCGCTCACGGCGGCAGGGGGCATCGGAGACGTAAAGGTTGAGAATTCTACAAAACTTGCTGTTGGGTAGCTGACCAGTCAGAGCTCCGTCGGGACAAGCCCAACGGGGGCGACGACAGAGAGCAATTCTGGGCTTCACTCTTACACCGTCACCCAGAATCTCAAAATTATTCCTCACCAAATAGCGGCTACCATCTTTGGATCGCATCAGATCGGTACTGACGCTTTCATCTAATTCGCTTCTACGACACAATACGGGGATCACTCATTGAAATTGGTTTTGACGGGGTTCCTTACATCATGTCAGTCCTGATGGTCCTCGTCGTCGCTGTCGGCCTGGTGATTGTCATCGGCTGTTCGTACTGGGTCATGAGCGGTACGTCGCTGGAAGGCAATTTTCGGAACAAGGCACCGAACCTGAAGAACTGTCCGGGGTGTGGTGCTCCGTTGGATCCCAAGCTGGATCATTGTCCGCATTGCTCGTTGAGGATTTCCGTTTGAGGCCGTAGCCCGACTCTCCGAGTCGGGTATCCTTCGCTTTAAGACACCCGACTCAGAGAGTCGGGCTACATGATTCACCCGCCCCCTTTGCGAACAGGAGCTCCTGCATGTCATCTCGCCCCGAATTGTCCGCCCCCGCTGGAACACGTCGTGCTTTCTTGCAAACGGTCGCTGCCGGAGCCGCGCTGAGCGCCTGTGTCGGGACCAGCCGTCCTGCCGCCGCCTTGGAACCGATCACCCGCAACGGCCATAGCCACATGAAGCTCAGCCTGGCGGCCTATTCGTTCCGCGATCAACTGGGGGGAGACAAGCCCAAGCTGACGATGCTGGAATTCATCGACAAGTGTGCCGGCTATAACCTCGATGGCTGTGAGCTCACCAGTTACTGGTTCCCCAAAGAGATCACGCCCCAGTACCTGAATGACATCAAGCAGCGCGCGTTTCGCCTGGGCCTCGATATTTCCGGTACCGCCATTCGCAATGATTTTTGCCTGGCTGCGGGAGCCGAACGCGATCAATGGCTGACTCATACGCGCAAGTGGATCGACTATGCCGCGGCATTCGGGGCGCCGGTGATTCGTGTGTTTGCCGGCGTGAAGCCGAAGGACGACACCGAAGCGGTGGCTGTCGATCGCTGTGTCGAAGGTCTGCAGGAAAGCTTGAAGTACGCCGCGGAGAAGGGAGTGTTTCTCGCCCTGGAAAATCACGGTGGCATTACCGCGACCGCCGACCAGTTGCTGGCGATCGTCAAGCGGTTGGATTCTCCGTGGTTGGGAATCAACCTCGACAGCGGCAATTTTTCCAGCGGTGGTGACCCGTACGAACAACTGGCGAGAATTGCTCCGTATGCCGTGAATGCGCAGATCAAGACCGAGATGAAGATCGACGGCAAGAATCAGCCGGCCGATCTGGGGCGGATCGTGAAGATCCTGAAGGATGCTCACTACCGCGGGTATGTGGTCCTGGAGTACGAGGCCGCGGAAGATGCGGAAGTCGCCGTGCCGAGGGCGCTGAAAGAGTTGCGCGGGTTGATTTCCGGGTGAGGCCCCGTCTGATGGGAGGGCGAGGCTCCCGCCGAGCCTAAAGCGACCGCAGGTCGGCGTCCGCCGGAGGCCCTGTGCAATGCCTCCGGCGGTTGCCGAGCTAAAGCTCGTCTTAGGCTCGGCGGGAGCCTCGCCCTCCCATAGACCGCGATGAATCATCGCAGTCCAAATTATATTCACGCAATAATCTCATGCACGACCTCACCGTGGACGTCGGTCAGACGGAAGTCTCGACCGGCGTAGCGGTAGGTCAGCTTGAGATGATCCAGGCCCAGCAAGTGCAGCATGGTCGCGTGCAGGTCGTGCAGATGGACTTTGTTCTCGACCGCGAAGTAGCCGTAGTCGTCGGTGCTGCCATGGCGGATTCCCGGCTTCACGCCTCCGCCCGCCATCCACATGGTATAGCCCTGCGGATTGTGGTCGCGGCCGTCGTTGCCCTGGGCGACGGGCGTGCGTCCGAATTCTCCGCCCCATAGGACGAGAGTATCTTGGAGTAAGCCGCGCGTCTTGAGGTCTTGTAGCAACGCTGCGATCGGTTGATCGACCTCCATGGCGTTGTTGGTGTGATCGGCTTTCAGGTTTCCGTGTTGATCCCATTTGTAGCTGTGCGTGCATTGGACGAACCGCACGCCACGCTCGATGAAGCGCCGGGCCATCAAGCACTGCCGGCCGAAGTTCTTGGTCTTCGGGTTGTCGAGACCATACGCTTTCTGAGTCGCTTCCGTCTCATCCGAGATCTGTTGCAATTCGGGCGCGGCCGTCTGCATGCGGAACGCCAGCTCGAACGAATTGATGCGGCCTTCCAGTGCCAAGTCAGGACCGGTTTGAGTCATCCGCTCGGTGTTGATTTCACGCAGCAGATCGAGTTCCAGACGCTGCAGATCCTTGGGTTGGCCTTCGGCATTTTCGATGTAGGGGATCTTGGCCTGCTCGGACGGAATGCTGGCATTTCCCAGCGGAGTTCCCTGGTAGACGGCTGGCAGGAAGGCCGAGCTATACGCATTCACGCCACCGTGTGTCAGCGTGGGACACATGGTGATGAAGCCGGGCAGATCCTGGTTTTCCGTCCCCAAGCCGTACGTCAGCCACGATCCCAGACTGGGGCGGACGAAGGTATCGCTGCCGGTGTGGAGTTCCAGCAACGCCCCGCCGTGGCGCGAATTCGAACCGTACATCCCATTGATGATGCACAGGTCGTCCACGCACTTGCCAACATGGGGGAAGATTTCGCTGACCCAGGCCCCCGACTGGCCGTACTGTTGGAACTTGAAGGGAGACTTGAGCAAGTTCCCCGTGGGCGCGGAGACGACTCGCGGCTTGGGGAACGGTAGCGGCTTGCCGTGATCACGTTCCAGCAGCGGCTTATAGTCGAACGTATCGACCTGCGAGGGTCCACCGTGCATGAACAGAAAGATGACCCGTTTCGCCTTGGCGGGAAAGTGCGGGGCCTTGGGGGCGAGCGGACTGGTCGCCGGTGTGTTGGCATTCAACAGGCTGGCCAACGCCATTTGTCCAAACCCGGCCGAGCTGATTTGCAGCATCTGGCGGCGGGTGAAGACTGGGGTAAAGGAATTGCACTGCATGAGGACGACTCACATTGGCTATTAAACAAATCAGCCGCTGGGCGTTAGCCCACGGTTCAGGCAACATTCGACTCAATTTTCCAGGCGAACCGGACGCTAACGCGTGCCGGCTGATTGGGTCGCCTGTGTATTCAATTGCGAAAAGACGACGGCCGGGGCGGCCATCCTACGGGCTTGCTTTCACTCCACATACAAAAATTCATTCGCAGCCAGCACCGCACGGCACAGGCTGCGCCAGGCACGAAGTTCGACTTCTCCCTCCGGCACTTTACCCACCGCGGCCGCTCGAAAACGTTCCAGATAAGCCGCATCGCGTTGGACTTCCACCGGGATTGGCGGTCGCCCATAGGCCTTGATATAGAGCACGTTGATCCGCCCGGGCACATCCAGTTCGGTTCTCATCAATAACGAATTCGCCAGCCGCTGGGACTGCTCCAGGACCAACGCGCTGTTCATCATAAACAGTGCCTGTGGTGCCACTGTGGTTTGATCGCGGCGGCCGTTCAACACGCTCGGGTCGGCGAAATCGAAGGCCTGGAACAGCTCGTACAAGGCACTCCGGATCACGGGCAGGTAGATCGACCGACGGTTGTGCTGATAGACGACCGGATTGACGTTAGCCGTGCTGGTGACGTAGCCCCGGTTGCCTGTCTGCAGATGCGTGCCGCCCATGGTGTCATCCAGGCTGCCGCCGACTGCCAGCAAGGCATCGCGAATCTCTTCGACTTCCAGACGCTGGCGGTTCATTCGCCACAACAACCGATTCTCCGGGTCCTGTTGAGCAGCCGCGGCGTTGTAGGTGGTACTCATTTGATAGGTCGCCGACAGGATAATCAGGCGATGCAGTTTTTTCAGCGACCAGCCACTGTCGACACAGCGTTTCGCCAGCCAATCGAGAAGCTGCGGATGAGTGGGGCGTTCCCCCAGCCGGCCGAAGTTATCGGGGGACCGCACGATGCCTTCACCGAAGTGCCACTGCCAGACGCGATTGACAATCACGCGCGACGTTAAGGGGTGCTCGGCGCTGGCCAGCCAATTGGCGAGTTCCAACCGGCCACTGCGGTCCTTCCCCAGCGGCGTTTGTTGGTCGCCAGCAATCACACGCAGGAACTGGCGGGGAGTCTCGCGGCCCAGGGTCAGGTGGCTGCCTCGCAGATGGATCTTCAGGTTCTCAGGGTTCTGGTCCGAGACCGCCATGACCTCGGTGAATTTCGGTAGCTTGAGCTCGAGATCCTTGAGCTGGTCTCGCGATACCTTCAGCGCCGCGACTGCTTCCGCTGGGAAGCTGGATTCGGAATCTGCCGGAACCCTCAAGATTCCTTGCGGATCCACCGCAGCGACACGGAAGGCTTCAAGGTTGGTATCCTCGAGTGCTTTCAGTGATTGCTTGGCCGGATCGGCCTGTTGTGCTTTCCAGGCGGCAGCGGCCTCATTGAAGGCCAACTGATAGCGCTGGGCGAGTTCCGCCAGTGACGCCGGCGGGGTACTTCCCAGCAGGCGTGCGACCTGATTTTCGGGGGTCTTGTCGTCCGCGGTCAGACGCTGTTCTTTGCGGAATTGATGCCAGGCGGTCCAGATCGATTTCGGATCGGAGTTCGACTTTTCCAGGACCGCCGCGAACTGGCGCGTGATCCCGGCGAGTGGCTGGTAGTCGGACGCGGGGATTTCTACCAACGTACCGGAAGGACCACTGGCCGTCGTCAGCAGCAACTTGTCGATGTGCGGGAACGGGCCGGGATTCTCCAAACGCACGATGTGCGAACCGGCAGTCAAACGATAGATGCCCTCGACGAACCAAGTCTGAGTATCCGGATTCCAGGACCCGGTGGCTTTGCTGGTGGCGTCGGGTTTACGCAGCTCACCGTCGACAAACAGTTTTGACGGCCGCGCCCCGGCAGCGGCGTAGCGGATCTCGAGTTGATAGTCGCCTGCGGTCGGGATCTGGACATCATATTCGGAGAAATTGGGAGTCGGCCCAGCATTGACCAACACCCCAATGCCCTGCCCGTAAGTGGCGCGGTCTTTTGAGACGTTACCCCGCTGAAAGTCTTCGGCTTCAATCAGGATGACGCCCGGCAGCGTTTTCAAATCCGGGGTGTTGCCGCGGACTTGGGCTTGTTCGAGCAGCGCTGCCAACTGTTGTTGACGCGTAGCCGCCAACAGGTAGAGGCTCACATGGTCCCGAGCATTCGCCAACAGCGCTTCATTCCCCTGCGTAACGAGCACCTGCACGGCCGCCTTCTGAGCATCAATCCGAGCTTGATGGGCCTGACGAGCGGCGAGTTGTTCGGGAGTGGCAATCGGACGTTCTTGCCAGCGCGCGACGACCGAGAAATTCTCCATCGTCTTGGTGCTCTTAAAAATTCCCGCCAGCGAGTAGTAGTCGGCGGTGGGCAGCGGGTCGAATTTGTGGTCGTGGCAGCGGGCACAGCCGATCGTCAAACCCAGGAAGGCCCGGCCGACGGTATCGACTTGTTCGTCGATGATGTCCATCTGCATTTTGACGGGATCGTCCTCGGCGAGCATCTTGGCCCCGAGGCACAGGAAGCCGGTTGCTGTCAATCGATCCCGCTGGAGATCGGGCTGTCCGCTGTCCGGTAGCAGGTCGCCCGCGATTTGTTCGCGCAGGAACTCATTGAAGGGCTTGTCTTGATTGAAAGCTCGAATGACATAATCGCGATAGTGATAGGCGTTGGCATACGCCAAGTTTTCATCGAGACCATTCGAGTCGGCATAGCGGGCAACATCCAGCCAATGCCGGCCCCAGCGTTCTCCATAACGGGGTGATTCGAGTAACCGGTCCACGAGACGTCCCAAGGCACCGGGCTGTTCATCTGCCAGAAAGCCTTCAATTTCGATTTCAGTAGGAGGCAATCCTGTGAGATCGAAAGTGACCCGGCGGATCAACGTCCGTTTGTCGGCAGGAGGTGCCGGCTGAAAACCTTTCGCTTCCAAGTCGGCCAGAATGAAACGATCCAGCGGAGACTGAATCCAAGCTTCATTCTTCACTGCGGGTGGCGCGGGATCCAAGACGGGTTGAAAAGCCCAAAACGCTTTTTGTTCGGCGGTGATGACGGTCGGTTCAGAGCCCGCGGCGGGTGCGGGAATGGTCGATTTGGAATTCGGCCACGGGGCACCCAGCTTCACCCAGGCGGTCAAGTCGGCGATTTCGGCTTCCGACAGCTTGGCCTTGGGGGGCATCTTGATTTCGCCCCGATAGCTGATGACATCCATCAGCATCGACTTCATCGGCTCCAGCGGGACGAGGGCCGCTCCACTGTCGCCTCCTTCGAGAAAGGCTTCTCGGGAGTCGACGCGAAAGTTGGATTTTTGTTTTTCGGACCCGTGACATTCCTGGCATTTGGCGACCAGCAGCGGACGGACCTTTTGTTCGAAGAATTGCAACGCCGCAGGATCAGCGGGCGGAACCTGAGCTTCGGGTTCGGCTCCCGAAGTGCCGGCGGCGACGACCAACAGTTGGAAGGCGATCAATCCCCGGCAGAGATAATTCAGCGGCCGATACATCGTGAAGTCAGTTTCCTGTGAATGAGTCGAATCGGCGATGCGGAGGGAAACATTTTTTTGGAACACTAATCTTCGCTAATCTACACTAATTAAGAATAGCATTTGAGCCGATTTGTGATGCGACTCAATCAATTTGATTTCTTTTCCTAATTAGCGAAGATTAGCGTAGATTAGTGTTCCAAAATGAATTTGTCTGCCTCCTCATTCCCCTCGGCTTGCTTACAACAACCCCGAAATCGGTTCGCCGTTGTAGATATGGTGGGGCCGCTGGGTTTGGTCGAACCAGGCGGTGGTGTCTGGTAGGCCGAGCGAATTGTAGATTGTCGCGGCCATGTTCTCCGGGGTTTGGGGCGACGTCGCCGGGTAGCCGCCGGTTTTGTCGCTCGAACCGACGATGACGCCTCCCTTGGTTCCGCCCCCGGCAAATAAGACCGATTGCACTGCGCCCCAATGGTCGCGGCCAGACGTCTTATAAAACTGCGGCAGGTGAGAGATGCGTGGCGTACGCCCGAATTCGCCTGCCATGACAATCAGCGTGTCTTCGAGGAGACCGCTTTCATTCAGGTCGTCCAAGAGCGCCGAGACCGACTTATCCATCGGCGGCAGCAGGCTGTTCTTCAGATTGGCGAACGCGTTCCCGTGCGTATCCCAACTCTCGTTGTTGCCGAGGTTCACCTGGATCAGATTGACGCCGGCCTCGACCAGTTGCCTGGCCATCAACAGCGACCAGCCGAACGAATTGCGGCCATACCGCTCGAGTGCTTCAGGCGGGGCCTGCTGCATGTCGAAGGCCTTGCGGACTTGCACGTCGGTCAGCAATGACAACGCTGCCTGGCGGTGCCGATCAAACTGCTGGGCTTCCGCATGGCGATCCCAATCGCGCCGTTGTTCGTCAATGTGCGACAACAACGCCAACCGGCCGTCGAGACGCTTGGTGCCAAATCCTTCCGGCAGAGTCAGGCTGGGCATCTCGAACGACGCGCGGCCTTTAAATTTGCGGTGTTGGTGGTCGAACTCGTACCCTGGAAAGGCTCCGTAAGAGTCGCTTGCGAAGGCCGAGGCCTCAATGAACCACGGATCGTACTTCGACCCCATCACCCCGCCAAACTGGCCTGGAAGGACACGGCCGGAGTTGTGGACCAGCTTATCGGGCAACACGACTGCCGGCGGCAGATTGTTCCGCGAGGGAGTCACCGCCGTCGCGATGGAGGCCAGGCTGGGGTGGTCAATATTCTGCGGCTTGGACGGATTGAAGCCGATCGGAACCTGACTCCGGCCGGTCATCATGATGTGATGTCCGGCCGAGTGATCATTCGACGGATGCGTCAGCGAACGGACGACAGACCACAGGTGACTCCGCTGGGCCAGCAGCGGCAGATGTTCGCAGATCTGCAAGCCGGGAGTTCGGGTCTCGATCGGGTGGAATTCACCGCGAATTGTATCGGAGGCCAGAGGTTTCGGGTCAAAACTGTCGTGCTGGCTCAATCCACCCGACAGGAAAATATAGATGACCGAACGCGCCTTAAGGTTGCCTGCCGGATTGGCCGCGCGCAACGGGGCCAGATGATTGGTCCCCAATCCCAACAGTCCGATCGCCCCCGCCTGCAACGCTGTGCGGCGAGTCAGCCCCGGATGACCCCATTTTGCATTCCATTTTTCAACTGGCATGGCGAATGGTTCTCCCGAGCGGCGACAACATATTTACGTTAGTTGATGGTATCGGCTGGAGCGGTCGTAAGCAAGCAGAAATAGGGGTTTCCAGGGGCCTTGGACAACCTTTGGGAACGACATGGTTTCGCTGTAACTGATTGAAGTAAATGCGGTTAATGGCGTTGATGGCTGCCGAGTCGCAACATTCTCAGCTTTGAACGAGTATTCCTTCGTGTCCTTTGTGACCTTCTGTTTGAATTCTGATTTTGAACAGAAGGTCACAAAGGACACGAAGGACGAAGTCGAAGGGAAATTGTTGGAAGATTGCTGACAGAAAAATGGGACGACAGAAAAATGCAGACCGTCTCATCGTGTGAATCGACAGATCAGGATCTTTCTGTCGCCCCTTTTTTCTGTCAACTCCCCCCTTTCTCTCTGTAATTTCGAGAGAACGTGGTTCAGCACCGTCGCGGCGGGTAGAATGGCACCGAGCCCCCAAAATCTATCCGAGAGTCGTCTTGATGTCGCCGCATGCTGTTTCTGTTTCCCAGCTCGCTCTGCCGCCTGCTCATTCCGCCCGGCCTGAATTGTTGTCTCCGGCTGGGGAGTGGGAGGCTTTGAAGGCTGCGGTTGCCAATGGGGCGGATGCGGTCTACTTCGGTCTGTCCGATTTCAATGCCCGGCATCGGGCCACGAATTTCACCGTGGAAGAATTGCCGCAGGTGATGCGGTATCTGCACGATCACAATGTGCGCGGCTATGTGACTTGCAACACGCTGATTTTCTCGGACGAATTGCCGCAGATTACCGAGTACGTCAAAGCCCTGGCGCTGGCCGGGGTGGACGCCGTGATTGTGCAGGACTTGGGACTGGCGCGATTGATTCGCCGGCTGGCTCCGCAGTTGACCGTGCATGGTTCGACGCAGATGACGCTGACGGATGTCCGGGGAGTGGAATTCGTTCGGAAGATGGGTGTCGAACGAGTCATCCTGGCTCGGGAACTGTCGGTCAAAGAGATCGCTGCCATTTCCGCCGGGACCACGCTGCCGCTGGAAGTCTTCATCCACGGGGCGTTGTGTGTCGCGTACAGCGGCCAATGTTTGACGAGTGAATCGCTGGGAGGCCGCAGCGCCAATCGCGGTCAGTGTGCCCAAGCCTGCCGCTTGCCGTACGATCTGATCGTCGACGGCGAGCAGCGTGAGATGGGAGAGGTCGCGTACTTACTGAGTCCTCAGGATCTGGCTGCGCCGGACTTGATCGACGACCTGGTGCAAGCGGGAGTTGCTTGTTTCAAAATTGAGGGTCGTCTGAAGAGTGCCCAGTATGTCGCGGCCACCACTCAGACGTATCGCACGGCGTTGGATGCGGCGCTGGAATCGCGGCCGTTCGAGTTGTCTCACGAACAATCGCTGACTCTGCAGCAGAGCTTTTCACGCGGATTTTCCCACGGATTTCTGTCGGGCGTCGATCACCAAGAATTGGTCCAGGGACGGTTTCCGAAAAGCCGCGGAGTGCAGTTGGGTACGGTTGTGGAACGCTCCGCACAAGGCGTCATCGTTGAGTTGCATGCCCAGCATGTGGACTCGGTGGCGGCTGCGGAGGATGGGACTGCGTGGTTGCCGATCAAGCCGGGTGATGGCGTGGTGTTCGATGAAGGCCATCCCGATCAGGACGAACAAGGGGGCCGCGTTGTCGAGGTTCAAGCTCGAGGTCAGCGGCAGGGAACGCCGCGCGTCGAATTGATCTTCCACGCTGGTACGGTGAATCTGGCCTCGCTGGCGATCGGTTGCTTAGTGTGGAAGACGGATGACCCGGCCCTGCGGCGGCGTCTCGAGCAGACTTACAATCGTGATGAGGTTCGCCACCGCGTGCGGATTGATGCGCGGGTGTATGCGGCAGTTGGTGAACCGTTGCGGGTGGAGTTCCGCGATCCGCAAGGATCATCCGGGCAAGCGACGAGTGACCAGATTTTGGAAGCGGCGGTCAAGGTTCCGTTGAAGCCTGCGGTGCTCCGGGAACAACTCGCGCGATTGGGGGAGACTCCGTTTGAGCTGGGTGCTGTCGTCCTGGAGAGTTCAACCGGCGTGGTGCCGGAGGGGACGGATCTCGCGGTGATGGTTCCCAAGAGCTTGCTGAATGATTTGCGACGGCAGGCCGTGCAGAACTTGCGAGCCGAACGTATCCAGGCGGAACGTCGCGACCAACTGTGCTTGACGGCGCTGGATGATTTGCGAGCCTTCGTGGCGGACGCTGCTAGCGTCCGTGTGAGCACAAACACAAACAACGCCGACGCTAGCAGTGTCGGCCACGGGTCGCATCTGACAGTGCTCGTGCGGAATCTCGAGCAGTTGCAGGCCGTGCTGGATTCCCCTGGCGTGAGTCTCGTCTATTGCGATTTTGAGGAAGTTCGGCGGTATGAGGCTGCGGTCAAGATGGCTCGTGCGGCGGGGGTGCCGATTGCGTTGGCGACCCTGCGAATCGTCAAGCCGAGCGAGGACGGCTGGCTGCGGCAGATTGGGAACTATGCTCCTGATTTTGTGCTGGTGCGGAATCTGTCGGCACTCAGTTTCTATCAACAGTTTTTTCCCCAGTTGGCGTTGCTGGGGGATTACTCACTGAATGTGTCGAATGAGCTTACTGCCGGGTTATTCGTCGAACAGGGAGTGCAGCGGCTCGTCCCCAGCTATGATTTGAACTGGCAGCAACTGCAGTCACTGCTGCAACGATTTCCGACCGAACGCTTCGAGTCGGTCATTCACCAGCACATGCCGATGTTCCACATGGAACATTGCGTGTTTGCTCATACGCTGTCGAACGGGAAAGACTACCGCGACTGCGGGCGGCCTTGTGATCATCACAAGGTGGACCTGCGAGACAGGGTGGGTGAGTTGCATCCTCTCGTCGCGGATGTGGGATGTCGCAACACGTTGTTCAACGCCCATGCGCAGTCGGCCGCCGAGTACATTCCTCGGATGCAGCAGTTGGGAATCCGTTGGTTCCGGATCGAGTTGCTGCGTGAGACTGCGGACGAATCGGTGGCGATGTTGGGGCAGTACTCGCAGGTGCTGGCGGGACAGGCTGCAGGGCGGCAGATGTGGCAGCAGTTGCGGGTGCTGAATCAACTGGGGGTGACCCGCGGGCCGTTGGATTTCGAATAGGCCGCAGGCCGTCGTAGCCCGACTCTCTGAGTCGGGTACTTCGACGAGGAGCACTCGACGCGTCGAAGCAAGCTACAACCGGCGAGATTTCACCATTGGGTGTTGCAGATGAAAGTCACTTCGTCGCAACTCACTGAAGCAGCGATTTGGGTTGCCGCCACATCCGGTTGGGTGTTGCTCCACATGATCGTCATTTTCAGTCCCGGCTTCGGCGGCAGATTGGATCGATACTTCTTAGCGCCGGTCGTACTCTGCGGAATGACGTGGGCGATCTATCGACTCATACGTGGCCACAGGCATGCCTGGTCGCTGTCCGCATTATTCGCGGGATTCTTCTCGATTGGGACTTTGTTTGTGGTGGCTGCGGCGTCTCACCGATGGAGCTGAGCCATGATTGGCGATGCCATGTGTCTCAGCTCTTGTACGAAGATTACCCGACTCGGAGAGTCGGGCTACGGGACGGCTGCGCTGTCCTATTTGTGCAGGATATGCCCGGACTTCACCTCTTCGCCGTTCTTGCTTTCGGCGGTGTAGCTGAGCTTTTTCTGGGAGGCGTCCTGGATAACGTCGATCTTGTATTCGACGCCGTCGGTCCCCTGCCCTGTTCCGCTAAAGCCGCCCCCTTGCGGTTTGGCTTCGATTGCCACCGACTTGAGGGCCAGGCCATCGATGAGGACTTTTTCGACCTCGGCCTTACCCATGCTCGCGGGATTCGTGGGGCAACCGGTGAGGCCGGCCAGGATCAGGACGATTGCCAATGTGTGGATTGCAAGACGCATGCTGAAGATCCTTGGGGAATGATTCACGGTAGTAAAACGTACCGCAGATGATAACCGATGGTTCCCCGTGGGATAGGCTTGCGGCCTGTCATTTTGAATACGAATTCACCGAGCGATGATGAGTACAGGTGAAAGTGCCAGAGTGTGAGTGTGCCAGGGTATGAGGGTATGAGGGTATGAGGGTATGAGGGTATGAGGGTGATCTATTCACTTTCGCGATCGCGGTGTGAGTTCGTTACTCTCATACTCTTACACCCTCTCACTCTCACACCCTCTTAGTCGCCCCTCTAGACGAGGCGCACGACGGCCGGGGCGGCCGTCCTACGAGGCTAGCGTGACAGTTGCACTGGGGTCAGGCTTTGGACTTGCATGCGGTCGTACCGGATCCGCTGGTCGAATCCTCGGGGACCGGTCAGGCCCATTGCCTGGCCGACGTATTGGTCGAGGTTGATTCCGGGGGCGGCGTCCAGATAGCACAGGATGCGGCGATCCGGGGCGGCGATGACGTATTGCGGAGTGCCCGGCGGTGCGTTCGGCAGGCGGTGGATGATCCCCGCTCCGGTGAATCGTGATGTGGGGCGGCTGCCCGGGGAATTTGGTGCGGTGGGAACTGCAGGCACAGGGGCCGCGGGATTCGGGGCGATGCGTAATGTGTCGCGGGAGACGCGGGGCGCGGTCGCATTCGGGTCTCCGGAATCGAGCGGTTGCGTGGCCAGCGGTTGATTGAAGCGGGCGCGTTTCGCCATGATCAGGGCTTCGTCGTGGCGTCCCTGGTATTCGTCCAGCCGGGCGAGGCGTTGATCGATCTGGGCGACGATCGGCGATTTGCCGGCCGTTTCCTTGAGCGATTCCAGGTCCTCACGCTGCGGGCCCAGTTCCCAGTCGGCTGCGGGTTGGCTGAGGATTTGGGCCAGTTCCTGATCGAGGATCTTCAATTCTTCACGAATCGCGACGTCCTGGCTGTGGCCGAGAGTCGGAGCAATGGCCGCTCCTTCGGGCAGGTCGGCGAACGGATCGGCTACTTCGGGTTTACGTCCGGGGGGGCCGAATTTCGGGGCGTTACCGCCACCCAGATCTTTGTCGGCGATGTAAGCGGGACCTTCGGCGGCAGGTGTCTTGCCGCGCGGTTTCGTCGGGCCGGCAATTTTTTCCGTCGGGCTCTCAACTGCGTGGGCGCCGGTCGATTCGGGGATATTCTTGATTTTGCCGTCGCCGGTCTGGGCCAGGACTTTCGGGGTGCCGTCAGGGTTAAGTTCGACGAGGTGACTCCCCTTGATCCAGCGATGTTCGCCGCGTGGCGGCTTGATCTGCAGCCACTGGTCCTTGCCTTTGTCCGAATCGAGGATCTGTTCGCCGAGGATTTCGACGGTATCACCCTGGTTGAGACGCACTTGTTCGACATCGCGCTGGGCGCTCCCGAACGCACCGACGCGGACGACGATACCGTTTTCCTTCACGGTCCCCTGATTTCCATTGCGCACGACGTAGCGGCTGAGGATCCAGCTATAGCTGCCGGGCGGAGGAGTGATCATGAACCAGCCGCCGGGATCCTTGCGCAGAACGTGCACCCGATCGCCGTTCTTCAGCTTCGCCGTCGGGTAATGTTTCTCCGTCCCGGGGCCACTGCGCACGTAGATCTCTTCACCGGCGGCCGACTGCACTGCGGCATCAAACGGCTGAATCGGGGCGGCGTGAGCAAGCGTGGCGCAAGCGCAACCGACAAACAGGCCTGTCAGAATCATCAGAGTTGGGCGAGTAAATGACATAAGGCCCACCTCCTGCAGGGGCTGGCGTGTGGAGGTCGTGAGTTAACGAGAACGAGGGATGATTTTTGGCGGAGAGAAAGACGTGTGGGCGGATTGGTAATGGAAGAGGGGGATTTTCACAAGAGCAAGTTGGAGGGGAGGAAATGACTAATGTCTAAATCCTAATGTCTAAAAGGGATATCTATTTAGAATCGCTAACAAACTGGTCGATCAGGCCCCCGTCGGGCTTGTCCCGGCGGAGCCCTGACTGGCCAGCTACCAGGGAGAAACGCGTTGAGAATTCTGTAAAACTCGCTGTTGGGTAGCTGACCAGTCAGCGCTCCGTTGGGACAAGCCCAACGGGGGCGGTTTTGAAATGCCCCACCAATAGCGGCTGCACCGCCGTCACCTCAGAAGGCTTTCTTCTCCTTTTAGACATTAGGATTTAGACATTAGTCATTTCCTCAATCCCCAGTTCCGCATAGACTTACTGTCGCGAGGGCGCGGATCGATTTCCGCAGGCTGTTGAGTCGGTCCGAGACAGGAATTCCGATATGGGTACTCGCACGATTGTCATTGCCACCTGGCCCGTCATTGCCACCAGCTTGCTGCTGCTGGGGCTGGGAGTGCTGGCGGCGTGGTGGGTTGATAAGACGCAAAGTGATAACTCGTTGCTGATTGCGCAAGAGGTCCACGGTGTCGTCGCGGCGCAGGATCTCTATACCAAGATGCGCGAATTCCGACGCAATCTGGATCTCTTCCTGCGGACGGGCAGCCAGATCGAATTCAACAAGATTGAATCGCACCGGACGGAAACCCAGGAACTGCTCGGTGAGGCCAAACGGTCGGCTCGTACGCCAGCGGAGCAGCAATTGGTGGAAGTCGTCGAACGCGGCTACATCCATTTTTATGACGAGTACCGGCGTATTCAGTTGGCTGAGCCCCAGGAGCATCAGCAGAAGGCGCTCGCCACGCTGGTCGATCAGATCCTGACCAAGGAAGTCCTGGAGCCGGCCCAGAAATGCGTCGACTACAACCGGCAGGTGATCGAGACGTCGAATACGGCCTTGAAACAAACGGCCAAGCGGATTCGGATCGGTTTCATCTTACTGGGGACGTGCGGCTCACTGGCTGGTCTGGCTTTGGGCGTGGGGGTCGCACTGAATCTGCGCAAGACGATGGTCAAACTGCATGTCTCGGTCCAGGGCGTGGCCGGACGACTGACGGAAGTCCTGGGCCCGGTGACTCTCTCGGAAGGGACGACGATGCAGGAACTGCAGCTCAGTCTGCAGGCGATGGAGCAGCATATTGCCGATGTCGTGGAGCGTCTGCAGCGACAAGACTTGGAAATCCTGCGGCGCGAGCAACTCGCTTCGATGGGACAGATGGCCGCGGGGTTGGCTCATGAGTTGCGCAATCCGCTGATGCCGATGAAGATGCTGGTCCAGTCGGCGGTGCAGAAGGGGGACGATGGCCCCGGCTTGCGTGGCCGCAGCTTGCAGGTGATGAACGAAGAAATCGGCCGCATGGAGACATCACTCCAGGCGTTCCTGGATTTTGCCCGACCGCCGCAGTTGGAGAAGAACGTCTTCGACATGCGGACGTTGTGCATTCAAACTGAAGAACTGGTGTCGGCGCGAGCCGCATCGCAGGAAGTGCGGTTTGTCGATCGTTTTCCCGATCATCCCGTGCGAGTCTACGCCGACGCGGGGCAGTTCCGCCAGGTCTTGTTGAATCTCGTCTTGAATGCTCTGGATGCCTTGCCGAATGGGGGCACGATCGAAATCAAGATCGAGGCTCGGCCAGACGACCAGGAAGGTGGGCGATCAACGGTTGATGCCGTGCGGCTGGCCGAATTTGCGCTGGCTCCGACCGGATTGCGTCAGGTGCCGCAGAAAGTGTCATCGGAAAACCCGTTGTCGCGGCACAGCCTGGCCAAGTGGTCGCGAACGGAGCTGGTCGAATCGGGATGGTGCGTGGTGACCGTGCGGGATACGGGTATTGGCATGCCACCGGAACTTGTCGAACGGATTTTTGAACCGTTCGTGACGACCAAGGAAACGGGGCATGGACTGGGACTCTCGACGTGCCGCCGTGTCGTTCAGGCGCATGGCGGGACCATCACGGCAGCGAATCGGCCCGAAGGAGGGGCGGTCTTTAGCTTTCGTGTCCATATGATTCGGGACGACCTGCCGACCATCGTGCCGCTGCCGTGATCAACAATCGATTAGGCGAGCCCAGTCCCGCAAACAAATGAAGGAGACTGCTCCGCTCGCCCTGGCCGGAAAAGCGAACCGGGCG